>CAYMZF010000001.1:0-56746 GCA_964394905.1 uncultured Gammaproteobacteria bacterium
TGCCTTGAGATAAAAAATTAGTGGCTATTCGTTCTTGTTCTATTCGTTCTTGTTCATTCATGGTTTCCTCCTTTTTTTATTTTTTTTATTGTTAATTTTCTATTTATCTTTTTTATTATGACGATTAATATCCACTTCCACCACTACATCACTATCACCATCTTTTTCTCCTCTAAACAAAACATCAACCGATTGCTTTAAAATATGCTGTCCTAAAACTTCACCCCGACGACCATCAACATTTACTTTAGCTCCGATTGGCGGTAATTTTTTAGCCATTTCTACATAACCTTCATATTCATGAGACAAACAACACATTAATTTTCCGCACATACCCGAAACTCGATCACTACCACGATGAACAACTTGTTGGGCTTCAGCCATTTCCGAAGTTATAGATGAAAAATCTTTAATATAACTGCGACAACATAAACAACGACCACAATGACTTAAATCACCCGTAGCTCGAGCTTCATCTCGACTACCGATTTGAGTTAAACGAATAATACCTTTAAAATGACCCGATAAATCTTTAACTAAATTTCTAAAATCAACTCGACTATCAGAATAAAAAGCAAAATTAATTCTATTTCTATCTAAAGAAAATTGAACATCAATTAATTTCATCGGTAATTCATATTTTTCAACAATCTGTTGACAATAATTCAAAGCTTCTTTTTTTTCTTCTTCACTAATCATTTTAGCTATGTCTTCATCTGTTGCTAAACGAATAATCGGTTTAATATTATTTTGTTCTTCAATTTCAATATCAGCTAAATTTTTAAAAGCAAAAACCTTTCCGATTTCTTGACCGAATTCGGTTTCCACTATTACCATATCACCATTTTTTAGATCAGCTAAATCACCGGGAGTAAAATTATATTTTTTATCCCAAGGAGCAAATTGTATTTGAACTATTTTCATCGTTTAAAATTTAACTATAAAGCGAAGCGAACAAATTTAATAACATTTACTCCGCCTAAAATTTCTTTAACTGTTTTTTTATCATCCTTTATATATTCTTGATCCAATAGACAAACTTCAGAATAATATTTTTTAACTTTACCAACCATAATATTTTCAATAATATTTTCCGGTTTTCCTTCTTTAGCTAATTGTTCCCGATAAATTTCTTTTTCTTTGTCTAATTCTTCACTTAAAACCTCGGTACTATTTAAATATTTAGGACTGGCCGCAGCAATATGCATGGCAATGTCGTTTGCCAATTCTTCTTGATTCTCTTGATCCAAGGCCACTAATACTCCAATTTTACCGCCTAAATGAGAATAACTAGCCACAGTCTGACCAACCACAGAAGCAATTTGACCTAATTCTATTTTTTCACCAATAACTCCACTTAAACCGCTAACTTGTTCTTCTACAGTAGAATCATTTAAAGTCATTTTTAATAAATCTTCCCGACTGGCCGGTTTATTGTTTTTAATAACTTCTAAAATATCATCAGCTAATTTTTGAAATTTTTCATTACGAGCAACAAAGTCTGTTTCAGATTTTAATTCTAACATATAGCCTTCGGTTTTATCATCATTGGTGCTTAATTTTACCAAACCTTCACTGGCATCACGTTCGCTTCTTTTAGCAGCTTTGGAAATACCTTTTTTTCTTAAAATTTCTATAGCTTTTTCAATATCGTTACCGGCTTCGTCTAAAGCTTTTTTACAATCAACCATACCGGCTCCAGTACGTTCACGTAATTCTTTTATTTGTTCCATATATTTATTATTTTGTAAGTTTAATACAAAATTTATTATTTTAAATTAATGTTTTTAACATTGATTAAATTATCTTTAATGCAAGTTAAAATTAAATCAACTGTTTTAGTGGCATCGTCATTAGCCGGAATCGGATAAGCGCAAACACTCGGATCAACATTGGTATCGCAAATGGCAATAATCGGAATATTTTTAGTTTGAGCTTCGGCTACAGCTGTCTTTTCTTCTTTTAAATCCCAGATAAAGATAGCATCCGGTAATTTAATTAAACCGACTAAACCACCAACTCGTTCTTCTAATCTTTTTATTTCACGATCAAAATCTAATTTTTCTTTTTTAGTATATTTATTTAATTTACCACTTTCTCGATCACTTAATAAATCTTGATATTTTTTGATTGATTTTTTAATAATTGAAAAATTAGTAACTAAACCGCCCAACCATTTTCCGGTTATATACGGTTGTTTAATTTCTTCGGCCATTTTTTTCATTGATTCTCTAACTTGTTTTTTAGTTCCGACAAAAAGAATGTTTTTGTCTTCTTTTATAAGTTTGGCCATAAACTCTAAAGCTTCAGTCAACTTGATTTGAGTTTTTTCTAAATTAATAATATAGATACCATTTTTTTTAGTAAAAATAAATGGTTCCATTTTTGGATGCCAACGATTAGTACGATGACCGAAGTGAGCTCCGGATTTCATCATTTCTTCTAATTTTGGAATATTCATATTTTTTTCTTTTACCCCGCTAATTGCGGGCCTCTGCTTACAAAATTTATATTTGTTTTAATATAAACAAGAAATTTGAGTAAGCATGTTATTTTATTAATAAAAAGCCTAAATAATAATCTCATTTAAGCTCTTTCTATATTACTTTATTCTTTTAAAAAAGTCAATTATGTTTATACTAAACCAAATAAACTAAATTTCACCAGGAACAGCCTGGTTTACTCCCGCACTTAGATCACCAGAATTATCACCTAAACAAAAAGATAAGGTATAATTAGTATTATTAGTACCTGAAACTGTATAAACATACTCATTGTTTTCAACGGTACAATCACCATCGGGTTGATTAGGAGCTTCGGGAATAGTCGCCAAATAAATATCGGTTGACGAACTTAAATCACTAAGTACCGCCGGATAGTTTTGATTTTTATTATAATACTTCTCTAAGGCCATTTGAATTTGAGAAATATCATTTACTCTTTTAACATCCCGCGATTTAGCTTTAGAATTTTGAACGGAATAAACTGTAACCGAAGTTAATAATCCAATAATAAAAACAACCACTAAAAGTTCCACTAAAGTAAAGGCTAATTTAGTTTTTTTTAATTTATAGACCATATTATAATAATTAAGTTTGCCAAAAATTATTGACCATTTTATTAAAAGACGAAATATTATTATTATAAACATCAACCTTGGAATAATAATCGGATAATATTAAATTATATTCAGCCACTTTTGTATTATATTCACTTAAATTAGCATTGTAATTAACAACATCGCCTTGTTTAACATAATATTCTAACGATGATTTTAATTCATTTAATTCCGCACTTAAAGAATTTAAATTATCAAGGATTGTATCTAATTGACTTTTTTGTTGATTAATAATTGCTTGAAGTGATTTCATTTGATTAACACTACTGACATTTTCAGCCATACCAAAATAATATCTACCGGAAGTTTTTTGATAAATCTTCACTTCGCCCCACGAAGATTGTTCAAAAATATTATTCCAATCAATGGTACTGGTAGCTTGACCGGAAGATAAATCACTCGGAAAAATTCCAACAGGAAAATAATTGGTAGTTTCTATAAAACAATAACCGGAATTATAAGAAGACTCACCGGAACAAGCCACCGCTACGGCCGAATGCTTAATATCGGGATAATCAAAAATTGCTCCGCCATAACCTAAATACCTAAGAATTGATAAAGCCAAAAACGATTTATCGGAACAAATTCCCGAATTTTTATACAAAGTTTCATAAGGAAAATTTTGTAAACTAGTTTCATTTTTTGAAAAATCATAAGGTATATATTGAACTAAAGCCATAGTAAATTCCAAGAATTCATCATCGGAAAAACCTTCGGTCTGGGCTATTTTTTTTAAATTGCTTATTAAATCACTTATAGCTGTATCACCAGTCTTAGTTACTAAAAAAACACTATAATAACTATCTCTCAAGTCAGCCGGCGGATTATCGGAAGAATAACTGTAATACTTAGGAGAGTTTTTATAATTATTATACCAAGAATCATAAAAAGTTTGATTTAAAAAATACTCTTTGTTGTTATACTTCCAAGTAAATTTAACAATTTTTTCTCCATAATTACTAACCGTTTCCGTGCTTGTATCAGAACTTATCGCACCGGAACCTATTACTCCGGTACTTATTTGATTTAAATTAGAATCGGTAATTCCCAAACCTAATTCTCGCATCACATTAAAAGCGTCAATCGGCCGGCCCAAATAATAAAGTTTTAAATTATCGGGATTAACATAATAAGCTTGACCCTGAGCTTCAACTTGAAGCAAAATTCTTCCCGACAAATTAGATCGAGCTCCGTTTTTTAAAAAAGTATTTAAATCGTTACTTTTAACACCCAAACCGAAAGATCGCATTACAGAAAAAGCGTCAGCCGGTCGACCTAAATAATATTTTTTTAAATCCAAAGGGTTAACATAATAGGCTTGACCTTGCGCTTCAACCTGAATTAATATTTTACCGGCTACTTGACCGGCGACCGATGCCGCTTCAACTTTTTTAGTAACAGATAAAAAAGAAAAAAACGCTAACACCACTAAAAATATTTTTGTAAAAAATTTAAACCACTTCATTGTTTTTTATTTTAATATCCGGATTATGATTATAGGCCGGAATTACGATATCAAAATCACCTAATGATTTTATATTTTTTTTAGTAAAATTAACGGTTTCAATTTTAATACCCAAAGCATAAGCTAAAGCATTAGCCGTTAAAATTCCAATTCGAAGCGAAGTAAAACTATCCCCTTGATGAACCACTTTTATTTTTTTTATTGATTTTAAACTACAATTGGCCAATTTCAATAATTTATCAATCGCCGGTAAAAGTTTTTCAGCTTGTTGACGACGAGCTAAAAATTTTTTTCTTTTAAAAACCAGCCCGTCTTTTTCCAGAATTAGTTCAATTTGATTATTGTCGGAAGTATTAATAATTAAAATCATAAAATTATATTACTATAAAAGTATAACATAATATAAACTTTTTAAAAAATATAATTATTTTTTATTGAGAAATAATTTTAATATCTGGCTGATCTGTAAATAACTGTCGGCCGTCATTACTTTTGATCTGATATTTGAAGCTTCGGAAAAATCCTTTAAATACCAAGCCAAATGTCCTTTAAATTCCCCTAAACCAATTTGACCTTTATTTTTCTCTATTAATTTTAAATGTTTTAAAGCTATTTTTATAGCCATTTTTTTTCGGTCCTCTTTGGATAAATTTTGATATTTATCGGAAAAAATCCAAGGTTGACTCAAAGCTCCTCGACCGATTCCGACTCCATCAACTCCGGTTTTTTTTATAATTCTATCAATTTCATTCCAATTAGTTATACCGCCATTGGCCAAAATCACTCCGGAAAAATATTTTTTACTTTTTTTAATAATCGCCAAATCAATCGGACCGGAAAATAATTGATTTAAAGTTCGACCGTGAATCATTATGGCCGATACCGGTAAATCAGAAATATTTTTTAAAAAATCAACTAAGTTTACGCCAAAAGCTTCCGTCCGAACTTTTATAGAAACCGGCAGTTTAGTGGTTTTAAGTACGACCGAGATAATTTCTCGACTTAAATTTAAATCACTCATTAATTTGGCTCCAGCTCCCTGTTTTAAAACTTTTTTAACCGGACAACCGAAATTAATATCAAAACCATCCGGTTTTATTTTTTGTTCTATTATTTTTATCGCTTTTATAAAATGATCTTTATTTGAACCAAAAAGTTGAACGACATAAGGTCGTTCTTTTTTAAAAAATTTTAATAATTCTAAAGTTTTATCGGAATTATAATATAAAGCTGAAACTGAAGCCATTTCACTATAGACGACATCGGCTCCGAATTCTTTGCATATTAAACGAAAAGCCGAATCTGTATATCCGGCCAAGGGAGCTAAGGCTAAAATACTTTTACCTTTTTTATTCTTTTGTAAATCTAACCAAAAATTATTCATATTTTTTATTCAATAACACTGCGACCATCCGGCAAATCTTTTATTTTATATCCTCTTTGTTCTAATTTTATTCTGGCCTCATCCGCTTTTATAAAATCTTTATTTTTTCTGGCTACCGCTCGATCATCCAATAATTTAATCACATCAGCCGGTAGATTGTTATCAGAATTTTTATTGGCTATAACTGAAGAAAAATTTAAAGCCCAAACATTATCAAAATCTATAAGAGTGGCTAATTTATCTTTATCGGGTAAATCTGATTTTAATATTTCTGAAATTAAAGTTAATGACTTAGTGGTATTAAAATCATCCAATAAAGCTTCTAAAAATTTATCTTTAAAAACAGAATCAACTTCTCCGATTATTGTTCCCAATTTTTCTATTTTATTATAAATACCGGTTAAACCTTTTTGTGATGCTTTTAAAGCTTCAAAAGTAAAATTCTGCTTAGAACGATAATGGGCCTGGAGATAAAAATAACGCAAAGCCATCGGAGAAAAACCTTTGTTTATAATATCTTGCAAACTGAATGAAGTACCTTGAGATTTTGACATTTTTTCATTATTAATCAAAAGATGTTCATTGTGTATCCAATAATCGGCTAATTTAACTCCACTAACCGCTTCACTCTGAGCGATTTCATTACTATGATGAATACTTACATGTTCAATTCCACCCATATGAATATCTATAGTATCACCCAACAATTTTCTAATCATCGCGGAACATTCTATGTGCCAACCGGGAAAACCATCACCATTTTCAACTAACGGCGAAACAAAAGGCGATGGCCAAAATTGCAAAGCATTTTTATGAACACCGGCTTTAAAAAACCA
Source organism: uncultured Gammaproteobacteria bacterium (assembly GCA_964394905.1). Classification (GTDB taxonomy): domain Bacteria; phylum Patescibacteriota; class Patescibacteriia; order Patescibacteriales; family UBA12465. The sequence goes on from CAYMZF010000001.1 coordinate 6,804, forward strand.
AACGGCAAAATCTTGCGGATTTTTCTTTTTAGGATCATCTACGGAAGCCCGACCGGCACCGATTTTATTTTTTTCCGGTTTGCGACCCGATAATTGATTATAATTTTTAAACTTATCAACTTCAAAATAAACCGCCAAGTCGGTAACATAAGCATAACCCTTAGCGATTAATAATTGAACCATATCAATCATCTCAGAAATATTTTCTGTAGCCCGTGGTTTAAATTTCGGTTCCAAAATATTTAATTTTTTAGTGTCTTGTTCATAAATAGCAATAAATCTATCAACTACTGTTTCCGGTTTGATATTTTCTTTTTTGGCTGTCTTCTCTATTTTATCTTCTCCTTCATCGGCATCGGAAGTTAAGTGCCCGACATCAGTATAATTTCTAACCATTGAAACATTATAGTTTAAATACTTAAAAGTACGATGAACAATATCGGCACAAAAAGAACCTCTTAAATTTCCAATGTGTTGAGTAGAATAAACTGTCGGTCCGCAATAATAAAAAGAAAGATAACCGGGTTTAAGCGGTTTGAATTCTTCTTTCTTTTTAGTTAAGGTATTATACAATAATATTTTCATATTTTTAGTAATCGGATATTCTTTTCATTAATTGATTATAAAATTCTAAATTATTTAAACTGGCCCATTTTTGGCCTAAAGATTCATTGACTTTAAACAAATGATGTAAATAAGCCAAAGAATTACCGTTTAATTCTTTTAAATTTGACTTTGAGTTAATTGACTTAAAATTGTCAGCCAAAGATGACTTTTTAACGCTTATTTCTTGGTAAAAATTAGCCGATTTTAAGCTTTTTCCTCTAAATTGATATAATTTGCCATGACGGCCTTCCCGTGTCGGTATAACGCAATCAAACATGTTCCAGCCCATTTTGTAGCAACGACGAATGTCGTCCGGGGTTCCAATACCTAAAGCGAACTTAATTTTGTCGTCTGGAATGATTTTAGCAGTAAAATCCAAAATGTCAAATAAAAAGTTTCCTTTTTCATCAATCGGTCGAGCACCAAAACCATAGCCGGCAAATTCAACACTTTCATTTAAAAATTTGCTTCCACTTATTTTCATTAAACCGTCTAAACATTTTTTTCTAAGTTCTCGACTTAATCCGCCTTGAATTACGGCAATTAATTTCGGCCGATTATTTTTATTTAATTTTCTCTTTTTTATCTGTCTAATATACTCCTGATAACATCTTTCCGCCCAAGCGATAGTGCGATCAACCGACAAAGCTATTTTTTTTTCATCAAAACCATACGGTGTACAATCATCCAAGCAAACCATTAAATCAGTTCCCAAATCAAATTGAATTTGAATTGATTTTTCCGGAGTTATTTCGTGTTTAGATCCATCCACGGGAGATTTAAAAGTTGCTCCATGATCATCTATCTTCCCCATTTGACTATTTTTATGAATCAAGGAAAAAATTTGAAAACCGCCACTATCAGATAATAACGGTTTATCCCAATTAATAAATTTATGAAGTCCACCGGCTTTTTTAATAACTTTGATTCCCGGTTGCAAATATAAATGAAAAGTATTAACTACCAAAGCCGATACACCCGTAGCTTTTAAATCATCCTGGTCACACATTTTTATAAAACCCCTGGTCGCATCGGGCATAAAAATAGGATATTTTAAAACACCATGAGAAGTGACTATTGTTTTTTTCTTATTCATAAAATAATTTATTTAACCCGACCATCATTACTATAACCGGCAATAGCGTCATCTTCTAATTTACTGGTTTTAACATCGGTTGTTTTAGTTATAGTGGCATTGGTTTCGGCATCAATGGCTGAGAGTGATGAGCCGGATGATAAAATTATAATTTTATTATATTGGCTGTCAGTCGGAATGACACTAACACTAAAATTAATATCAACCGTTTCAATTCCAACGGGCCAACGACTGATAGAAAAAATAACTTTATTAGTAAGCGGATCATAATCTAAACTACCGGCGCTAACATTAAAATTATTATTCCAAATAACATACTGTGGCAAAGCTAATTCAACTTTTAAATCCTTAATCTCGTGCAATGAATTTTTTAAAGTCCAATAATATTTAAAAGATGTTTGTTCTCCCACTACCGGCGGTAAAGGACCGGAACCAACCGGGATATTGTCGGCATCAAAATATAAAACCTCCTCTTTTATAGATAAATCGCTGTTTAATTTATTTATTACCGTATTACTGGAATTATCATTTAAATGATCTTCTTCACCGGAAAAATCTTCAATATTACCAATACTGAATTGAGCGTAGCTTTCAACGTTTAAATCTTGACCGAATTCAACATTGTTATAGTTAGCCACATTAATAGAAAATTTAATCTCACCGCTATCTCCCGGTTCCAGTTTTTTTAATTCCGGAATTTCGGACGCCGTCCAAGAAATTGTTTTACGACTAACACTACCGTCGTTTGAATCTTTCAAACTGTTCCAATCCAAAAAGTCACTTTTTAATACCGCCATAATAACCAAATCCTCCATGTCTTTATCGCCTTTATTGCTGTAAGAAATAACATAATTTAAAGTATCACCAAAATTAATTGGAGTATCGGTTGAAGAATCGTTAACGGAAATATTTAAATTTAAATCACTTTTTATAATCGTTAGAGCAACTTGCTTTTCTAAAAAAATAAACTCCTTACCGCTATCGTCAATATATTTTAAGGTCCATGAAATATTTTCTTGATCGTTTTTTCTCTCGCTTATTTTGTATTTAAAATCAAAAGACATTTCATTAACGGAAGAAGTTTCAACTAAAAAATTAAAATTATCAATCTTGCTTATTTTAGTTATAGCCGTTTCACTACTAGTTCCAGTATTTTTATTAGTTGTATCCTTAACGGAAAAAATTTCTTCCGGTCCGGAAAAGGAAATAACAAATTTATTTATTTTATCTACCGGAAAATCTTTAATAACAAGATTTAAAGGATATTCTTCATCTACCAATACTGTGGAATAATAATCTTCTTTAATTTGAAACGGTAAAGATCCGACTACTATAGAATTAAGACTATCTTTAGAAAAACTTGAAGATAAGCCATTAATTCCATAATTAGCTTTAACGGTTAATAAATTATTAGAACCTTCTTTGTTTATTATCTTTCCTCTGATTTTTATAACTCCGCCCAGATTAGCTCCTAAGTTATCTATCTTCCAAGTCTTTTTATCAGCGGTTTGATCAACTGAATAAATTTCAGCCAGAATAAAGTTATCCGGATAATTAATCTCTAAAATAACATTGTTTAAATTATAATTACTGGTATTTTGATATTCGATTTCATATAAAAAATCTTCGCCCAAAATCACTTTCTCTGGCGAGGTTATATTTATTTTTAAAACTGAAGCCACATCTTGATTATTTTTTATATATTTAAAAACACCAAAAATTACCCCAGAGACAACCAATAAAGTTATAAACAAATAAAATAATTTTAATCCTAAACTTCTTTTCTTTTTTATTTTTATAGTTTTAAAGTCGGGCAAAGATTCTCCATTATCATCACTGTATATTTCCCTTAAATGACTTTCAATTTCACTGTCGGCTAATTTAGGTTTTTTTTCATTATTATAATCTTGAGAAATAATAGGCTTTTCAAAAAAATCAACTTCTGATTCACTATCAGGTTCTATTAAGGAACTACTATTATCAATTTTATGTTTAGTAAAAACTAAATCTTCTTCTTTATTATGTTTAAAAAATTTACTTTTATTTTTTAGCATATTTATATAATTAATTATTATTTATTTAAAAATTACAGCCAAATATTTATCAGTAATTAAATCACCGGAAAAATTTATAATCTTATCGGTTGAACCAATATTTTCCGGATAAGTCCATAAGGCCAATAAATTCAAATCATTAATCAAATTAAAATTAAAAGTAGAGTTATTATCACCGGCTTGTTTTTGCCATAACAAAGAATAGTTTTTAATAATCTCGCCGGAATCAAATAATTTCCAAAAATTCAAAATAGATTTTGGTTCCTTATCAATAAATAAAGTTTTAAAGTTATAAGGCAACTTATATTTAACTTCAATAACCTCGGATTGACCGGGATCAAGCACCGACCAATTGGCAAAAACAGTTTTGGAAGACTCTTGATAAATTTTAGTATTGCTTAATAAATCAATTTTGGCTTTATTTTCACTGTTAACCAAAAAATCATTTTGTTCGTAAAAATCTTCAGTCGGTTTAAAAGAATTTTCATCAACGGACGAAAAACCGGTAGCGCTTATTAAAGTACTACCTAGAGGTGTATAAATTCTCAACCAATCGGTATTTCTAATACCAGTAAATAAATCTTCTTTATTGCCTAAATGCTCGCGTTTAATCGTTAAGGTATTAATAATTGAACCGTCAGCTTCAATTTCTACACTTAGAGACATATTATTGTTTATAACCTTATCGGTTTTACCCCCAGCCACATTAGAATTAATCACGGCCAAATAATCAAACGGAGCTTCTTTGATTCGTCCGGCCCAAGAACGATTTTCAACTTCCGTCTGAATGTCGGAATCGGAAAAATACAATAAAATATTTTTTTGATTTAAATTTTTTCCGATTACTTGAGATAGTTTTACTAAAAAATCTTTATTTAAACTATGGGAAGTTTTTTCTAAAATCACCGTCATCAAATCTCCAATAATTTTTTTAGGCTCATTTCGTTTTAAGCCGGTAGAAGCGAAGGTTTCGGTTGTTGAACTTATCAATTCACCAGAACTGGTAGCAACTCTGGCTAAAATATCGGTTTGTAAATTTTCATCCTGATAAATTTCCGGTTTACCGACAACTTCCACTATTTCTTGAAGAATATCTTCAAAATTATTAGAATCAATTACTACTCCATATTTTTCATTTAAATCAACCGGTCCGATTATTTCTAAAATATCGGCTAAAACATCCGGAGTTAGACTTATAACCCCATCAACGCTAGGTCCACCGCTTTTTTCATAAAACCACATTAAATTTTGAGCCGATAATTTCCAATCGGGCCACCAATTGGCATCCCAAAAATACCATTTAGATTTTAGTAAATGAAGAGGTTCAGGCGATTCAACCGAAATTTTCATACCACCTTCAGTATCATAGGAACCTCCGGCCGGTATTTCAATATTTTTAATTTGACCCTTTTTTAAATCAACTAAAGCGTAACTACCGATAAAACCGCCCGTAGCCCGAAGTTCGGCATTGTTTTGAAAAACAACCAAATAACGTCGATCGGAGTCAATTCCTAAAAAATCTTTTAAAGCCGGGGCTATTTCTAAAAAATTGGTTAAACTTTTTTCCAAGACATCAGCTTGGTTTTTTATATCTTTAAATTGATCACGATATTCTTCGGGAACGGCCATCTCATCTATTTTGTTTAAATATTTATTAGCTTTTTTAAAATCAGTTTCAGTTTTTTTGGTATAATAATAAAAATCAGAAAAATTTTTTTCAGTTTCTGTTTCGGAAAAAACGGCTATTAAACTATTTATCGCCAAACTAAAATTATCACCGGCCGACGCCAAATAAATTCCAATTTTAGCAATATTTTTAGATTCAGAAGCTAGTTTAATCTCTTTATCTTTAGAAAAAGAGGATAAAAACAATAAAAATTCATCAATCTCCCCCAGCTCTTCGTCAAACATTAAAAAATTTTGTCCGGCTTGAAAAAAATCATTTTGGGCCGAACTTAAATTTAAATTTGATATTTCACCGGAAGCGGAAATAAAATTTTCTAAACCGGTGGTTGAATATTGCTTTAAATTTTTAATAGTTTCTTGGTTAACCATTAAACGATAATAGGAAAAAAGTTTAAAAGGAATTATCAATAAAAACAAAAATAAAATAAAATAAAGAATTGAATTAATTTTTTTCTTCTTTTTGGTTTTATTATTTATGTTAATAACAGAAGTTTTAAAAGCTGGAGTTTTATCGATCATCAATGGAATTGCTTTTTTCTTTTTTATTTTTATTTTAAAAATACAGTTAGCACAGATTTTTCCTATTTTTTTAAAAAATATAATCGGGTACTTAAAAATTACCAATTTCTTTAAAAAATTAAAAATATCCACTGCCCAATCAATAAAGAAAAAAACAATCGCTCTTATGATTTTAAAAAGAAACAAAAAAACCGGGAATAAAAAAGTTTTTTTAAGATTAGACCAATTAATAAAAGACGATTTTTTTATTTTGTTTTTTGTAAAATTTTTAGAATTATCAACCTTTTTAGGAGTTTGATATTTAAGTTTATCGGTCTGATCAATTTGATTAAAATTATTATCAATTTTATCAATTATAATCGGTTTAGGTTTAAATTTACTGTCTTTAATTTCGTTTGTATTTTTGTTTAATTTTGATCTTAAGTCAATTACAAAACCGGATTGAGAAAAATCCGATGAAACTTTTATTTTATGTTTTTTTGTTTTCATAAAAGACAAAATTATTGCAAATAAATCTGCCAAGTTCTAAAAGCGCAATCCCACCAACTAAATTTTTTACAATGAGATTCTCCAGCAACTATTAATTTTTCTCTTAACTTATTATCATTTAAAATTAATTCCAATTTATTAAGAAAGTCGTTTTTGTCTTGAGGATTAAAATAACAAGCTGATTCCCCTAGAATCTCGGGCATACTACTGACATTAGAACTTAATACCGGACAACCTTTAGCCATAGCTTCAAGCGGTGGCAAACCAAAACCTTCATACAAAGACGGAAAAACATAAACTAACGCTTTTTTGTAAAAAATTTCCAATTTGTCATCCGGAACATAACCGGAAAAAATAATCGGATTTTCCAAACAATCAGAGAAACAATCACCGGCAAAATTTTTTAAATTTTTATAAAAATAATCTTCCTTTCCTACTAACACTAATCGCAAATCATTGTTTTTTTTATAAACATCTTTAAAACTGGAAATTAAAAACTCCAAATTTTTATGCGGATAAGCGTTGCCAACATATAATAAAAAAGGATGCTCAATATTATAATCTTTTAGCACTTCATTGTTATCTAATTTAGCGACGAACAAAGAATCTCGACCCTTAGCCAAATTAGCCACTCCTTCGTAAATAACCTCTATTTTTTGGGGATTAACATTAAATTGTTTAACAATATCATTCTTAGTAAATTCCGATACAGTTAAAACTTTTTGTGATTTTTTTAAAGCTCGGTTTATTATAATTCTATAAGCCAAATTTTTAAGTTTATAAATAATCGGATGTAAGGTTGTCGCTCGAATTGTTTTAAATTTAGTTAAGATTAAATCATGAACAGTGACAACAAATTTAGTTGGAACAAAAAACGGAACGTTAAAATGCGGAAAATGAATTAAATCTAATTTTTCTCGCCAAATATAAAAAGGCATAATCAATTGCTCTTTTAAAGTATACCATTGGACATCGGCTAAAACTTTTTTAACATTAGTTTGATTGTCAATAACAAGTTCGTCAAAATTATCTTTTCTTAAAAAAATAACATACTCATTATAATTATCCAACTTAATAACATTATCTACTATTTCTTGGATATACCGACCTAAACCCTTACCAATAGGACCATAAAAACGAGCATCAATACCTATTCTCTTTTTTTTATTAGTATTCATGTATTTTTTAACCAAAAGGTAAATTAGAAGGAGGAGTTTTTTTAACTGATTGATGGTTGGAATCGGAAATATTTTGGTCGGAATTATCTGAATAATTATTTAAACTGTTATCAGTTGAATTGTTTTTGTTTGTTTGTTTTTTTCTTGGGGCAGTTTCCTTTAAAAATTCTTCTTTTAACGCTTCCGGACCAGTAGCCATGTCATCAATAGCCAAATTGGCTGGCGGTTTATATCTTTTGGCGGCAGTCTTTTGAATCAGTGGAGCATTAGCCATAGCTTCAATTGGAAAATGCCATAAAGTGGCTAATTCTTCAACATTTAACAAAAAAGGAGATGAACCGGCCACGTCATCACGATTAATATAGTTAGTTATAATATTATTTTTCTTTCTTAGTAGCTCTCTGTCTTTATTAAAATAAACTGCTTTAGTCATAACTCGAGCATCGGGTCTAAAACTATTTAAATCTAAAGCCGAAAATTGTTTGATATAACCAACAAAACCGCTAGGAACTTTAGATTTATTCATAACCTCTTTTTTAGCTAAATATACCACTCTAATTTTACATAGAAAACCTAATTTAGATGATTTGTTTTCTATCCCCTCTATTCGTTTTTTTTGTTTAGGAGTAAGTTCCATCATTGATAACTTTTTAAACTCATCTTTTTTCTCGTCATCAATATCAGCCCAAAGACTGTAAATAAATTCACTTAAAAAAGTAATCAAACCTATAATGGCATCGATTATTTTATTGGCAAAAGTGGCTTCCGGTTTTTTGCCTAATATTTTATCGATTTCTCCTTTGCCATCATCTATCCAATCAAAACCGGTCGGAATAACAATTATTTGATATAATAAATTTTCTCCTCGTTTTAAACTACTGCACAATTCCATTAATTCCGCCATCGGATCTCTAAACACGGTTTCGTCCGGTCCTAAACGATGTTCAAATTCTTCATAAGTTCTAATCGGATACATATAATGATTTGAAAGTATAAATTCTGAACCCCAAATATCATATTCTTCGTCGGGAAATTTTTTAGGAAAATCTTCACAATAATCATCAACTTCCATAATTTCAGCATCGGGATATTGCGAATAAATAGCTGATTCCACTAAATCTATAAATTGAGTCGGAGTCCTTATTATAAACTGAGTATAACCGTCCAAACTAGCCACTTCAAAACTAAAAGATAATTGATACTCTCCGCTAAACCATTTATCAAAAAAATTCTGGGTACCATGCGCTCCGGCAATATAAGCAAAAAAATTCTCAATCGCTTTAGGTGATTGAATATTGCCTCTGGGAATATCAATGGCCAAAAAAGTAAATTTTATATTTTTGCTCCATTTAGTTCTTACATATTTTAACCAAATAATTCTAACTCCGGCTAAAAACATAATACCCAAAACAACCCAACCAAAGGTAGCTAAAAAACGCCACAACATAACGTCAGGGGGCAAATTAAAAAAATTTTGAATAGGAGTAAAATCAATGACAATATCCATAAAAAAACGCTAAAAATTAACTTTTTATATTTTAACATAATTTTTTATTAAAATCAAAGTAATTCCAGCCATTATTCCTCAACAAAAAAGACGCTTGTAATCGCCAAGCGTCTTTTTTTATCTAAAATCTACATTATTTTTGCCATTCTTTTAAACCATATACTCCCCGATCAACTAATATATAACGATCGTCTAAAATTAGTTCATTATGAACCGATCCTTTACTGATACTCTTCTTATCAAAACCGACTTTATTTATTTTTTCGGCGATTTCGGAAAAGTGTAAAGGCTTTTTTTCTTCTTTTAAAACTAAAAATATTTTATCGGCAATTCTTTTAGGTTTTATTTCTGATGAATTACTATCACCCCATAAACCAAATTTGTTAGGATTTAAATCTTTAGCGGCCTGCATAAAAGAATAAAATTGCTTATTACGATTGATAACGTCAGCCCATTCTGGAAAAGATTCATCTTTAAAAATTTCTTTTAAATCTAAATCATCGTTACTCTTAATCATTTTATTTTTATATTCCGAAAATGATTTTAAATTTTTGGCCATGTCAACTAATTCATCAAAAGAAAAAGTCTTTTTTAATTCTCTAACTTTATCCCTTAGTTCATCAACTAAATTTTCAAGATAATCAACGGTTTGATCTTTTAATTTAAAGAAAGAATTAAATTTATCCGATTTATCAACTTTTTCCACGGAATCATTTAAAAGTTCGGTTAAAATGAAATCTAAATAATTTTTATAAATATTTTTATCAAAAGTAAAACCCTGACTTTCGGCTTTGAAATACAACACCGTCAAAATATCTAATAAAAAATTTTTCTCCATCACCCCGCCATGTTCTTTTAATAACTCCGATACCATTTCCCTAACGGGATTAAGACGACTATCAATATCATTAATTTTTTTGATTTTTTTTAAACTGGCTTTTTCAATTTGTCTGATTCTTTCTCTGGTTAAATTATGTAATTTACCAATTTCTTCTAAAGTTTGAGAATCAACACTTTTCAAAGCAAAACGACGAGCCAAAACATCTTTTTCTCTATCCTGTAATTCGTCAAACAAAGAGCCAACTATTTTAACTGCATTTAAATTAGTTAATTCTTGCTCTTTTTTCTCGTTTAATAACCTTTGTAGTGAATTTTCCATATATAGATTATATTAAATATAGTATGTATATATAAACATATTTTAATTTATAAGTCAAGCCTTTTAAAAGAATTTCATAAAAGCTTCTATTTTGGCAATTATCTCTCTGTTTATTAATAAATTATCATTTTTTTCTTTAATTTGAAGTCGTAATTTTTTAAAATTTTTTAATGATTGCTTCTCAAAAATAAAACCGTAAATATGTAAAAAAATCAGTCTTAAATTAGTACAAAACCTAACCGGGAAAGAAAAAGATAATTTTTTAATTTTATATAAAACAATTAATTGATTTAAAAAGGACCGACTATGAGATATTTCTTTTTTATCCCTAAAAATTTGTTTAAAAATAGTACGTTTTGCTAAAGTTCGATCATGATACATAATTGCCTCGGGTATAAACATTATTCTTTGACCGGCTAATTGTAAACGATACGACAAATCAATGTCTTCTTTATACATAAACATTAACTCATCAAAAAATTCTAAATAATCTCCGATTGGTTTGGCAATTTTTGCTACTTCAAATAAATTAAATAAAGCTCCGGCTCCGGTAAAACCAAATACCTCCCTATTGTTATTAAATGATAAATATTCAGATTGTTTTTTTCCTTGACCCAAATCAAAAAAACGATGAAATTTATTTAAACCGATTCCGTAGCTATCAATAATGTCAGTTTTTTTATTTTCATTAAAATTCCAATATAATATTTTAGGAGCCCATACCGCCACCGCTTGATCTGAATTATAAGCATTAATCAATTTTTCTAAAAATAGAGTATCAAAAATAACATCGGGATTAATAACCAAAAATAAGTCGTCACTAGTTTGTAAAGACCAATTAAGCATTAAATTATAGGCCTTAGCAAAACCTAAATTAGAAGACGATCGCCAAATTTTATAATTAATCTTTTTATCATTAAAAAAATTAGATAAAAAATCAAAATTACCGGTAAAAGAAGAATCACTATTATCAACCATTAAAATGCTAACTTCTAAATCAGAATAACTATTTTGAGCTTGGCTGATTGTTTCAAATAAGCTAGGTAAAAAAAATGGTAAATATTTTAAACTAACATTATTATAAGTTATAAAAGCAATTGAGAGTTTCATATTATATATTTAGACCTAAATTAACAATAAAGCGCCGTAGCGCTTTATTGAAGTATATATAGAGATTAACGTTTGGACCATTGTGGAGCTTTTCGAGCCTTCTTTAAACCCGGTTTCTTTCTTTCTTTTTGACGAGGATCTCTGGTTATATAACCGCTAGTTTTTAAAATAGTTTTTAGTTCAGGATCATATTTAACTAAAGCCCGAGCAATTCCATGTCGAGTAGCTTCTAATTGACCTAAAAATCCGCCACCCTTAACTATAATTGTAAAATTAAAATCTTTTAATTTAGAAACAACTTTTAACGGTTGTAAAATAATACTTAAGTTTTCTTCTTTTTTAAAATAGTTTTCCGCCGGGACTCCATTAACTAAAATTTCACCATCACCCTTCTCAAACATTCTAATCTGAGCCACCGCCGTTTTACGACGACCGATAGCTTTAATAAATTTACCACTAACCGAAACTTTTTTATTTTCTTTTTTTTCGGCTACCGGAGTTTCCTTAACCACTTCCTTTTTGACAACTGTTTTTTTAACGATTTCTTTTTTAGGAGAAATTACAGTTTTTTTAACTTTTTTAATATCACTCATTTTATTTATAATTAATTAAACAATAAATAGAATTTAAATTATTTAATTACTATCTAATAATTAATCTTTTCATTAAATCATTACGCATTCTAGTCGGAGCCAACATCTCTTTAACCGCTCGATGTAAAACCTCGGCCGGATCAGCTTTATAAACATCTTTCATTTTCTTTTCTTTTAAACCTCCAATATATCCGGTAAAATGATAATACTTTTTTTGATCTAATTTTTTTCCAGTAAATTTAATCTTACTAATATTTGAAACTTCAACCATATCACCTAAATCCAAATGTGGCTCAAATTCGGGTTTGTTTTTTCCTCTTAAAATATTAGCGATGTTGGTAGCCAAACGACCTATGGTTTGATCCGTAGCGTCAATCTTATGCATTTTTCTTTCAATATTTTTCATATTTATATTTTATTTAATACTAATTAAACTAATTCAATTTGGACCATTTCCGCTCCATCACCCATTCGAGGACCAATTTTTACTATTCGACAATAACCGCCGGCTCGATCTTTATAACGATCACCTAAAACTTCCATTAATTTTTTGACCGCTTTAGGCTGTAAAATAACTTTCAATAAATTACGACGAGCGGTTAAATCACCTTGCTTGGAAACAGAAATAACTCTTTCCAGTAAAGGTTTAACGGCTTTAGCTTTAGCTTTGGTGGTTGTAACTTTTTCATAAATAATAATACTGGAAGCTAAATTTCTAAGCATCAATTCTCGTGGTCCCTTTTCTCTATCTAAAGTTTTTACATTATTTTTATGTCTCATATTATTTATTTAATTAATATTTTTCCTTATTTTTTATTCTTAACCGTTTTGGTTGTTTTCTTTTTAGCGCTAACTTCTTCCTTAGTTTCTACGGTAATAGCATCCTCAACTGCAACATCAGATATATCTTCCAATTTTTCATTATCTTTTAAAGTTGTTAAAGCGTTAAATTGATCAATTAATATTTGAACTGATTGGTTAAAAGCGTCTTCAACTGAAATAGTACCGTTAGTTTTAATATCTAAAACTAATTTATCCCAATTAGTCATTTTACCAACACGAACATTTTCCACTTTATAGCTTACTCCGATAACTGGAGTATAGATAGAATCAATTTCCATATAATCAACTTCTTTACCATCCTTTTTGTTCTTTTCCGGTAGTAAATAACCCCGACCATTAGCCACATAAATTTCCATACCTAAACTACCAACTTGATCGGTAATAGTAGCTAAAACCAAATCGGAATTAATTATTTCAACTTGACTGTCTTTTTTTATATCTTTAGCGGTAACCACCTTTTTACCCTGAACATTTAATTCTAATTTTAAAACATCTTCCGTATCATTTAAAATTTTTATTTTTAATTGTTTTAAATTTAAAACGATATCCAAAATATCTTCTTTAATTCCAGGTAAGGCCATAAACTCGTGTTTAGCTCCTTTTATTTTTACTCCAACAACAGCGGAACCAGGCAAAGAAGATAATAATACTCGACGCAAAGCATTTCCGATGGTATTTCCATAGCCAGGATACAACGGTTCAACAATAACTAAACTTTCGTTAATATTGCCATTTTGTTTAAATTCAATTTTTTTTGGCAAGGCTATTTTTTCCATATTGTTTTTTTAATTAATAAATATTTAATTTAATAAATTATTATTTTGAATAAAACTCAATAATCATATAAGTTTTAATATTGGCCGGTAAATCTTGTTGTTGCGGTTCATGTAAAACTTTAACGGATAAATCTTTAGCATCCAATCCCAACCAACTTTTTTGTTCGGGAGCTAAAGTTTTTAATTTTTCCGGCAAACTAACAAAATATCTATTTTTCTTGGAACTTTTTTTAACTTTTATAATCTGACCGCTTTTTACTTGATAAGAAGGAATATCAACGGTTCGATCATTAATTGAAAAATGTCCATGATTTACTAATTGTCGAGCTTGAGTACGAGAAGTGGCCAAACCAGAACGATAGATAACATTGTCCAAACGCATCTCTAAATATTTTATAAAGTTATTTCCGACGTCACCGCCTTTTTTTTGAACTTTGTCAAAAGACAATTCAAATTGCTTTTCGGTTATTCCATACATTTTTTTAGCTTTTTGTTTTTCGTTTAATTGCAAACCGTAATCACTGGATCTTTTTTTACCTTTAGGACCATGAAAACCGGGTGGATAATTTCTTTTAACCATAGCACATTTAGAAGACGAGCAACGTTCTCCTTTTAAAAACAATTTCTCTCCGATACGACGGCATTGTTTGCATTTTGAATCTAATGTTTTTCCCATATATATTTTTTTATTAATTGATTAAACTCGACGAGGTTTTTTTGGACGACAACCATTATGAGGAACACCGGTAACATCTTTAATACTGGCAATTTCCAATCCATTGGCATTTAAAGCTCTGATAGCAGCCTCTCGACCGGTACCGACACCAGCCACAAAGACTTTTACCTCTTCCAAACCATATTCTTCCCTAGCTTTCAATACGGCAATTTTAGTTATTATTTGAGCGGCATAGGGAGTCGCTTTTTTAGCTCCTTTAAAACCGGCCATACCGGCGCTGGCCCAAGAAATAACATTACCGCTCTTATCGGTTAAAGAAATAATAGTATTGTTATAAGTAGCATTAATATAAGCGTGACCGGATTTAATTTTTATATTTTCTTTCTTCTTTTTTTTCTTAATTAATTTCTTTTTACTACGAGCCTGTTTGTTTTTTTCTAATTTTTGTTTTATTTCTTCGGGTAAATCTTCAATCTCGTTTTTAGTTTCGTTTTTTAAATCATCATCGGAAAATAAATCATCATCGGCGGAATCAAAATCATCGGCTTCATCTGTTAAAGTCGCTTCAATTTTTTTATCCTCGGGTAAGGAAATATTTTTTTCATCCTTGACAATTTCTGTTTCAGGATTTTTTTTATCTTTTTTTTCTTCGGTCATATTTTAATTTTTAATATTTTATTATTGATAAGCAAAATTATGTTTTTTGAGCACCAGCTTTACTCTTGCCGGAACCCATAGTAACTCTTTTATTACCACGAACAGTTCGACCGTTGGTTTTAGTTCTTTGACCGTGAACCGGTAAATGTTTAGTATGACAGATACCTTTTCGAGCACCTATTTCTTTATATCGTTTTATATTACTAGCCACTTCTCGACGCAAATCGCCTTCAGTAATATATTTTTTTTCGATAATATCACGCAAAAGATTAGCCTCTGATTCTTTCAAATCTTTAACTCGAGTATTAGGATCAACTTTGGCTAAATCTAAAATATTTTTAGAAAATTTAGGACCAATTCCATAAATATAAGTCAAAGCGGTTTCAACTCGCTTGTCGTTTGGAATTGTTACTCCGGATATTCTTACTATCATAAATGTTATATTAAAATAATTTATAATTAACCTTGTCTTTGTTTATGTTTAGGGTTAGAACAAATAACATAAACTCGTCCTTTACGACGAACTATTTTACAATCTTTACAAATTTTTTTAGCACTAGATCTAACTTTCATAAATATTTTATAACAGTTAAAATTTTATTTTAAACTGTTTTTTAATTACCAAAATAAAAAATTAACAAAAAACAACCTTTAAAGGCGAAAAGTTATTCGTCCCTTGCTTAAATCATAAGGGCTCATTTGAACTTTAACCTTATCACCGGGTAAAAGTCTGATTTTATTCATTCTCATTTTGCCCGATAAATGACCCAAGATTTCATGACCATTCTCTAATTTTATTTTAAAATTAGCGGCTGGCATCAGTTCCAAGATTTCTCCTTTTAACTCAATAAAATCTTTGGCATCAATTATAGAATTTTCATCGTTATTCATTAACACAAAAAAACTTGATAGAGATAAAAATCTATATCAAAATTTTTTAAAAATACAAAAAAATTAATATTCTTAAAATATTGTAAGATAATTATATATTTATTTGATATTATTGTCAAGGGGAATAAGAATGGCTTTTATTCTTCTAACTCCGGAACTGGAACTTTCTTCTTTCTGTATCTGAAAATGGCCCAAATCACCAATATTTTTAACATGAGGACCGCCACAAATTTCTTTAGAAAATAGGGCTTCAGGTTCGGTTGAAAAATCACCAATGGAATAAACCTTTACCCGATCGCCGTATTTGCTTTCAAATACTCCAGTAGCTCCGTAAATTTTAGCTTCATCTAAAGTCATTTCTTCGCAACGAACATCATACTTTTTAGAAATAGCTTCATTAACCAAGTCTTCAACCTGTTTTTTTTCTTCCTCGGTCATTTTGTCAGGATAAGAAAAATCAAAACGTAAACGCTCGGCGGTAATATTAGCTCCCCGTTGACTAATTTGAGGTCCCAACACTTTTTTTAAAGAAGCTAGTAATAAATGACAAGCAGTATGAAGTTTGGTAGTAGCCTCACTTTGATCAGCTAATCCTCCTTTGAATTTTCCAACACTAGCTGTTTTTGATAGCTCTTGATGTTTTAAATATTCTTGTTTATATTCTTCAATAAAATTAATTGATTTACTGATATTTTTTTCAGCAATAATTTCTTCGGTCATTTCTAACGGATAACCATGAGTTTGAAAAAGATTAAAAGCGGTTAAACCATTCATTTCTTTTTTAGATTCAGCTAAAGAATTTAAGATCTTTTCTCCCCGTTCAATCATTTTAGTAAACTTAGCTTCTTCCTCTTTCAAATTTTCTAGTATAAAAGAACTGTTACGACCTAATTCCTCGTAATCATTTTTATAGAATTTAATTATTACTTCCGCCAATTCTTTTAACCATTGATCATTATTAATACCTAATTGGCGACCGGAACGCAAAGCTCGACGAATAAGTCGGCGAATAATATATCCTTGATCAGTATTGGATGGACTTAGTTTTTTATCATCTCCCATTAAAAAAACCGATGATTTAACATGATCAGCTACTATTTCAAAATATTTTTTATTGTCTTCATATTTTAAACCAGATAACTTTTCAATTTTACTGATTAATTCTTGTAAAGAATCAATTTTAAAAATATTATCATAATTATTTACCGCCATAATAATTCTTTCCAGTCCTCCCCCAAAATCAACATTTTTATTTTTTAATTCTTCCCAACCCGATTCTGTTTTTTTATACTGCATAAAAACAGAATTACCAATTTCAACAAAACGACCGCAATCACAATTAGGGTGACAATAAGGACCAAATTTAGGATCGTGCTCTCGGCCGGTATCAAAAAAAGTTTCACTGTCGGGCCCGCCCAATTCTCCAACAGCTTCGCCTCGTTTCCACCAATTTTTATCACGATAAGCAAAAATTTTTTGAACGGAAAAATCTATTTTTTGTCCCGAACCAAACTCTCCTTTTCCAACAGTTACCGGACCCTCTTCAGCTATTATTCCATATTTTTTATAGATATCCTTTAAAATTAAAATTGCTTCTTCGTCTTTTTTTATTTTTTGACCATCACCGACATAGACCGATTGATAAATTTTATTAATATCTAAACCTAATTCTTCTATTAAAAATTCAAACCACCAATTTAATTGCTCAGTTTTAAAATAATCACCCAAACTCCAATTACCTAACATTTCAAAAAAAGTATTATGACGACCATCGCCAACATCTTCAATATCTTCGCTCCGAAAACATTTTTGACTATTAACTAAACGTTCCCCGGCCGGATGTTTTTCACCTAATAAATAAGGAATTAATGGCGACATTCCGGCATTAACAAAAAGAAGACTAGAATCATTTTCCGGAATCAATGAAGCGCTGGAAATAATTTGATGTTGCTTTTTAGCAAAAAAATTTAAATATTTTTGTCTAATTTCACTGGTAGTCATATAAATATTATAAAATATTAACTTCTTCTTCTAATGTAAGATTAAATTTATTTTTAACTTCTTTTTTTATTATTTTAACTAAATTTAAAACTTCTTTTTGTTTCGCTCCGCCATAATTAACGATTATTAAAGCTTGTTTATCATAAACACCGACATTGCCTAAGCGTTCACCTTTTAAACCGCATTGTTCAATTAACCAAGCAGCCGGAATTTTAGCTTGACCGTCTGAAATTATATATTTTAAATCCGAAAATTTATTTTTTAAATTATCTAAAGTATCAAAATCGACCAATGGATTTTTAAAAAAAGATCCGGCATTAGATAGTAAGGCGGGGTTAGGTAATTTAGCATCTCTAATTTTTATTATAATATCAGCTAATTGTTTTAAATTAGGATCGGTAATTCCCTCTTCACTTAAAGCTGACTGAATACCGGGATAACTTAAATTTAATTTTTTATTTTTACTTAATTTAAACTCCACCCATAAAATAAAATACTTTCCCTTTAACTTTCCTTTAAAAATACTGTGACGGTAAGAAAATTCACAATCTTTTAAATTAAAATATTTTAATTCTCCTGTTTTTATATTAATGGCGGCTAGATTATAAAAACAATCTTTTATTTCCGTTCCATAAGCTCCGATGTTTTGTACTGGGGCTGCTCCGACCGTTCCCGGAATATAGAAAGTATTTTCTAAACCATACAAATTTCTTTCCATAATAAAATTTACTAATTTTGACCACAATTCCCCACTATAAGCTTTAATGATAACATTGTTTTCATTTTCATTTAAAACTTCCAACCCTTTAATTTCGTTTTTAATAACCAAACCGGAAAAGCCTCGATCGGAAAATAGCGTATTAGAACCACCACCCAAAATAAAAACTTTTTTCAATTTCTTTTTAGCCCAATTTAAGGCTGTTAGCAATTCTTCTTGAGTTTTAACAATCACAAAAAACTTAGCCACCCCGCCAATTTTAAAAGTAGTATAATCAGCTAATTTAATATTTGTTTTTATTTCTAAATCCATAAATTAAACTTTTATCTTTAACCAATGATAACCGATGCGAAAAATATCTCCTGCCCCTAATAATAACAACACATCGTTAGACCCAATTTTACTAGGTAAATACTTTTCAGCGACGTTTAAATCTTTCAGATATTTAATTGATTGTTTTTTATTTATCGTAGCATTATATTGCCTAATTTTTTCAATTAAATCAATACTGGAGATATGACCTTGTTTTTCTCGAGCCGAAGAATAAATTTCTATCAAATATAAAACATCGCTTAATAAAAAACTTTTAGCAAAATCGTTTATTAATGCTTCAGTTCGACTAAAAGTGTGAGGATGAAACACAGTAATAATATTTTTATTCGGATAACGTTGTTTAACGGCTTGAAGCGAAGCCTTGATTTCACTGGGATGATGGGCGTAATCATCAATTATAATCGCTCCTTTATAATTCCCTAAAACATCAAATCGACGAGCTGCTCCGGTAAAAGTAACTAAATGTTTTTTTATTGTTTTCAAATTTAAACCCAAATTTAACGAGGTAATAATAACCGCCAAAGCATTAGAAATATTATGTCGGCCCGGTAAAGAAATTTTAAATGAACCTAAGTTTTTATCACCACAAAACAAAGAAAAAATCTGACCATTTTTAACGGTTTTTATATCACTGGCATAATATATTTTTTGAGCTCCCTTGTTTATTATTTTATTATTATCGCGAATGTAATAAGCTATGGTTTTTCCGCGACATCCTTTAGCCGCCAAAGTGGCTAATCTGTCTTCTAAATTAAAAACCAACCAACCGGATTTAGGAATTTTTTTTATAAACTCGGCAAAAACTTTAAAATATTGTTGTTTATTTTTAAAATAATCGGGATGATCAAAATCAATATTATTCAAAACCACACCTCGCGGATTAAAAAAACGTAATTTATTTTGATATTCATCTGACTCCGCCACAAAATATTTAGATTTACCTATTAAAGCACTGCCTTTAAATTGCTTAACATAAGAACCGGTTAAAACATTAGGTTTTAATCCGCTTTTTTGTAAAACATAACCCAACCATGAAGTTACGGTTGTTTTGCCGTGACTACCACAAACGGAGATGCCATAATAATTATTAAATAATAAACCTAAAGCTTCGGCATAAGTAAGTAGAGTGGTTCCTTGATCTTTAAAATATTTTAATTCCACGTTATCGGTAAAATTAAAAGCGGACGAATAAATTACAATGTCAATTTTTTTAGGAAAGTTTTTTAAAGAAAAACCTTGTTTAACTTTAATTTTAGCTTGAGCCAAAGTTTTGTCAGTCGGAAACCTGTCACTAACATCTGAACCACTAACTGAAAAACCGGTACCTTTAAGAAATTGAGCCAACATCGCCATACCCACCCCTTTAATTCCAACCATGTAAATATTTTTATAATCTGTTATTTTCATATTAAAATTATTTTTTACTGTTTATAATTTTTCTTATTAAACCAACCATTTCTTGATTACCGTTTTTTATAACTTGAAAAATATTTTCACTTAATTTATTTTTTAATTCGTTGTTATTTAATAATAATTTAATTTCTTTGATAAAATTATCACTGTTTAATTTTTTTTGATCCAAAATAATGGCGGCCTCTTTGTCTTTAAATTCTTGAGCGTTATATTCTTGGTGTGAATTCGGCATTGGAATCAAAATAGCCGGTTTTTTAAAAAATGATAACTCAGTTAATGTAGCTAAACCGCAACGCGATACCACAATATCAGCCAAAGACATTAAAACCAATAAATCGGAGTGATCAATAAATTCCAATTTAAGATAGTTTTCATAATCAATATCTTCTCGGTCGTTTTTTGTTTCTATATCCCGATCAACTGAACCACTAATATGAATTATTTTAGAAATTGGCAATAATTCCGTTAACGATTCAGCGGTTAATTTATTTAAAAAAGAAGAACCGGTTCCACCGCCCATAATTATAATTAACGGTAATTTTAAATTACTAAGTTGATATTTATCTAAAATTTCATTTTTATCAAATTTAAAATTATTTAAATCCGGACCTAAATTACCAATCCATTGAGCCTTAACTCCATAATATTTTTTAGCTTCCGGAAAAGTTACTGTAACCACCGTAGCGGTTTTAGCCATTAATTTATTAGCCAAGCCAGGAAGAACGTCTTGTTGGTGAACAATATTTGGAATACCTAAAACCCAAGCCGCCCATGACAACGGCACGGCTACAAAACCGCCAACGCTAATTATCATTTTTGGTTTTACCTTTAACAATAAAAATAATGACTGCCAAAAAGCTAAAAATATAAAAAAAATATCAACCAAATTTTTTAAAGAAAAATAACGACGCCATTTACCGCTTAAAATAGCTTGATAATTTAAACCTTCTTTTCTGATGATATCTTTTTCTAAACCAGAATAAGTTCCAACAAACAAAAAATCAAACTCACTACGCAATTCATGATAAATTTGTAATAATGGAGTAACCGAACCACCGGTTCCGCCACCACTTAAAATTATTTTATCTTTTTTTATCATATTAATTAATTTCTTAATCTTGGATTATGATTTACCGATAGCTCTTGGCGACCAATATTTAATAAAATACCGCAAGCAATTAATAAAAATATTAATGATGTTCCACCGGCGCTTATAAAAGGTAGTGGTACACCAGTCATCGGAATTAAATTAATCATCCCTCCAATATTTAAAAAGGCTTGAAAAAAAATCCAAACTGAAATACCGACAGCCAAAGATCGACCGTAAATATCAGGCGCTCGTTTAGCGATTAACGCTCCTTTTATAAATATAAAAAGATAAATTAATAATACCACGACCGCACCGACAAAACCAATCTCTTCCGCGATCACCGGGAAAATAGAATCAGCCCAAACTTCAGGTAGATAATTAAACTTTTGCAAACTATTACCCAATCCTCGTCCCCATAAACCGCCCGAACCGACAGCAATTAGAGATTGACTGACTTGATAACAATTATCTTTATCAAAATCGGGATCTTGTAAACATTTTATTCTGGTAAGTTGATAATCCTTTATTAGACCGCCATTAGAATTATCTGAGGTATTAATTTGACTAGCTCTAGAAAATAGCATTATTAAACCGATAACCGCCACTAAAAACATAATTATTAATTGCTTCATATTACCTCCGGCCACAAAATAAATAGACAAGGCGATTATAAACACCAACATAAAAGTTCCTAAATCCGGTTCCAATAGTAATAATATTCCGATAAAAGAAATAACCACTAAAAACGGCAATAAACCGGTAGAAAATTTTTTTAAATCATCCTGTCGCATTTCTACCCAAGCGGCCAGATAAAAAATTAGAAAAAGTTTCACCGCTTCCGCCACCTGAAAAGATTGACCAAAAACAACAATCCAACTATAAGAAGTGGCATACTCTGATCTAATTCCAGGAACAAAAACTAAAATTAACAAAACAACTGACATTAATAAAAAGAAAAAAGAAAATTTTTTAAAAATATGATAATTAACTCGGGTCAAAACAAAAAATAGCACCAAACCAATAATTAAAGCGACTACTTGTTTTTTAACATAAAAATAAGTATCACCTTTTGAATAACCCGAAACCAGAGAAGCGCTAAATAAAATTACTAAACCAAAAACCGCTAAAATAATAATAACGCTAAGTAACGACTTATCTATCGGTCCTCGAGCAGAAGATCGGTTGTCATTTAAATTATTACCGGATGATTTGTTAACCTTAGAATTAAACCAAGTAACTTTTGTATTTTTTTTGTTTTTAAACATTAAATTTAATTAAAAGTTTTGTCAGCAAAAAATATCATTAAACCGACTACAGCCATAATTCCGGCAATCAACCAAAAACGCATTACCACTTTGCTTTCCGGCCAACCTTTGGCTTGATAATGATGATGAATAGGAGCTGACAAAAAAACTTTTTTGTGTCTAATTTTACGCGATAAAATTTGAATAATAACTGAAGCTGATTCTATTACAAAAATAAATCCAATAAACGGTAGAATTAAAACATTATTAGTTAGCATCGCTATAATACCCAAAGTTATTCCCAAACTCATTGAACCAGTATCACCCATATAAAATCGGGCCGGGGGAATATTAAACCATAAAAAGGCCAATAAGGCTCCAATAATAACAGCGCAAAAAACAGTTAAATCATAACGTCCCATAACAAAAGCAATAACAGCATAAGAAGCAAAAGATAATAAAAGAGTTCCTCCGGCTAAACCATCTAAACCGTCAGTTTCGTTGACTGAAAAAGAAGTAGCCACAAGAACAAAAATAAATACCGGAATATACCACCAAGAAATTTCCATATAACCCAAAAAAGGAATATGAATAGTGGTCCAATCAAGTTTAAAATAAAACCATAAAGCGCCAATTATCGCGATAGCGGTATAAATAAGTAAACGATGTTTCATTCTAAGACCGCCACCACCCAATACTCCTTTTTTTCTAACATCCAACCAATCATCAAATAAACCTATCAAAGCTGAGGCTATTAAAGCGCCTAATGGTAAGAGAGTTTCTTTTTGCGATAAAAAATTAAAAGCGGAAGATAAACTTCCCGGAAAAATTAAATGTAAAACATAAAAAAATAAAATAAGAATAAGAACCGTTCCCCAAATCAAAATTCCGCCCATGGTCGGAGTTCCCTCTTTATGAGCATGCAAACCGCTAAAAATAGGGGTATCACCAGAATTTCTTATTCGCTTTCCTAATTTATGTTTGTATAAAAAATTGGTTAAAAGTGGTGTGCAAGACATCGCCACAATAAAAGCTAAAGTGGCAAAAAATAAAACTCGAATTATTTGAAATTCCATAAGATTTTACTTAAAAATTAATAGAATAAATTGAAAACAAAATTAAAACCAAAAAAATATTAAACAATGTTAAAAAAGCTAATAAAAAATGAGACCAAAATTTAAAATTCTCATTTTTTAAAAAATTTATTAATATTATTTGATTTAAAATTATAAAAAATAAACTAAAAACCGGAATAAAAAACAAATAATTTTTACTTCCGATTAAATCAATACCAAAATCAACGTTATAATGTAAAATAGCGATATCCTGATTTAAATAATGACGCATTATAATAACGGCAATCCAAAAAAACAAGTTTAGGGTTATTAAAATAACCGAATAAAATTTAATGAAAGAATAAGAAAATAAATTTTTTACTAAAGTTTTGGCCTTGCCCAACAAAAAAGAAAGGCGATCATATATTTTTATAAAGAAATTCATAAGATAAATTTTAACTATAAATTAATACGGGTCTTCTCTATTTTAACATATTTAGTTATAATATAAAATATGTTATTATTATAGCAAATAAATAAATTATGAAAATATTTTGTATAATTCCGGTCTGGAATGAAAGTCTTAATATAACTACCACTGTCCAAAAAGTATTGGATTATGTTGATTTTTTGGTAATAGTTGATGATTGTTCCACTGATGATACTTTAAGTAAAGCTCAAGAGTTACAAAATCAAAACAAGGAAAAAATAAAAGTTTTAAACCATCCAATCAATTTAGGCCAAGGTGCCGCCTTACAAACCGGTAATGACTATGCCCTAAACCACGAAGCTGATATCATTGTTCATTTTGACGGTGACGGTCAATTTTCCGCCGAAGAAATTATTGATGTTACTAGCCCGATAAAAAAAGAAAATTGTGATATTGTTTTTGGTTCTCGGTTTTTGGAAAAAAAATCAAATATTCCCAAGTTTAAAAAAAATGTCATTATGCCTTTAGCTAAAATATTTAATTTTATTTTTTTTGGCATAACGACCAGTGATCCGCAAATAGGTTTCCGGGCTATGACGGCTGATACCGCTAAAATAATAAAAATAGAAAACAATAGAATGGCTCATAGCACCGAGATATTAGCCAAAGCCTATAAATATAAATTAAAAATAAAAGAAGTGCCGGTTACCGTTACCTATACCAGATACGGTCAAAAATTTTCCGGCGGTTTTAAAATAATAAAAGATTTATTTTTTAAAAAAATAATCGGATAATAATATGATACAACAAATAATCGCTCTGTTAATCTTAGTGTTTTTCGTTTTAAAATTAACTATTCAATGGCGAAAAAAAACTATAAATATAAACGAATTTGTCTTTTGGTTAATATTTTGGTTAATTGCCTCTTTGCTGATAATATTTATAAAACCAATTGATCAATTGGTTATAAATATGGGTTTTTCGTCGTCTGGTATTAATTTAATCTTTTATGTCGCCGTTTTATTCTTATTCTACTTAATATTTAAAATGAGACTAAAAATGGTTAAGATGGAAAAAGACATTACCGATTTAAGCCGAGAGTTAACTTTAAAGAAATAAAAAAATATTCTATAAAAAAAGCGACAGTAATTTTTACTTCGCTTTTTTATTGTCGTATCTTCGCAACCATGTATTCATAGCCACAAGAGCATTAAAACATAATTCTTGATCAAATAAAGAATCAATGTTATGAGAATAAAACTCTTCTAATTTATCCATAGAGTGGTCCAATTTGCATGATAGCCAACGGCCACCAGCACTTACTTGAACAAAGAACGAATCTCGATTAATTGTAATTTCGCTATAAAACAATTTATGACCAAAATAACGCATAGACATTCTTTCTAATTCAAGAGAAACATACTGATTAAGACATTCTAAGTTTTTGTCATCTAAAGAAATTATTTTTTTCTTAAACCATGGGTACAGTTGCCCACTAATAGAATATCCATTTTTTGGATACATGCCATCAGAGATAAAAAAAGATAAAGATTGATCATCCCAAACTGCTTCGGAAATAAATTCTTTTTTAAAAAACATTTTATCTACTACATAATAAGTAGATAAATAAACCGTTAACAACATTCTTTTAATAATTACATAATCAAATTTTTTTGGAAAACTAAATCTATAAATAATATAGTCATCGTTTTCTGATTGCTTTTTAAAACAACCACCTAATCCAAAAGTTGAACCATCAATACAAAATAATCCTAAATAAGAATATTTTTTTATTAGAAGGTTGTTGGATTGAAGCAATGCAATCGGCATTGATTTATTTTTAAAAAATTTTTTGTTAATTTTTAAAAAATAACTTTGATCTTCAAGAGTTAAATCTATTATCATAATTTTTTGTTTTTAATGTACAATATAAAAAATAATATTTCATTTATACTATTATAAAATAATCATTAAGTCAATTGTTTAAAAATCACCAATTATTAATTATAATGTCGTTTTTTAAACTACTTAACAAATCTAAACACATAAATCTTTCCTTCATCTATACTATAATAATCATCAGCTATTACTTTCATCTCTTCCACTATCCTGTCAAACGCCCACCAATAATCATTTACGACCACCAAGCATTCATCCGCTCCGGTTTTATAAAGTACTTCCATAGCCAATTCTTTATTCGGATCGGCTATTATTTTTAAATAATAATCATATAATAACCCGCCGGTTTGAACGGAATAATAAAACCAGGAATCATAATAACGTTTAAAACCGTATTCTTTTATAGCCGCCGCTCCGACTTGCTGATTGGCTAAAACTATATAGTTATCACCGGTTTTATGCTCTTCAATATATTTAACGGCTAAAAAATCAGATTCAGACACCGAAAAAGAACGAGAATTAAAATAATTATCTTTACGCGGATAATTAATATATAAAGAAATTAAACTTAATCCGGCTATAAATAATAATAAAATAATTTTAAACGACAATTTTTCCGTTTTTACTTTTTTAATAATATCAACTAACATCTCATAAAAAATCGGCAATAAAAATAAAAAAGAAATTATTAAAATCCGCTGAGCATAAGAATCTTTATCCACCGAACTTAAAAACGGAAAATCAATAAATAAACTTAAAAGATAAGACAACATTAAAGTCGTGGAATTATAAAAAAATATTTTTAATTTTGACTGTCCTTTTTTAAATACAAAAATTGTCGATAAAACAAACAACAACAATAACCACCAATTACCGTTAGCCGAGAAAAAATAAATAAAATTTAAAAAAATATTTTCTTGGCCTAAAAATTTAAAAAACCAAGCCGACCAATCAATTTTAAAAACAGAAAAACGACCTCCGACTATAATTAGTAGTATCGGTAAAATAATAATTTGACTCAAATAACACAAGACTTCTCCGGTTCTTAAAAGATTAATCGGTAATTTAACAACTGAATTCATCTTTAATTCCTTTATTAACAATATAAAAACAAAAATAACCGCTGGTACTCCGGCCAAGGGATGAATAAAAAATATACTTAAAGCCAAAGAAAATAAAAAAATAAAATTATATTTCTTTTTAATAAAATCGACATTTGAAGAAAATAATATTAAAATAACTAAAAATAAAAAAGCCAAATTTTGGGGAACGGTGTAAGTAAAAATAGAAAAAGGCAATAGCAATAATAAAACCAGAGGCCAAATAATTTTAATAAAACCTTGTTTCTTAAAATTAAAATAAAAAGTAAGTGGAATTAAAACGGCCGACAAAACTGGCACTAATAATCTATTTATAATTTCAATTGATAACGGTAAAATTTTAAACAACGACAACTCTAAAACATATTGACCCGCATAATAAATTGTTTTAGGACTGATAAAGCCGGTTGATAAAATATCCGCCATCGCTCGTTCATGAAGAAGCTGATCATAACCGAAAGCTATTTTGTAAACAAAAACCGAAATAGAAAAAAATAAAAAATACCATAAAACTAGAAAAACATAGGACCATAAATTTTTTTGATAAAAACTTAAAAATAATAATAAAATTAAAATACCGGATAATAACCAAAAATACCAAGAAAGAAATAACCATGGTGAGGCAATGGCCGAAAAACTTCCCGCTTGAGATAATATAAAAAACAAAAAAACAAAAATAGTAAAAGTAATAACGGAGATAATTATTTTTAATGCTCTATCTTTCTTTCTATCTTTTAAAATATAGCTTTCCCTATTTTCTAAAATATCCGTCTTTAATAAATCAATTTCTTGCTGATTAGGACGAGAAATGATAAAATAAATAAACAGACCGGTAAAAAATAAAGCTAAAATTAATGAAATTAAAGCCATTAAACCGTTAAAACGATAAAAATAATAGATAATTGAAGCGCTGTTTATAAACAACGACAAAAATAACAATCCAATTATCAACCAATTCCTTTTAAAATATTTTAACATTTTATTTATAATCATACTTATATAATATACCATAATATATGAAAATTGCCCAAGTGGTCTGCGTTTATCCGCCTTATGCCGGCGGAATCGGAACAGCGGCCCAAAAATTACAAAAGATATTATCTGATCAGCATGAAACTTTTGTTTTTACTCCAACTAACAATGATAAAAATGACAACAACTTAGAAAATAATATCATTCAACTAAAGCCAAGCTTAAGATTGGGTCACGGAGCCATACTCGGTTCCCTATTTAGAAAATTAAAAGATTTTGATTTAATATATTTTCATTATCCTTTTTTTGGCACCGGAATAATAATTTGGTTATTTAAAGTTTTTAATCCTCAAAAAAAACTGATTATTCAATATCACATGGATGTTCGCCAAAAAAATATTATCTATAGAATTTTAAGCTGGCCTGAAGAAATTATCAAAAAATCATTGTTTAAAAAAGCTGACTTAATAATAACCGCTTCCCTAGATTATATCAAACACAGTAAAATAAAAAATATTTACTATAAACATCAAACCAAATTTAAAGAAATCCCTTTTTCAGTAGATACCGACAAATTTAAACCCGACAACAATCAACTAATAAAAGACAATATCATATTATTTGTCGGTGGACTAGATAAAGCTCATTATTTTAAAGGAATTGATGTTTTAATTAATGCTGTCAGCTTAATTAAAAATAACGACTATATATTAAAGATAGCCGGAACCGGACAATTAGCCACTGATTACAAAAAATTGGCTCAAGAATTAAAAATTGATAACCGAACGATATTTTTAGGAAAACTTAACGAAAACGAACTAATAAAAAATTACCAAACGGCCAAAGTTTTAGTTTTGCCGTCAATTAACAATAATGAAGCTTTTGGTATTGTTTTAATAGAAGCCATGGCTTGTGGTACTCCTGTCATTGCTTCTAACCTACCGGGTGTTCGCTCAGTTTTTGAAAATAAAATATCGGGTTTAACGGTAGAAATAAAAAATATAGTTGATTTAAAAAATAAACTGGAAATTATTTTAACTAATGATACTTCTTTAAAAATGGGCCAAAAAGCCGAACAATTAGTTAAAGAAAAATACTCTGATACGGTAGTCAGTTCCGAAATATTAACTTTAATAAATTCTCTATGAAAATAGCCGTTATCAACAACTTGTATCAACCCTATAATAAAGGCGGAGCTGAAAAAAATTGTCAGAAACTAATCCTTGAAGCTCAAACTCAAGGGCATGATTGTTTTATTATCACCACCAAACCAAAAACAGAAATTAATATTAATTCCGATCCAAGAACCTATTATCTAACTTCTAAATATTATTTTTTAAACAAAACCACCATTGTTTACAGATTCTTTTGGCAAATAGCTAATATTTTTAATTTTTTTCGAGGTCAACAATTAAAAAAAATACTGACAACCGAAAAACCGGATTTAGTGATTACCAATAATCTAATGGGAATCGGACTGAGAAGTTTTAAAATTATAAAAAGATTAAAAATAAAACAAATTCATATCTTGCATGACGTACAATTATTTTATCCTTCCGGTTTAATGCTTTGGCAACAAGAAAGAAAAACAAATTTTCTACCCGCTAAAATCTACCAAATTATCAGCCGAAATTTAGTCGGCTCACCCGATTTAATCGTCTCCCCCTCTAAATGGTTACTTAACGAACATACTAATAGAAAATTTTTTAAATCCAGTCATAAAATAATTTTAAAAAATCCAACATCCATAATTATAGAAAATATTGTTAAACGAAATACTGTAAAAACCGATTGTACTTTTTTGTTTATCGGTCAAATCGAATCACATAAAGGTATATTATTTTTAATTAATACTTTTAAAAACATACCAAACGATAATATAAAATTAAATATTGTTGGTCATGGTAGTTTACTTAGCCAAGCTAAAAAAATAGCGCAAACCGATAAAAGAATCAGTTTTTTAGGTTTTGATAATCAAATTGAAACCGAACAATTAAAAACTAGCGATTGCTTGATAGTCCCGTCTTTGTGTTATGAAAATTCACCTACAGTTATTTATAATGCCCTTAATTACAATCTACCGATTATCGCTTCTAACTCAGGAGGGATTCCGGAATTATTCACTAATCAACAAGGATTATTATTTATTCCTGAAAATGAAATTGATTTGATAAATAAAATAAATAAGTTTTTAGATAATAAAACCTCTTTTATTTATGAAAACAAAAAACCGGTTGAAACCGGTTATCTGAAAGAAATACTAAAAAATATATCTAAAAGTTAATAATTTTTTCTTCACCGCTAATCATATTTTTAATTTTATAAACACTTTTCTTTTTTTCATCTTCGCCTAAAATAATAACTCGGGCGATTTTATTTTTATCGGCGTACTCTAAAGCTCGTGAAATTTTAGTAACATTTAAACCCACTTCCACCTGACAATCGGCCGATCGTAATTTTCTAGCCAATAAAAAAATATCATTTTTTAAATTTTCATTAAGTAGCGGCAAATAATAATAATCTTTTTTTAAACTTTCAGTCGGTAAAATATTCCATGATTCCAAAAATAATTTGAAAGTCTCATCCCCGGGTGCAAATCCGACTGCTGGGAAATCCTTAGCTCCAAAAAGATCGGCCAAGCTATTATAACGGCCGCCGCCAAACATCGCTCGGTTATTATCGGGATGCTTATCAAATAATTCAAAAACTAAACCGTCATAATAATCTAAACCGCGAATAACGGCGGAATCAAACTCAACATAATCTTTATAACCTAAAGCGCTTAATTCCATAATTATATTTTGTAAAAATAAAAATCCGGAGCATGTTTTCAGTTCTTTAATTTTATCGGCTAAATCATTTAAATCAGAAGCTTTTATAAATTTTAGAATATTATCAATTTGTTCATTTTTTAAACCGATGTTCTCCATACTCTTAATTAACTCATCGCCCGACATTTTATTATATTTATCCATTAATCTCATGGTAATAATTTTTTGTTCATCTTTAAGTTTTATAACATCAAATAAGGAATTAATTAAAGCCCGATGATTAATTTTTAAAACAAAGGAATTTTTTGGCGGATTAAAAGCTAAAACGATATCAATCGCTAATTGTAGAATTTCTAAATCGGCCAATTCCCCGCTTTCACCAAAAATATCACAATTTAATTGCCAAAATTCGCGATTACGACCTCGTTGGGGTTTTTCATTACGAACAAAATTAGCAATAGAAAAAAACTTTAAGGGCTTAGAAGCGGTATTGTAAGTTTTAGAAATCATTCGAACGACACTGGGAGTCATTTCCGGCCGAATAGCCAACTCCCGACCTCCTTGATCAACAAAAATCATTAATTCTTTTTGACCTAAATCATTACCTGATTTAGCCCGATAAATATCGGCATTTTCAAGCAATGGAGTTAAGTATTCAACAAAACCAAAAGACTGACAGACTTGACGCCAAGTATTAAAAATATAACTACGAATAGCCATTTCATCCGGCATCCAATCTTTAGTGCCTTTAACTTCTTGATTAGAAATTTTTTTCATATTATTATTTATAATTTATTATATATTCTTTTAAAGCTTCTTTCCAAGATCTCAGCGGCGGTAATTTAGTATTGGCTAAAACCGAGTACTTCGGTCGTTTAGCCGGTCGAGGAAAACTCTCCGATAACATCGGTTTTATTTTAATGCTAATTTTTTTTAATTTAAACAATTCGGAAGCTGCATCATACCAAATAGCCGGTTCGCTGTTTCTAATATGATAAATACCAAATTCTAAATTATCTTCTAAAATTTCTCTAATTTTATGAGCTAAATCGGGTGTATAAGTAAAACAACTTAATTCTTCATTAACAACACTTATCTCTTTTTTACCTAGAGCCATTTTTAATATTTGATCAAAAAAACTTTCTTTGGCTAAAGGTGATGTTCCTTGGGGTCCAAACGGCTTAGAAGTTCTGATAATATAATATTTTAATTTGCTATCAGCTAATTTCAACACTTCGTCTTCTCCTAACATTTTAGTTTGACCATATTTATTAATCGGACATCTTTTGGCATCTTCGGTAAATCCTCCAATTTCTTTAATTTTTAAAAATTCCTCTTGACTATCATTATTTTCTTGACAAATATTTCCGCCAAAAACATAATCACTGGACATTTGAACTAAAATAGAATTAGTTGTTAAAGCCACTTGGGCTAAATATTTAACGGCTCTAACGTTAATTTTATAGGCAACTCCAAATTCTTCTTCTGATTCTTCGCACCTATCAACGGCATTATAACCAATAGCGTTAATAATAATATCCGGTTTAATCTTTTTTATTTTAGAAACTATTAAACTAGGTTCTAATAAATTAGCTTCTTTATAATTATAAGCTAAAACTTGATAATTTGATAAACTGGAAAATTCTTTGACTAATTGACTCCCCAAATTACCGGTGGAGCCTAAAATTATTATTTTTTTCATGTTAAAATCTGTAAATTATTACCGGTTTTATTATACCATATTTATTTAGATAAATAAAAACCTCAAAAAGACATTTTTTCTGGAACTCTTCAAATTCAAATGATATAAATAGGGTCTCCATAACAGCTTGCTTTTTAAAAAATAATATGATTACATTATATAATAAACAAGTTCTTTTAAAATCAACAAAAAATGAAAATAATGAAAAATAAAAAATGGATAATACCAATTATCTTGTCAATAATTACGGTTTTAATATATTCCGTAATTTATTTAACAACAGATCAAATTCCTAAAACGGATGTTATAAAAATTTTCTCAAAAGAAAATGTTTGGTGGAATTGGCCAATTTACTTATCACTACCAGTTCCTTATTACTGGATTTTTGATGCCGTTTTTATTTTTATTTTTACGTTTTTATTAACCAAAAAAATAATGGCTACCGAAAAAACAGAAAAAAATATTATTCATGTTTTCAAAAAAGAAATAAATATTAATTATAAAGATTTAATTTTTATAACCTTAACATTTTTTTCTTTAGGGATAATTATTGGTGTAATAACCTTTATTTATCTAGGACTAATAATAAAAATAATTACTGCTATTATTTTAGGAATAATAGCCGGTTTTTTCCTTTACGATAAAGATGGTTACGGCTTCGAACCAAATTCTATCGCACTGGCCGGATTGTTTTTTGGATTAGGTGTCGGCCTATGTCCACTAAGTAATTTTGGGTTTCCAATATTATCTGGAATATTGTTTTATTATATATTTTTAATTGGTTTTTTAATAAAAACCATGGTTATAAACTCCAGATAAAGAAAAATACCAGGGAAGATTTAACAATCTTCCTTTTTCAATATTTTAGATTTAATTAACAAAAAACCACCTTAAGCCCACAAACCACTAAACCTTGATTTATTTTTACTACTATGATAATATCAAGCTGACCATAAAATCAGATGGTTTTTTATAATTATTGAGGAATATCGTAAAATTTGACGAAATTACCTTAAACAATAAAATATGAAAAAAAATATTCATCCCAAATATAATGATAAAGTAAAAGTCACCTGCGCTTGTGGCTATACTTTTGTTACCGGATCAACCGATTCGGAAATAAAAACCGAACTTTGTTCTAATTGTCATCCTTTCTATACCGGTAAACAAAAATTAGTTGATACCGCTAACCGTGTCGGTAAATTTAAAGCTAAGTTAGATAAAAAAGATGATACTAAAAAAGGAAAAACCGCAAAACGAGTAGCTAAAGCTAAAAAACAAGTTGAAAAAAATCAATAACATAAGATTGTATAAATAAAAGCGCCATATTTGGTGCTTTTATATTACCCAAAACACAAAAATATTATGAACAATATTTCAGAAATAAAAACTAGATTTGAAGAATTGGAAAAACAATTATCCGATCCGAAAATAGTTTCCAATCCCAATGAATTTACTAAAATCGCTAAAGAACATGCGGCTTTAAAAAAACTGTATGGTTTGATAGTGGCTATAGAAAAAATTAACGACAATATTTTAGGTAATCAAGAAATTATAAAAAGCGAAAATTCGTCAGAATTAGGACAAATAGCTCAAGAAGAATTAATAGAATTACAAAAAAATAAAGAGGAATTAGAAGCCAAATTAGACGAAGAACTTCATCCGGCTAATCCTAATGATAGAAAAAATATTATCATGGAAATCCGAGCCGGAGCCGGAGGCGACGAAGGAGCTTTATTTACCGCTGAATTATTTAGAATGTATGCTCATTATGCTGAAAAAATGGGTTGGAAAACCGAAATCTTAAATTCCAGTGCTACCGGCGTAGGAGGTTTCAAGGAAATTATTTTTAGCGTTAGCGGAGACGGAGTTTATGGTTATTTAAAATACGAAGCCGGCACTCACCGCGTTCAACGAGTCCCTGAAACTGAAAAACAAGGAAGAATTCATACTTCTACCTCAACCGTGATTGTTTTACCTGAAGCCGAAGAAATTGATTTAAAAATAGATCCTAACGATTTAAGAATTGATACTTTTTGTTCTTCGGGACCTGGCGGACAATGTGTTAATACTACTTATTCAGCTGTTAGAATTACTCATATTCCTACCGGAACAGTGGTAAGTTGCCAAGATCAAAAATCCCAACATCAAAATAAAGAAAAAGCCATGCAAGTTTTACGTTCTCGTATTTTAGCTAAAATTGAAGAAGAAAAAATGGCCAAGGAAACTATTGAAAGAAAAGAACAAGTCGGTCACGGCGATCGAAGCGATAAGATTAGAACCTATAACTTCCCTCAAGATAGAATCACTGACCACCGTGTCAATCAATCTTGGCATAATATTACCGAAATAATGGATGGTGAAATTGGAAATATCATAAAAAGTTTAAAAGAGCAGAAAATATAAAAATCCTAATTACTTAGGATTTTTTCAAAATATACTATGACCGTAAAACAAATTATACTAGATATTAATAAAGAATTAGAAAAGAAAAAAATTGAGTTCCCTTATCAAGAAGCCGAATCAATTGTTTCTTTGGTTACTAATTTTACTCCCAATCAACTAATATTAAATTATCAAAAAGAAATAAACCCAATTCAGATCAAGAAAATAAAACAAATTTTAAAAAAAAGACTTCAAGGTTGGTCTTTGGCTTGTCTTAGCGGTAAAAAAAATTTCTATAATTTAGAATTTATTGTTAATAAAAACACTTTAATTCCCCGACCGGAAAGCGAATTAATAATCGATCAAGTTATTAAAGAAAATCTTACTGATAAAAAAACTATAATTATTGATATCGGCACCGGTTCGGGCTGTTTAATTATCAGTTTGGCCAATATTTTTCGGACTGATAAAAATATTTATTTTTACGGTACTGATATCAGCAAAACTGCTTTAAAAATAGCCAAAGCTAACAGTAAAAAATATCAGCTTAATAAAAAAATAACTTTTTTAGAAGGTGATCTATTAAAACCAATTTTAAAAAAAACAAATAAAAAAATTTTAAGTAAAGGTCAAATAATTATTATAGCCAACTTACCTTATTTAACTAAAAAAGAAATAAAGAATTCCTTTAGCATTCAAAAAGAGCCGTTTAAAGCTTTATACGGCGGAACTGACGGTTTAAAATATTATAAAAAATTATTGGATCAAATAAAAAATATAAAAACAAAAGAAAATAATATTATTCTATATCAAGAAATAAATAACCGGCAAAAAGATAAAATGGAATTTTTAATTATGAAAAAATTAAGCGGTTTTAAACCTCAGATTGTTACTCTAAAAGATTTAGCCGGTTTTAATCGCCTAACTATTACCAAATTTTAATAAATACCAAATAAAAAAATAAAAAAACCAAATCAAACTTGGTTTTTTTTATTTTATTATTCTTAGATTTAACTATTGTAATTATAAAGAAAAATTTTCAATTTCAACCGAAGTTTGACCATCTATTAAATGAACCCAGGTTTTACCCGAATTTAAAACAACCTCTTCATCGTTATCATAATAAAAAATAGTACGACTATTTGCCTCCGTTTTTTCAAAATAACCCGATTTGCAAATTCCATCTAAACAAATAATTACTTCTCCACTGCCAATTAAGTCTATATTTAAACGTAAAGCTTCATCTAATATTTCAGTATCAACAAATTGAAAAATAATATTATCAACCGAGATTCTTGTTCCGGTATTATCGGTATGAGGCGATCCGGCAATATTTTTCAAATAATTATTATTTGTACTATCGTACTCCCAAGAAACATTATATTGATATTGCCCATTTTTTATGTCTATCTTATAATTAGCGGTTGAAGTATCAATTAACTGAACATCTTTAGTTTTAAATTTCCAAGGAGTAAAAACAGATGTTATTAAATTATTATTTTTTAAATATTTAATTATCTCATTATACTTAGCTAAAACATTATGCGGAGCTTCGTAGCCGGAATAACGTCGATAATAATCTGAGTTATAAAATTCATTAAGGGTTAATAAATTATCTTTAGCAATTTTAGCTAAAGCTTCGGGACTACCGCCACAATGTAATAATAAGGCCTTATATTCGGCGGCAATAGTTAAAAAGTAAGGCCGAACACTACGAATCGGACCTATTTCTAAATCTTCATCGGTTAAATCAGAAGTAAAAAAAGCCAAATAACGATCAATACCTCCTTCGGCCGGAACATCATAAATGAGTGACGCTTTGGATAGAGCAAATTGAGGACGGGCCGCACTATTATTATCAATAATAGCCGCAATTAAAAACGGATTCTCTTGACCAACTTCCACTGAAACTCCGTCAATTAAACGAAGAGTACAATTTCCTTCACAAGCCAAAATAGAAGAAGTGGCCACTGAATTATTATTATTTAAATTATAAGCTTCATCATTAGAATTAGATTTAATAAAAAATACAAAAATTAATAATAAAATTATAATTATTCCAATAAAATAAAAAAGTCTTTTATATTTCTTAAAAAAATCTTTAGAACTTTCTATTTTTCTTTTAGTAAAAAATATTGGCTTCATAAATTATTTATTTCTTTTAAGGTCTCTCCGGCACATTTACGCCAACTAAAATCGGTGGCCAAAGATTTTCCTTTATCTATTAAATCTATTCTTAAATTTTCGTTATTAATAATCATTGCCATTTTTTCGGATAAATCATTAGGATCAAAATGATCAAAAAATAAAGCGGCTTCTTGAGCAATTTCATGAAAGACTTTAATGTTTGACAATAATACCGGAGTTTCGCAAGCCATAGCTTGAAGAATCGGAATACCAAAACCCTCGTAAAAAGACGGAAAAATAAAAGCTTTAGCTTCATTAACAATACTAGGCAAATCTTGTTCTTCCACCCAACCTAAAATAATTATATTTTTAGAAACCCCTAATTCTTCAATTAAATATTTTATGTCATCATAACCAAATCCGGGATTACCGATTAAAACTAATTTTTCCGAAAATTCTTTATTATTTTCCTTAAAAATAGAAAAACCTTCTATTAAACATTGAACGTTTTTCTTTTTTTCTAAACGACCGATATACAAAAAAAATGGAGCGTCAATGCCATATTTTTTTAAAACATTTTTTTTAATCTCATTATCAAATATTTTTTTATACAGAGAATTATTATATCCGTTATAAATGACTTTTATTTTTTCACTATCAACTTTTTTATAATATTTTAAAATTTCATTTTTAGTAAAATTAGAAACGGTAATTATTTTTTTGGCATAACGTAAAGCAAATTTAGTGGACCAATCAAGATAATCGGTAAATTTAAAATTATAGCGACCAAAAGAAAATAAACGAATAAAAAAATCAATAATTTTACCGCGAGCAGAAAAACTATTACGTACAATAGTCTGATCATATAAATTATTATTCTCTAAAAAAGCAATATCATGAATAGTATTAACAGTTTTTTTAGGAAAAACCAACGGTAAAACGTGAGCCGGAACAAAAAGAACATCTGGTCGATGAAAAATCATTTCCAATGTTAAACGACCCAAGGTCCACATATATTTAAAAGGCCATTTTAAATATTTAATTTCTATATTAGGATGATTATTTAAATCCAAGGCAAACAAAAAAGCCTGATTTAAAGGCTTATCGGTATATAATACATAATCATTTTTTTGATCAATCTCAATTAAATTAATAATTAAATAATAAGAATACCATTCAGTTCCGGTTTTGAAACTGCGGTTAGCCCGTGAAGCGTCTATTCCTATTATCATATTATTATTTAGCCGCCAAAATACTTCTTTTGTAAGAATCTAAATTGTCTAAAGCGATTCCGGTTCCCTTAGCTACACATAGTAATGGATCATCGGCTATATAAGCGGAAACACCCAAAGCTCGAG
The DNA here is from genome assembly GCA_964394905.1 of uncultured Gammaproteobacteria bacterium. Lineage (GTDB taxonomy): Bacteria > Patescibacteriota > Patescibacteriia > Patescibacteriales > UBA12465. Next base: position 45,242 of record CAYMZF010000001.1, read on the forward strand.
CAAATAACTGATCGATGTTTCTAAGCAAAGCCGTTCCTCCGGTTAAAACAATTCCTTTATCAATTATATCGGCCACCAATTCCGGTGGAGTTTGTTGAAGTATCTTTTTGGCTGTATTTAAAATAATTTCTAATTCTCCGGAAATAGCAGCGGTTACATCATTACTGTTAACTTCAATGGTTTTAGGTAAACCACTAACACCGTCACGGCCATTTATTTCCATAATTAATTGACTGTCATCATCCAAAAATAAAGCTGATCCGACTTTAATTTTCATTTCTTCGGCGGTTCTTTCTCCGATAACCAAACCATATTTTTTTCTAACATATTCTAAAATGGCTAAGTCCAATTTGTTGCCGCCAACTCGAACTGAAGTTGAAGAAACAACTCCGCCTAAAGATATAACCGCCATTTCAGAAGTACCACCGCCAATATCAACCACCATATGACCGGTAGCCGAACTAATAGGAATATTAGCACCAATAGCGGCGGCAATCGGTTCTTTGATGATATAGGCGGCCTTAGCTCCGGCTGCAATAGTGGCTTCAATTACCGCTCGTCGCTCTGTAGAAGAAATTCCCGCGGGAACGGCCACCATAACTTCAGGTCTAAATATTCTAACTTTTCCTAAAGTTTTGTTAATAAAATAACGAATCATTGCCTCAGTAGTTCGATAATCAGCAATAACTCCTTCTTTTAAAGGTTTTAAAGCAACAATAGTATCAGGAGTACGTCCCAGCATATCTTTAGCTTCATTACCAACAGCCAGTACTTTATTGTCATCAACCGATACGGCCACAACACTGGGTTCATTAATAACAACACCCCTTTTAGGCATATAAACTAAAGTATAAGTTGTACCTAAATCAATTCCGATTCTTTTTACCATCATATATTTAAACTTTAATATGAGTATATATTAACCCGTTATAAATTTTTAGTCAATAAATAATATTTTTAATCTCGTCTTAAAGCTTCCACCGGATCAAGTTTTCCGGCTTTTCTAGCCGGTAATAAACCAAATAAAACACCAAACAATAAGGCAAATAAAACAGCTACTATAAAAGATTTAATCGGAACTATAAATTTCCATTCTAAACCAAAATAATTAGCCAATAAATAAACAAAAAAAGAAATAACAATTCCTAAAATAATTCCGATGACAGCTCCAATAAACGTTATTAAAATTGATTCAATTAAAAATTGTTGCATAATATCAGAAAATTTAGCGCCAACCGCTTTACGTAAACCGATTTCTGGAGTTCTTTCTGAAACAATTACATACATTACATTTAAAATTCCGACACCACCTACTATTAAAGAAATAGCTACAATTAATAATAACAAGATGGTTAAGGCATTGGTAACTGTTTTGGTAGTTGATAACATTTCTTTCATAGTAGTTACTATAAAATCATCTTTAATTGGATCAGAAATATCATGATTCTCTCGCAAAATTTCTTTTATTGAATCAGCCGTTTCCTCGGCTTTATTAGAATCAACCAACTGATGAACAAAATACATATAATAATCAATCCCCATCATTTTTTTCTGTAAAGTTTTTACCGGCATTATAATTAGATCATCAAAATCAAAACCCATAGTAGCTCCTTTTTCTTTCAATAAACCGACAACTTGATAACGCCCTCGTTGAATAGTAATATTTTTTCCGATAGGATTATCATCACCAAATAATTCTTGAGAAATTTTTGGACCCAATACCACTACTTGAGATAGAGAATTATTATCGGCTTCCGAAAAAAAGTAGCCTTGATCTATTTCTGATTTATCAATATTTATATAATCCGCACTAACACCCATTATCAAACCTTGTTTAGTTTCGTTTAAATAAGTAACCGGAGCTTGATTAGTGATAGCTCCATAACCTCCGGAAATATTTTCCAATTTGTTAATTTCATTAAGATCCTCTTCTTTTAAAGATGTCACCTGAACACCACTGGCCAAACTTGTGGCGCTTTCGGTATCTCCGGCGCTTCCGCTTTTAGTACTCGGGACTTTAATTTCTACTTCAATTATATCAGTGCCAAAAGATTCAATCTGACCGACAATCAAACTACGAATCCCTTCACCGGCCGAAAAAACAACTATAATACTGGAAATACCGATTACCATACCTAAAACCGTCAAAGCGGTTCGCATTTTATTTTTTAACATTGATAAAAATGATAATCGAATAATGTCTTTTATTCTCATATATTTATTCGTAGTTTAAAGCTTCTACCGGTTCTAATTTACTGGCTTTTTTAGCCGGGTAAATTCCAAAAATTAATCCAATTAATCCGGAAACAACAACCGCCATAAACAGCGACCAAAAACCAATAGCAAAAACCCAATCATAACCTAGAGCGGTTATAATTACCGATAATAACCAAGAAATTATAATTCCTAAAATAATTCCGATAAAACCTCCAATAGAAGTCAAAAAAATAGCTTCAACTAAAAATTGACTGATAATATTTTTATTGGATGCTCCCAACGCTTTACGCACACCGATTTCTCTAGTTCTTTCGTTAACGCTTATAAGCATAATATTCATTATTCCAATTCCACCAACAATCAAAGACAAACCGGCCATTAAAGTTAAAAAATATTTTAAAGCATCAGTTACGGAAGTTATTAAATCTAATAACTCGGTTATACTTCTAACCGAAAAATCATCACTGGCTCCGGTCTGATCTTTGATACTATGATTATCACGCAAAATAGTTTCAACTTCAGAAATAACGGAATCAATAGCAAAATTTTCATTAGCTTTAAAACTGATAACGTTTACATAATCTATTCCGACCAAAACTTTTTGCATTGTTTTTATTGGCAACAAAACCTTATCATCATAATTTTGAAAGGATACTTGGCCTCTTTCTTCTAATACTCCAACTACTTCAAAAACTTGTTTTTTTATTTTTATTCTTTTTCCGATAGCATCACTATCGCCAAACAGTTCTTGTTTAACGGTGTTACCTAGTATCACTACTTTACTAATATTATCAGTTTCTTCTTTAGTAAAAAATCGACCTGAAGATAAATTACCTCCCTCAACAGCCAAATAATCCTGAGTTACTCCTTCTAAACTAGTGCCATAAGAATTATTTCTGTAATTTAGGGTTCCAACGCCATTAACATAAGCAACGGCCGAATCAACCCCAATAGTATCTTTTACTTTTTCAATTGATTTTAAATCATCCAAGGTTAGCGAAGTTACCACTATTCCTAAAACTGAAGTTGGCGGACCATCATCTTCGGATTTACCCGGAGTAATAGAAACAACATTAGAACCGATGCTTTGAACTTGTCCTAAAATTAAACTTTGAGCTCCGGCTCCCAGTGACATAATAATAATTACCGAAGCCACACCGATAACAATACCTAACATAGTTAAAAAACTTCTAACTTTATTGGTCAGAAGAGCTTTAATGGAGGTCCTAATTGCTTGTTTAAATGATAAATAATTCATGACGGTAATAAAATTATTTTAATAACGATCCTTCATGAGCGATTCTTTGTTGGGCCACCGGTTCGTCACTGATTATTAATCCGTCTTTTATTTTTATTATTCTTTTAGCATGCTCGGCCGTAAAAGTTTCATGGGTTACCAATATAATAGTATTACCCATTTCATTTAATTTTTGTAAAATTTCCATAATTTGAATTCCTGATTTAGAATCCAAGTTTCCGGTCGGTTCATCGGCAAAAATAACCGCTGGATTATTAACTAAAGCTCGAGCGATAGCTACTCGTTGCTTTTCTCCACCTGATATTTGATTAGTAAAAAAATGTAAGCGATGCTCCAAACCGACACTGGCTAAAACTTTTTTAGCTCGTTCGGTCATATTTTTTCTATTATTAGAATAAGTTAAAGGTAAAATTACATTATCCAAAACTGAAGTCTTGGGAAGTAAATTAAAAGATTGAAAAACAAAACCTATTTTTTCGTTACGAAAACCAGCTAATTGGTCATCATTTAATTCATTGACATTTTGCCCTTCAAATTCATAAACACCGCTACTGGCTCGATCTAATAGTCCTAAAATATGCATTAATGTTGATTTACCCGATCCGGACGGACCCATAATAGACACAAATTCTCCCGAATCAATATTAAAAGAAATGCCATGTAAAACTTTAGTGGCCACGTCATCAGAAACATATTCTTTTTTTAAATTTTGAATTTTTATGAGCATAAAATTATTATTTGGTAACGGTAGAGGTAATAATTAAACTACCTTCTTGCAATTCTTCCGAAAAAACTTCCACTTTTGATTGATCGCCACTGATACCGGTTGTTACCGTAATTTCCGAAACCGTTTCGTTATTTAAAACTCGAACATACTGTTCGCCGTTATCCCTAACTAAAATAGCTCGACTTGGAACGGCTAAAACATTCTCTCTATAATCAGCAATAATATCAACATTGGCGGTCATACCCGATTTGATAATAAAATTATTTTTAGAAATTTCATCTTCTGAAAAATTTATTTTAATTTTATAATAAATAACATCGGAAATAGAGGTAGCGGCCGGATCAATAAAATAAACTTGACCGCTTATTTTATAATCATCGCCAAAAGCATCAAAAGTAATATTAGCCTTATTACCAACTTTAATTTTAGAAATATCCGATTCTGAAATATAAACTTCAATTTCAAAATTATTATCAGCCAATAAATTAATAACCGGGGTAGCGCTTATCACTTGCTCCCCCACTTCGGAATTGACTTCGGTTATTTTACCGTCAATCGGAGCTTTAATAATATTGTTTTCAATTTGTTTTTGAATTAAATTTAAATTAGCCGTAGCTTGGTCAACTTGAGCCTGAACCAATTTTAAATCATCGGAACTGGCCGAAGACTTAAGTTTTGTCAGTTGCAAACGAACTACTTCATAATTTTTATAAGCAGCATCAACTTGAGCCTGGGCGGAACTTAATTGTTGATCACCGTTAGTTTTAGCCGAAGACAAAGCATTGGTAGCTTGCAGTATGGCATCATTTAAAGCCGCTTCAGCTTGTTTAACTGCATCTTGAGCGCCGGATACACTGGTATCATAACTTAAAATAGAATTATTATAAGCAAAATAGCTGGTTTGATTGGAAGAAATAGCGGCATTTATTAAATCTCTATTAGTATTAACATTAGCTTTAAAAGCGTCTAAAGAAGATTGTGATAAAGACGAAGAAATAACCGAGTTTTCTAAAGCGCTAAAACAATTATTTAAAACTGAAAAAACTTCTCGCAAAAAAATTGTTAAATCATCAGATGCTGTTTTAATGTTAGACGCTGTCGGATTATTTTTGGCAATACTAATACTATTTTCAATTTGAGATAATTTTTCCACCGATTGATTATATTTTTTTTCCGTTTCAATTTTATAAATATAATTTTTAACGCTAAAAACATTTTCTAAATCATCATCATCCAAAATTCTTTTAACGGCATCCAGTGATGATCGGGCCACCGAAAAATTATAATCTAAAGTTGACAATAAAGAACTTTGATTATTTGTTAATGTTTGCTTAGCGGTTTTTTCAGTATTAGCTAAATTAACTTTAGCCGATTCTACCGCCTGTTTAACTGACATTGGAACTTGATAATTGGAAACTTTTAAATCATCTAAATTTTTTTGAGCTTGATTTATATTTTCTTCCACTGTTTTTTTAGTTTTATCTTGACTGTCTTTAGCGGAATTAAAAGATGTTTCCGCTTGCTTAACTTGAGCTTCCAGTACGGCCACATCTTCATAAACGGCTCCTTTTATAATTTTTTCTTGATTGGTTTTAGCAATACTTAAAGCTGCTTCAGCTTCTTCTTTTTGTATTAATACGGACGAATAATCTAATTCGGCTAAAATATCACCGGCTTTAACTTCATCACCGACTTTGATATTTAAAGTTTGCAATTTTCCCGATTGAGAAAAGTTCAAACCAATTTCTTGACTGGCTTTAACCGCTCCGATTTCACTGACCGTTTGAGTTAAATTTTGTTTCTGCAATTCTACGGTAACGTATTCAGTTTTATCTTTTTTAAAAACTAAAGAAAAAATAATTGCCAAAACGACAATTAAACAACTTCCAGTAATAATAATTACTTTTTTCTTTTTCATATAAATAAATTAATGTTATTAATATAATTAATCCATAACCAAACCGCTATCATCTTCTTCACTTTCCTCTTTTTTATTATCTCCATCCGATCGGCCCATAATACGCATAACTCTATTAGAAAAGGTATAAATATCAAATTCGCTTTTTAAAAAATAATAATTAGCCCCCAAACCAACGCTGCGACTCTTACTATCTTCATCACTTAAATCGGTAAAAATAAAAATTTCGGCATTACTGGTGTCATCGTCTTCTTTTATTTTTTTAATTATATCCAATCCTTCCAATCTTGGTAAAACTAAATCTAAAATTATAACTTCCGGTTTAAATTTTTTTATTCTTTTTAATAAATCATCCAATTCTTCAGTGGAATCACTAAGCTCAACTTCATAATCATTGGAAGAAAAAATATCACTTAAACCATATAAAATATCAGAATCGTCTTCAACTATAAATATTTTTTTCATATTTTTTAAAAGTTAATAATAATTAATATTAATTATTTAATATTTTTTAAACTTAATAATCCGTTTTGCGCTCCGAACTTAGCGACTAAAGAAGCGGTATTTTTCATCCCCCAATACATCGCTTTTTTATAATCTCCGTCTATTTTTAATAAAGATCCTAACACTGTAGAATTAAAAGCATCACCTACTCCCGTAGTATCAATTTCCACCGCTCTTTTAATAACCGCTTGATGATGAAAAAACTTCCCGTCGTAAATATAAGCTCCATTTATTCCGTCAGTTAAAATTATTATTTTAGGACCGCAACCTTTTAAAATTTTTATCAAATTTTCGCAATTATCTAAAAATTTATTATTATAGCCTGATAATTCCGGTGTTTTTTTAATAAGCTCTAAGGCTTCATCTTTATTTACCATAAAAATATCGGTGACTTTTAAAAAACCGGCTATTTTTTTTATACCGCCCGATAATTGATTTAAACCGGGATTCCAGGCTATTTTATTTTTGTTGGCAAAAATATTTTTTAAAATAGAAATACTGTCATCAGGCAAAGACGTTAAATAAAGCCACTCAGCCTTTTTTAAAATAGCTTTTTGTTTATCGGTCAATGATAAATTATCATTAGCTCCCCGATAAGAAAAAATAATTCGATCTTTTTTATCACTAATAATAAAAGAAAAACCGGTATTTGATTTTTTATCAACATTAATCAATTTAGTATCAATTTTATTGTTATCAAAGTTTTCTAAAATCCTTTTACCTCGATCATCATCGCCAATACTGGCCAAGCAGGCAACTTTAAAGCCCATTTTAGCCAAATTAACGGCGGTATTAGAGGCTCCACCACCAAAACCTTGATAACATTCTTTTATATTTATTTTAGCTCCATATTCAAAAGCCAACAATTTTTGCTTTAAAACGTTTTTTTTATTATCAACCATCACTCCATCTTTAGAGAAGAAAATTATATCCTCCGTTACTCCGCCAATGGTTATAAAGTCATAAAACATAATTATAAAATTATTTTTAAAAACACTTATTATTATAGCATTAAAAAGGTTTTTTTTCAAAAGTTAAGTTATTAGAATGACCTTTTTTGGGACTTAAAAAATAAAAAGAGATAATTACTCCCAAAAACATCCAAATTATTTGAAGCAACAAATTAAGCCAAAAAGAACCGCCAAACCAGGAGATTCCCAAAGAATTTTTATCCGCTAAATATATTAAAAAATAAAGAAATAAATTATAAAAAATTGTTATAAACAAACTAACCGCCAAAAAAGAATAAATGGAGCGATTGGTAAAAAAGTTCTGCCAAACAAAATTAGCCACCACCAAGGTCAATAAAAAAGAAAAAGTATAAAAACCAAAAGGATAAAAAGAAAAAATATCTATAATTATACCGATAATAAATGAAAATAAAATTGATGCTTTAAAATCGCGAAAAATAAAAAGCCAAATAATAAAAAATAAAATTAAATCAAATCGAGCCCAAAAACCAGACCAAGAATTTATTAATGAAAATTGTATTAAAAACAAAAGCAAAGCCAAAAAAATAAAACCTAAAATTTTAAAATATTTAACCATAATAAATTAGTAAATATTATTTAGGAATAATTACTGAAACAATGCTCAAATTATTAACATTAAACAAAGCCTCGGCATTAACATCTTGCCAAATATCATTAACCTCCTGATTAATAAAATTTATCCGACCCACCGCCAAACCTCTAGGAATGTCAGGTTCTAGACCGGAAGTAATAATCATATCATTAATACCAAGGGTTTCGCCTTGAGAAACATAATTGAGTTTAATTGATAATCCTAAATTTCCTTCCGCTAAACCGATACTATGATCGGAATTATTAACTGTTACGGCCATTTTACAAAAATTATTACTGATAATACAAAGTTTAGAACTTTTATTATTAACTTCAATTATTTTTCCAACAATTACTCCAGATTCATTTATTACCGCCAAACCCGTTCTAATTCCGTCGTCGCTCCCTTTATTGATAACCAAATTTTGATTATAATTGGAAAAACTTAATAGATTTTCCTGCCAAACGACATTAGCTAAAACATAATCATAAGAATTGGTTTCAAAAAAATTTAAATATTTTTTTAATTTTTCATTTTCTTCTTGTAAAGAATAAAAACTAGCCAATTCCGCTTCCTTGGATTCAATTTGACTTTTTAAAAAGATATTTTCGTCAACCAATTGAGCTTTAGTCTCTTTATTATCTGATTTTTTAATGGAAGAATTTCTAAAGCTGGAACTAATAGAATTCACCATTCCCCCTAAAATTTTCTGACCGAAGGAAGAAAAACCGATAATATTTAAAAAAATAAGCAGTAAGACCACTGCCAAAAAAATCTTGTATTTTTTTCTTCGCTTTAAAAAATCCATATAATTATAAATCTAAAACCGAAGTTATTTTTTTTAATAATTCTTCATCGGCAAATAGACTACCGGCTCCTCTAACCATAGCTGTTAAAGGATCTTCCACTACTACTACCGGAATTTTAGTAGCCTTGGCAATTAACTTATCCAAACCATAAAGCAAAGCTCCTCCACCGCTTAAAAAAAGACCATGTTCATAAATATCACCAACCAATTCGGGCGGAGTTTCTTCTAAAGTTAATTTTATATTCTCAATTATTTTTATAATGGTTTTTTTAATAGCTTCACGAACTTGAGTATCAGTAATAATAATAGCGGTCGGTAAACCATTAGTTAAATCACGCCCCCTTATTTCCATAGAACGATCTTCGTCAAATGGAATAACTGAAGCTAAATTTATTTTTATTTTCTCCGCCAATTGTTCCCCGATTAAAACATTAAACTTATCTCGGATATAATCAATAATATTATTATCCAATTCATTCCCGGCAATTCGAAGCGATTTCCAAGAAACCACACCAGACAAAGAAATAACGGCGATATCGGTAGTTCCTCCTCCGATATCAACAATCATATTGGCTCGAGGACTATCCACTGGCAAGCCAGCTCCTAAAGCGGCCGCCATAGCCTCTTCAATTAAATATACTTTACGAGCTCCGGCCGATTTAGCCGCATCTTCTACGGCCTTTTTTTCCACTTCGGTAATATCAAGCGGAATTCCTATTATAACCCGAGGTCGGGGTAAAAACGAAAAACCTTCCCCATGAACTTTATTAATAAAATGTTTTAACATCTTTTCGGTAATTTCAAAATCAGAAATAACACCGTTAACTAACGGTTTGATAGCTTGAATATGAGCCGGAGTTTTACCGACCATTTTCTTGGCTTCAAAACCTATTTCCAAAATTTCCGTAGTCTTGGTGTTAATAGCCACCACACTAGGTTCGTTAATAACAATACCTTTTTTATCAACATACACTAAAGTATTTTTAGTGCCTAAATCAATAGCAATATCATAGCCTAAACGTCCGATTTGTTTTAAAAATTCAAACATAAAATTCTATTTAAATTATTTTTTTCAAAAATTCTGAAATTTTATTAATATCTATTAACTCGTTAATTTCATTATTACGAGATTTAAGTTCCACTTTGTTCTCAACTAAAGTTTTTTCACTAATAACCAAACGATACGGACAACCAATTAAATCAGAATCAACAAATTTTTCTCCCGGACTAACATTGTCCCGATCATCATACAATACTTCAATATTTTCACTTAATAATTTTTGATAGAGTTTTTCTGCTTCTTCATTTTGTTTTAAAGAAATAAGGTGAACAGAAAAAGGAGCGATGTTTTTTGGCCAAACTATTCCTTTATCATCATGACAAACCTCAACAATTGTTCCCATGATACGACTGGGGCCCATACCATAACAACCCATTAGCACGTCTTTACTATTTTCATCTTTATCTTTAAAAGTAAAGCCAAAAGCTTTAGAATATTTAGTTTTTAATTCAAAAATATTACCTACTTCAATTGCTTTTTTCTCATTCAAAACAGTAGCCCCACATTCCGGGCAAGTACTTTGCTCAGAAATAATTTCTTTGTTAACGGCAATATGGCATTTTGGACAAATATAAATAATATCTTCTCCGTTTTCACAAATAGTTTGAAATTCATGTGAATATTTAGAAAAGGTTCCACCGGCCGCATAAGTAAAATAAGTTAAATCTCCTAAACCTAAGCGGTTATAAATTTTTACGTAAGCCTCTTTTACTTTATTATAATATTCTTTTAAACTTTCTTCATCGGCATGAAAAGAATATAAATCTTTCATCACAAATTCCCTGCCACGAAGTAACCCAGCCTTAGCTCTCTTTTCGTTACGGAATTTAGTTTGAATTTGATAAACAGCAAAAGGTAAATCTTTATACGACAAAGTAAATTTTTGTCCTAAAGGAGTAACAATCTCTTCATGAGTTGCTCCTAAAGCATATTCTTTATCATCTGAACCAACTAATTTAAACAAAACATCTAAGTCGTCCCAACGACCAGTCTTCTGCCAATTTTCCTTAGGATTTAAAGCCGGCATTAAAATTTCTTGTCCTGAAACAGCATTAATTTCTTCTCGAATAATGTTGTTTATTTTATGTAGAACCTTTAAACCTAAAGGTAAAAAAGTATAAATACCAGCTCCAACTTTATCAATAAAACCGGCTCTCATTAAAACTTGAGCGTTATACGAGGTTTCGTCTTTCGGTAATTCTTTTATAGTTTTAGTAAATAGAAATGATTGTTTCATAAGTAAAGAAAACAAGCTCAAAAAAGTCATTTTCAGCTAAAATGTCTATAATTATTATATAATGATGATAATACAAAAAAACGCCTTTGTAAATACTTTTGTAAATACTAAGGTGCTTTAAAAAAATTTAAAAAATAATAAAAATAAAGCAAAAATATTTATTTAGACATCTTTTTTAAAGCTTCTTTTATCTTTTGTCCGCTATCAATAATG
>CAYMZF010000002.1:0-52744 GCA_964394905.1 uncultured Gammaproteobacteria bacterium
ATTTTTTTGCTTATTTTACAAAAAATGTTATAATAATTTATAGTATAAAGTGGTTAATTTAAAAAAGTTAATTTTAAATATATGACCAATGTTTTTCATTGTCAAAAAAAAGCCTTTACCTTAATTGAATTATTAGTGGTTATAGCTATTATTGGTATTTTAGGTAGTTTAGCGGCTATATCTTTACAAAGTGCTCGTTCTCGAGCTCGAGACGCTAAAAGGGTATCAGATATAAAGCAAATTCAAATCGCCTTAGAATTATATTACAATGATTATAATGAATATCCGACTAGCATTGCCAATTCTATTTCTTATGGTGACACTATTTATATGTTGGTCGTGCCTACCGCTCCGACTCCAGCCGATGGTAATTGTGATAATATAAACAATGCCTACATTTATGCCACTCAAGGAGATGATTATAGTTCTTATACGATTTCTTTCTGTTTAGGTAATGATACCGGAGGTTTATTGGCTAATACTAATAAGGCTATTCCCGGTGGAGTAATTTCAATTCCTTAAAAAGTTATTTTTTATTTATATAAAATTTAAACCAAGGTTATCCTTGGTTTTTTATAATCACATAATGAAAAATAACGATGAAACAAAATTTTATATTGCTTTTAATTGTTTAATGAATTTTACTTATAAACGCTATGGATTATTATTAACCGGTTTTGGTTCTTTATCTAAAGCATTTTCGGCTAATGCTTCGGATTTAATTAAAGTCGGTTTAAAACCGGATATTGTTTTTGATTTTATAAACAAAAGAAAAGAATTTGATTTAGAAAAAGTTTTAGAAAAAATAGATCAAGAAAAAATTAAAGTTTGTTTAATTATTGATAGTGATTATCCACAACTATTAAAAAACATTTATTCTCCACCACCTATTTTTTATTACCGAGGTAATTTAAAAATTAATTGGAATTTATCTTTAGCCGTAGTTGGTTCGCGCCAATATAGTTTTTATGGCGAAAAGATTATTAACAATTTTGTTCCTGGTTTGATAAGGAACGATATTGCCGTTATAAGCGGTTTAGCGGTTGGAATTGATTCTTTAGCCCATAAATCCACTTTGGAAAATAAAGGCCAAACAGTGGCTGTTTTGGGCTCAGGATTGGATTATTACAGCCTTTATCCCCGAAGTAATCGAGATTTAGCTGAAAATATTGTAAATAATGGGGGTTTATTGTTATCAGAGTTTCCTTTGGGAACACCAGCTTGGGCCTATAATTTTCCTCAAAGAAACAGAATTATTGCCGGTTTAAGTCCGGCTACTTTAGTGGTGGAAGCCGGTATTAAATCAGGTTCTTTAATAACGGCCAGATATGCCTTGGACGAAGGGCGAGAAGTTTTAAGTATACCGGCTGATATTTTTTCAGATTTATATAGCGGTAATAATACTTTAATAAAAGACGGAGCTCAAGTTATAAATAATATTACTGATATATTAGATATTTTTGATATTACTCCTAAATTATTGAAACCCTAAAAAACATGTTTTATATAGTTTTTATAAAATTTGTGTTTTTTTGATTTTAATATTATAATTGTTTTATAAAAAAATATCTTTTATTTTTAAATATATGGACTTAATAATAGTAGAGTCGCCCACTAAAGCCAAAACAATTTCTAAATTTTTAGGTAATGGTTATATAGTGGAATCATCTTTTGGTCATGTTCGTGATTTGCCAAAAAGTGAATTGGGTATTGATTTAGAAAATAATTTTATCCCTAAGTATATAGTTCCCAACAAATCAAAAAAAAGAGTGGCTGAATTAAAGAAATTAGCCAAAAGTGCTAATTCTGTTATTTTAGCATCTGATGAAGATCGTGAAGGAGAAGCTATCGCTTGGCATTTAGCTAATATTTTATCTTTAGACGATAAAACCGCCAAAAGAATAGCTTTTCACGAAATAACCAAAGACGCTATTTTAAAAGCTATTAGTAATCCTAGAAAAATAGATCAAAAAATGGTTGATGCTCAACAAGCTCGAAGAATTTTAGATCGTTTGGTCGGTTATAAATTATCACCATTTTTATGGAAAAAAGTAGCTAAAGGATTATCGGCCGGTCGAGTTCAGAGTGTTGCCGTTAGATTAATAGTAGAACGAGAACGAGAAATTAAAGCTTTTATTCCTCAAGAGTATTGGGACATTGAATCAATTTTAAAAAAGGACAAAAATTCTTTTTCGGCTAAATTAATAAAAATCAATGACAAGGTTATTAATAAATTTTATTTTAAAACCGAGACTGATACTGACAGTGTTATAAAATCTTTAAATCAAGGTAAGTGGGAAGTAAAAAATATTGACAGCAAAGAAAGCAATAAAAATCCCTTGCCTCCTTTTATTACTTCAACTTTACAACAAACCGCCAATCATCGTTTAGGATATAGCGCCAAACAAACTATGATGATTGCTCAAAAATTATATGAGTTGGGTTTTATAACTTACATGAGAACTGATTCGTTTAATTTGGCGGAAAAATTTAGAACTGAAGCCAGCGAATATATTAAAAATAAATTGGGTGATAAATATTTACCAAATGGAGGTCGAGCTTTTAAAAATAAAGATAAAAATGCTCAGGAAGCTCATGAAGCTATCCGTCCAACCTTGGCTTTTAATGAACCGCAAACTATTGCCGGTAAATTAGATAAAAATCAATTTAAACTTTATCAATTAATTTGGCAACGAACCTTGGCTTCGCAAATGTCAGCCGCTATTTTAGATACAGTAACGGTTGATATTAAAGCCGGAGAAAAAAATGAATATTTGTTTAGAGCTAATGGTCAAACCATAAAATTTAACGGTTATTTAGAAATTTATCCGGAAAAAGTTAGCGAAAATGAATTACCGGAATTAAAGCTAGGTGATAATTTAGACTTGGAAAAACTAAATAAAAATCAGCATTTTACTCAAGCTCCGGCTCGTTATTCCGACGCCAGTTTAGTTAAAGAATTAGAAAAACATGGTATTGGTCGGCCATCAACTTATGCTCCGACCATTGCTACTATCATTGAAAGAAATTATGTTAATCGGGATGATAAAAAAAGATTATTTCCAACTGATATCGCTTTTGTTGTAATTGATTTATTAGTGGCTCATTTTCCTGATATTGTTGATTACAAATTTACCGCTGATATGGAAAATGATTTAGATGCTATTTCGGTCGGTAAAAAAGAATGGACGCCGGTTATTAAGAATTTTTGGGAACCGTTTAATGAAAATTTACAAAATAAATATAAAGAATTAGATAAACAAAATTTTATGCCAGAAGAAGAAACCAATGAAGTTTGTGACAAATGTGGCGCCAAAATGATTGTAAAAACTGGTCGCTACGGAAAATTTTTAGCTTGTAGTAATTTTCCCGAATGTCACAACATTAAATCAATGAAAAAAGGGGAAGCCAAAGCCCAGGTTGATAGCCCGGAGTTAATAGAATTGAAAGAAAAATATAAAAATATAAAATGTGATAAATGTGGAGCTGACATGGTTGTTAGAATGGGTAAGTTCGGACCATTTTTAGGTTGTAGCGCTTATCCTAAATGTAAAAATTTGCAAAATATCGGCTCAGATGAAGTTGATATTAATTGTCCGGTATGTAAAACCGGTAAAATTGTTAAAAAATTTAGTCGGCGAGGAGTTTTTTATGCTTGTAATAATTATCCTAAATGTAAAAATGCTTATTTTGCCAAACCAACAGGTGAAAAATGTAAAAAATGTGGTGCTTTAATGGTAGCCGATAAAGAAGGAAGTAAATGTTCTAATAAAGAATGTGATTAAGTTTAAATTAAAAATTTAAATTGATAATAAACAAAAAAACAGGTAATCGTACCTGTTTTTTTGTATATAGTTTTATCGTTAATCAAAATAATTTAATTTCATGTTTTTTTTAACCTTTTTTAGAGTTTCACTGGTTTTAATTCGAGCTTTTTTAGTACCGGCTTTTAATATTTTTTCTACTAATTCCGGTCGATCTTCATAATATTTACGACGTTTTTGAAATGGTTTTAAAAACTCAATAACATTTTCCGTTAATTCTTTTTTACATTGAACGCAACCTCTTTGGCCGTTTTGACATTCTGTTTTTATATTTTTTAAATTGGAAGAATTAAACATTTTATGATAAGAGAAAACCGTACAAACTTCCGGCCGTCCTTTGTCGTTCAATTTTATTTTTTGTTGATCGGTTAATGCCTTTTTTATTTTAGTTTCTATTATTTCCGGTTTATCGGCGATATAAATGGCATTGTTTAAACTTTTGCTCATTTTATTATTGCCGTCCAAACCTTTAACTCGGCCGAAATTTCCCACTAAAGCCTCAGGAATTTTTAGAGTATAACCGTAAATACTATTAAATTTTTTAACAATATCTTTAGTTTGTTCCAGCATCGGCAATTGATCTTCGCCCACCGGAACTAAATCAGTATCAAAAGCCGTTATATCGGCTGCTTGGCTTACGGGATAGCCTAAAAAACCATAAGTGACGCTATTTTTAAACAGATCTTTTTTTTGTTCTATCTCTGTTTTAACAGTCGGATTTCTTTGCAAACGGGAAATAGTTACTAAGTTAGAATAAAAAACAGTTAATTCGGCTATTTCCGGAATCATAGATTGAATAAAAATAGTTGCTAATTTAGGATCAACACCAACGGCCAAATTATCTAAAACAACTTCTTTTACATTTAGTCTGACTTTGTCGGGATCGGTAAAATTATCAGTTAACGCTTGAACGTCAGCCACCATTATATAAGTGTCATATTCTTTTTGTAATTTAACGCGGTTTAAAAGAGAACCAAAAAGATGTCCGATATGAAGTTGTCCGGTTGGTCGATCACCGGTAAGAATTATTTTTTTCATGTTCGTTTATTTTTGTTTATTTTTTGTATTTTTTTTCTTAAATTTAGTTTTGTTATTATTGGAATTTTCAGAGTCTTCTTTAAAACGTTCTTCTTGTCGATTTTCTTTCTTTTTGTTAAAGAAATCAACAGCTTTATCAATTAAATTACTTAAAAGAAAAAGATAAGAACTGCTTTGTTTTATTTTACTTTTAATTAAATCAACTAAATTGTTGATTTTATCAACACCGCCTTCTATTTGCTGACTGATTTTATTAATTCTCTTTAAGTTGGCGATTAAATAATATAAAGCCACACAAAGAAAAATTACTAAAACCACTACGGAAACAGAAACGGATATATTTAAAATATCCCGACTGGTTTCAAACATAAAATTGTTGTTAATTTTTATTTAAAAGAGATTAAAAATCTCTGATATGAGCGGAAAATTTTTCTTGTAAAACTTTTATCAAACCTTTTTGAATCTGATCTACTTCTTCATTATTTAAAGTTTGATCGTCGGATTGATAAACAACATGAAAAGCCAAGCTTTTTTTATTAGTTTCTAAATTTTGACCGGAATAGACATCAAATAGCTCAACTTTTTTAATTAAGGGATGAAATTTTTTTATTTCTTGACTAATATCATTATACAATATTTTTTGATCTATAACAAAAGCCAAGTCTCGATTAACGGCCGGAAATTTAGGAATGGCTTGATATTGTTTTATCGGTCCGTTGGTTATGGCTATTAATAATGTTTTTAAACTAATTTCAGCATAAGCTACTTGTTTTTTAATGCCGTTTTTATTTAGAACCTCATTATTAAGACTGGCTAAATAACCAATTTCTTTTCCATTTAAAATTATTAAACATTTTTCTTTATTATCGGCCCAAGCAATAATTGATTCGGTTGGATAAAAATCAATTTCTTGACCATTAGAAATTTCTAGACCGGCATTAAAAATAATATTTTTTAAAGTGGCAAAAACCTGTTTGGAATTTTCCGACAATATTAAACCAATTTTTTTTTCTTGATAAGGTAATTTTTCCGAAGACTTATTATCTTTATTGGGACCACCGGCAATATTTAAAAAAACGTTTTCAATTTCAAATAAAGAAATTTTATCGTATTTAGCTTGATTGTTTTTTATATTAGCCAGTAAATTAGTAATTAATGTCTGTCGAAGCATAGTATGTTGCGATGACAACGGGTTTAATAATTTAATATAATTTTTAGAATCTAAATTAAGTTTTAATAATTGTTCTTCGTTAACATAAGAATAATTATAGGTTTCTGTCATTTTATAACTAAAAGCTAAAATTTTCTTTATTTTTTTACTCAATTCCATTTCGGGATCTTTTTCCGGCGGTATTATTTTGTCTTGTGGCATAACAGGAATTATATTATTATAACCGTAAATTCGAGTTATTTCTTCAATCAAATCTTCTTTTATTTGTAAATCTTTTTTTCTCCACGAAGGAATTATTATTTCCCAAGTCTCTCCGGTAGAGGTGGCCGGAATAATATTTTTTATTATTAAGCCCAAACTTTCTAAGATTTTTTTTATTTTTTTATCGTCAATTTTTTGTCCGATAAATTTTTCCGCCCAAGCTAAATTTAAAGAAATAGTTTTTTCTTCATTTTTAAAAGTTCCTTCGTCAATAATATCATTTTGAAAAATGGCTTGAGGACATACTTGTTTTATTAATTCACTAGCTTTTTCTAAAGCTATAAGACATAGATTAGGATCTAATCCTTTTTCAAAACGAATAGCCGCATCGGTTCTAATATTTAAACGGCTACCGGTTTTTCTAATGGATACGGCGTCAAAATTAGCCGATTCAAGTATAATTGAAGTAGTAGTGTTATTAATTTCACTGTTTTTACCGCCCATTATTCCGGCTAAAGCGATAGCTTTTAAATCCGAAGCGATTACTAAATCATCCTCAATTAATTTTTGTTCTTTATCATCTAAAGTTATTAAAGTTTCATTTTTATCAGCTCGTCGAACAGTTATTTTTTTTATATTTTCGGAATCAAAAGCGTGAAGCGGTTGGCCGATTTCCAACATAACATAATTAGTGATATCAACAATATTGTTAATTGGGTTTAAACCGACAGCTTTTAGTTTATTTTTTAACCAAGATGGAGATTCTTCTATTTTGATATTATCAATTTTTAAAGCAGTATATTTTTTACATAAATTTTTAGCTTTAATATCCACCGTTATATTTTCAATTTTGTTTTTACTTTTTTTTATTTTTATTTTTTTGGTTTCATAGTCCTTTAATTTTTTATCAAAAATAACGCTTAATTCTCGGGCAATTCCATAATGGTTCCATAAGTCCGGTCGGTTAGAAATTGATTTGTTGTCAATTTCTAAAATAGTTTCGTCTAATTTTAAATAATCGCCCAAAGATTGTCCGATTTTAGCCGGTGATTTTAAAACCATAATACCGGTGTGATCGGAACCCAAACCTAATTCGTCTTCGGCACAAATCATTCCATTTGATTCCACGCCTCGAAGTTGGGCCGGTTTAATTTCTAATCCATTTGGTAAAATTGCTCCAATTTTAGCTAGGGCTACTAATTGACCGACAGCAACGTTAGGTGCTCCGCAAACAACTTGAAGATTGTTTTCTTCTCCACTATCAATTATAGTAATTTGAAGTTTATCGGCTTGAGGGTGTTTTTTTACTTCTAAAACTTTAGCTACAATTACATTTTTAAATTGATCTTTGCTTTGGCTTATTTTTTCAACTTCAACCGTATGATCGGTTAATTTATTTTTTATATCTTCAGGATTGATATTTGATAAATTAACGAATTCTTTTAACCAGTTTAATGAAATATTCATATTATTAATTTATTTAAAATTATTAAAATTGTTTTAAAAATCGCAAATCACCGCTATGTAAAAGTCTAGTATCATCAATTTTATATTTAAGCATAACTAAACGATCTAGTCCGAAACCGAAAGCAAAACCAGAATATTTTTCCGGATCAATTCCGGCATTTTTTAAAACTTCGGGATGAATCATTCCACAACCGACTATTTCCAACCAACCGGTGTGTTTACAAACTCGGCAACCTTGACCTTGGCATAAAAAACAAGTGTATTCACCATTACTGCCCGGTTCAACAAAAGGATAATATTTTGGTCGCATTCTTAATTTAGTGTTTGGTCCGTATAATTTTTGGCCGACTAATTCCAAAAAAGCTTTTAAATTAGAAAAGTTTATATTTTCTCCGACCATTAAACCTTCTAATTGATAAAAAGTATGTTCATGTCGAGCATCAGTGGCTTCGTTTCTAAAACAACGACCGGGTATAATGGCTTTTAAAGGAGCACCATATTTTTCCATAGCTCTAAGTTGCATGGGGGAGGTTTGGGTTCTCATTAGCATATCATATTCACCTTCTTTATTTTTAGAATCAATAAAAAAAGTATCTTGCATTTCTCGAGCGGGATGATGTTTGGGAAAATTTAAAGCAGTAAAATTATAATAATCACTTTCCAGTTCGGGGCCGTTTAGAACCATAAAACCCATTGAGGTAAACAGATCTTCAATTTCTTCTTGAGTGATAGTTACGGGATGAAGATGACCTTTTTCGGAGATTTCTCCGGGCAAGGTCGGATCTATTAGATCTGATTTATTGTCATTTTTGCTTATTCTGTTTTTAGTTTCAATGATTTTTTCATTAATTTCTTGTTTAATGGAATTAGCTAAAGTTCCAATTTCTTTTTTTAAATCCACATCTAAATTTTTTATGTTTTTTAACAAAGAATTAAATTCGCTTTTACGGTTTAAATATTTATCTTCCAATTCTTTTAGGTTATCTTCAAACTGTATTTCATCCAGACTTTCCAAAATTTCTTTTTTTAATTGTAATAATTTATTTTTCATATTTTTATTTTTGTTTGTTAATTAAAAGATATTCCGTTATTGATAATATTATTATTAATATTATAATATTTATCCACGAAAACAAATGTTCGCCTAACATAAATAAAGTGGCGGTTATTAAAACGGAGAATAAAAAAGCCTGGCGGAAAGATGTGTTGACTATATGAAAATCTAAAACTTCTTTCATAGTTTTTTTTCTGATAATAAATCCGATTAAAGCCAAGGTTCCGCTTAAAGCTAAAAATAAAGAAAAATAGAAAAAAACAAAACCCACCCAATTAGTAACTTTAGGATCAATGGAATTCATTAAAAAAATGAAAATTCCCCATGATAACAAGGTTAATCCGGCCATTGATAATAAATATTTCTTTAATGACATACTTTATATATTAAATTTATTTAAAAACTTATTTTTTGTAATTCGGTTTGATAGGTTGTTAATTTGTCTTTTTCTTTTTGAACTAAATCACTTGGAGCTTTATCAATAAATTCACGGTTAGCTAATTTATTTTCTATAAGACTTATCATTTTTTTTAGATTTTCAACTTCTTTGGCCCGGCGAATTTTTTCCTTGGTTTCGTCTATAGCTCCTATTAAATAAATTTCAATTTCACCTATGTTTATGGCAATAACATTTTCTTTGGAAAAAACGGAATTTTCGGTGATAAACTCAATTTCAGAAATACCGGTTTTTAGATTAGTAATTAAATGTTGTTGGTTTTTTATAATTTTTTCTTTTGTTCTATCCAGTATTAAAGCTTTTATTTTCTGAGCCGGTTCAACTTTATTGGCAAAACGAGCGTTTCTGATGGTAATAATAATTTCTTTTATTAATTCAAAATCTTTTTCTTCTGAGTTATATGATAAATTTTGCGGTTGAGGCCAAGGAGCAATCATTAAAGTTTCGGGTTCTTGTAATTCTTGCCAAATAACTTCAGTTACAAAAGGGATGAATGGATGCCATAATTTTAAAACATTTTTTAATAAAAATATTAATAGTTTATTATTATTGTCATTTTTTTCAAACTTTTTAGCTTCTAAATACCAATCAGCCAAATCATTCCAGGTAAAATCTTTTAATTTATCACCCGCTAAAGCGAATTGATATTCTTTCAAATTTTTTGTTGATTCAATTATTAAATTATTAAAACGATTTAATATCCATTGGTCGCTTAAAGTTAAGTTATTAGGATCGTAATTATCGGAAAAATCTTTAACGTTTGATGTTATAAATCGGCTGATATTCCAAAGTTTATTTACAAAATTGCGACAGCTTACAAGTTTTTCGTCGCTATTACGCATGTCATTTCCGGGAGTATTACCGATTAACAATGATAATCTTAAAGCATCGGTACCGAATTCTTTTATTACATCCAACGGATCAATTCCATTACCTTTAGATTTACTCATTTTTTTACCGTTTTTATCTAAAACGGTTCCATGTAAATAAACTTTTTCAAAAGGAATTTCTCCTAAAGCAAAAAGTGACATTATAACCATGCGAGACACCCATAAAGTAATAATTTCATAACCGGTTTCTAACATTTGAGTGGGGTGATATTTTTTTAATTCCCTCGATTTAATACCATTTTTAAAATTATCGGGCCAACCTAAAGTTGAAAAGGTCCACATACCGGAAGAGAACCAAGTATCTAAAGTATCAGGATCTTGAGTCCAACCCTCATCTTGCGGTTGTTCATAACCGACATATATTTTGTCTTCTTTATACCAAACCGGAATTTGATGACCAAACCAAATTTGACGACTAATACACCAGTCATGCAAATTAGAAGTCCAATCTAAATATCTTTTAGCGAATCTTTCGGGAATAAATTCAATTTGTTTGGTTTCGGCCACTTCTAATGCTTTTTCTTTTAATGATTTATTATCTAAACGTTCCAATTTTTTGTCAACATTAACAAACCACTGTTTGGACGGTAAAGGTTCAATCGGTGTATCACAGCGATAACAAATTGATAAATTATTGTTAATTTCTTCTTCTTTTTCTATTAAGCCTTGTTTTTGTAATTCAGTTATTATCATAGCACGAGCTTCTAAAGCAGTTTGACCGGAAAATTTACCAAAACCTTCTCTTATCAGTCCTTGTTCATTTATAACTTTAATACTGGGTAAATTATTTTTTTGAGCCATTTGAGAATCAACTATAGAATGAGCCGGAGTTACACCTAAAGCTCCGGTACCAAAGTTCATATCAACACTAATATCGGAGATTATTTTTATATTTAATTTTTGTCCGCAAAATTCAGTGGCAATAGTTTGTCCGATATATTTTTTGTAGCGTTCGTCGCGCGGATTAACGGCAATGGCCGTATCACCTAATTTTGTTTCGGGACGAGTAGTGGAGATAGCAATTGGAAAATTAAGATTATATTTAAAAGTATAAAATTTAGCTTGTTGTTCTTTATATTCAATTTCATCATCGGCTAAAGTTGATTGACAACGCGGGCACCAATTTATTACTCGTTCACCACGATAGATAATTTCATCATTATACATATCAATAAACATTTTTTTAACCGCTTCTTGTCTGGGTTCATCTAAAGTAAAAGCTTGGCGACTCCAATCAAGGGAGGTACCCATTTTTTTTGTTTGATTTAAAATAGTGCTTTGAGTTTCATTTAAAAATTCCCAAACTTTGGTTAAAAACTTTTCTCGTCCTAAATCATGTCGAGTTTGATGTGTTTCCGCAAATATCTTTTTTTCCACTACGTTTTGTGTGGCAATGGCGGCATGATCAGTTCCGGGAATCCAAAGAGTTCGATATCCGGTCATGCGATGAAATCTGACAAATAAATCTTCAATAGCTAACATTGAAGCATGTCCGATATGAAGTTTGGCGGTGATATTGGGTGGGGGTAAAACTATAGTATAATTTGGCGCGGTTTCAGGCAAATTTAAATTATCAGGGTTAAAATAACCTGATTTTTGCCATTTTTCATAAATTTTATCTTCCCATTCTTCTGGGTTATAGATTTTTTCCATTTCTTTTTTCATGATTTTTTATTGTTTTTCCTTTTAAATTATAGCATTATATTATCAAAAATAACACTCTTGGTCAATTATTTAATCTGTCAATATTGACTATTTTTTTAAATCAATATATAGTATTTAATTAACATTTTTTAATTGTAAGTCAGATGGAAACCGGTCAACAATTTTTTAATTTAATTGAAAAATCAAAAAATATTTTAATAAGTTTTCCGATTGATTGGAGCGGAGATGCTATTTCAGCCTCTTTGGCTTTGTTTTTATTTCTTAAAAAAATAGGAAAAAACGTTGAAATTGGAGCCGAGCACATGAAAAATGCCAATAATTTTAAAATACCGACTGAATCTTTTAAATTTTTACCGGCATTTTCGGAAATAAAAGATTCTTTGGAAAACTTAATGAAATTTATTGTTTCGGTTGATTTAAAAAATGCTAAAGTCAGTCAAATAAAATATGTTATTGAAAATAATAAACTTAATTTTATAATTTCACCTAAAGACGGTTTTTTTACCGAAGAAGATCTTAGCTCTAATATGGGTGGTTTTAAATATGATTTAATTATTACGGTTGATAGTTGTGATTTAGAATCTTTGGGCAAAATTTATGACAGTAATATTGATTTTTTTTATAAAACCCCGATTATTAATATTGATCAAAGTCCGGAGAATGAAGAGTTCGGACAACTTAATATTATTGACTTAAAAGCGGTAGCCGTTACTGAAATAGTTTTTAATTTATTATCCAGTTATAATAAAAAATTGATTGATGAAGATATCGCCACTTGTTTATTGGCCGGAATAATTTTTAGAACTAAAAGTTTTAAAACTTCCAATGTTACTCCTCGGGTTTTAGATACTACTTCCAAATTAATTGAATTGGGAGCTCGACGGGAAGAAATTGTAGCTAATCTATATCGTTCTCGCAGTTTAAGTACTTTAAAATTATGGGGACGAGTTTTAAATAATTTATCAACCAGTGAAGACAATAGTATTATTTGGACAACTTTATTTAAAAATGATTTTCAAATATCTAAATCTGGTGAAGAAAACTTACAAGATGTTATTGATGAATTAATTATCAGTATTCCAACAGCTAAAGTTATTGTTGTTTTTTATTCTTTAAGTGAAATGTCGGTTTTAGATGAACAGTATATGACCAGTGACGACAAACGGGAATTTAATGATAAAACCATTGTTATTCATAATAGTCTTGATGGTCTTGATAAAATTTTTAGAACCAATGTTACTGTTTGTTCGGTAAAAAATATTGACGCTTTGGAATTGATAAAAAATTTAAAGCCGGAAGGCACTAAAAAAATAGCTCAATCTTCAATTAATCGTCCACTTAAAGAAGTGGAAAAAGAAGTAATCTCAAATATAAAAAATCAGCTTGAAAAAATATTTTAATAATGTTAATATTTTAAATAGTTAAACGGAATTACCAGATAAAATGGCTGGTTTTTGTTTTCCGGGTGTATAGCTCAGTTGGTTAGAGCGCTACGTTGACATCGTAGAGGTCTCCCGTTCGAGTCGGGATATACCCACTGGAGCTAAAATTTTGGGCATATAGCTCAGTTGGTTAGAGCACCGCCCTTATAAGGCGGGGGTCGATGGTTCAAGTCCATCTATGCCCACAATATGGTAAATTTATTTAAAAAAAATAAAACCAATTCTTATAAAATTTCAACTTTTAACGAAGCTGAAGAAGCTTCTTTTAATTGGTTGGGTGAAGAATTAGCTGAGGGTCAATTGTTGGTGGATGTTTATCAAACTCCCGACAATATTATAGTTAAATCAACCATTGCCGGAGTTAAGCCGGAAAATTTATTCATTTCTCTTAACCATGATATTTTAACTATCAAAGGTAAAAGAGAACATGAAAATTCGGTTAACGATGATGATTATTTACTTCGAGAATGTTATTTTGGTTCTTTTTCTCGAACTGTAATTTTACCGGAGGAAGTTGATAATAAAAAGATTGAAGCCGTTTTAGAAAACGGAGTATTAACTGTAGTTTTAGAAAAAATGTATAAAGACCATCAAGTTAAAGTAAAAATCAAGTCATAATTTTATGGAAAAGGTTTTTGTTATTATTAAATTTTCCGAGGAAAATGTTGTTTTGTATAACGATGAATTAAATCGAGAGTTTTTATGGTTGCGAGAATTTTTACCGCCTGATTCTAAAGTCGGCGATAAAATAAATTTTTTAATTTCGCTTGACGATATTGAAACGGCTAAAAGAAAACAACAAGCTCGGGATGTTTTGAATGAAATTTTAACAGTTGAAGAAAATTAATTTTTTATTTTAAAAGTCAGGTTTTATGAATATTAAAACCAAAAAAATTATTTTTATAAGCATAGGCATTGTATTATTATGGCTTGTTTTTTTATTGGTCGGTAATTTTGTTTATAATAAAAAATGGGCTAATACTATTTATCCTAATATTTATTTAAATAATGTTAATTTAGGCGGTTTGAATAAAGCTGAAGCTAAAGATGTTATTAATCAAAAAATAAACGATTTTGAAAAAACAGGAATAAGGATAAACTTGAAAAATAGGGAAATTATTTGGAATAATACCGTCTCATCTTTAGATCCGGATTTAGCCATTCAACCGGTAGTTTTTGATGTTGATAAAACAATAGATCGGGCTTATCAATTTGGTCGTCAAGGAAATTTATCGGATATATTTTTTAAAATTAATTCTTTGTTTTTTAAAACTCAAGTAGAAATAAATTTTTCAATTAATGATGAAAATATATTAAAAATTTTAAATGATAATTTTTCTGATTTAGAAATATTTACTAATAATGCCAAACTAAATTTTAAAGAAGAAATAAAAAACACCGATAATACTACCACTTTAACTTTCTTTATTGAACCGGAAAATTCCGGTAAAGAAATTGATGATAATGTTTTTTTAACAAAATTTAAAAACAATTTATCTTTACTGAAAAATGATCAAATTAATTTGAATTTAGTTGATAAACAACCGGAAATAACTTTAGCTATGTCTCAGGGTTTAGAAATAGAAGCGGAGAATTTATTAAACTTAGCTCCGTTTAATTTAATTTATCAAGATAAAAACAAAACTTTTGTTGTTAGCCAAATAGAATTGGCTTCGTGGTTAAATTTGGAACCACAGTATTTACAGAACAAAATTATTTCAACTCAGGTCGGTTTAGATGATGAAAAAATTATTAAATTTTTTGATGAAAAAATAAAACCCGAAGTTAATCAAGAACCGGTTTTACCAAAATTTGAATTTAGTAATAATAAAGTTAGCTCTTTTGAATCCGGTACGGACGGTTTAAAAATAAATTATGAACAAAGTATAAATAATATAAAAAACGCTTTTTATCAACGTAATATGGAAAATGTTGTTTTAACGGTAGAAGTTGATCCGGTTCAAAAAATTAACAGCGTTAACGATTTAGGAATTGAAGAAATAATCGGTACGGGTCATTCTAATTTTTCCGGTTCATCGGCTAATCGTCGTCATAATATAAAAACCGGGGCTAGCAAACTTAGCGGTTTAATTATTAAACCCGGTGAAGAATTTTCTCTTCTTAAAGCATTGGGAGAAACAGATGCTAAAGCCGGTTATTTACCGGAGTTAGTTATTAAAGGGAATAAAACAACTTTGGAATACGGTGGAGGTTTATGTCAAATTGCTACTACGATGTTTAGAACCGCTTTAGCTTCCGGTTTACCAATTACCGAACGGCGTAATCATTCTTATCGGGTTTCATATTATGAACCGGCTGGAACGGATGCCACTATTTATATTCCCAGTCCTGATTTAAAATTTAAAAATGATACGGGTAATAATATTTTAATTCAAACTCGTTTTGAAGGCACTAATGATATTTATTTTGATTTTTGGGGGAAATCAGATGGTCGAACAGCTACAACCACTTATCCGGTTATTTATAATATTGTTAAACCGGCTCCGACCAAGATTGTTGAAACTACTGAATTGCCGGTGGGAGAGAAAAAATGTACCGAAAGCGCTCATGCCGGAGCTGAAGCCTATTTTGATTATACGGTCATATATAATGCTGGAACAGATAATGAAAATAAAGTTGAAACTAGATTTAGTTCTAAATATGTTCCATGGCAAGCCGTATGTCTCTTAGGAGTTGAAAAAACAAGTGAAGCGACCTCCACTTCTATGACTGCTTCTACTTCTACTCTCAATACTACTTCAATTAATACAGTTTCAACCAGCACTAGTCTAATTGCCACTACTACAACTGAATAGATATTTTTCTAAAATAAAAAAAACCGACTTAAACGGGATAGGCAAGAAAATTTCTTTTAGGAGTTTTAAAGCAAATGCCTTAGAGACCCTGAAAGAAAATCCCATGCTTGTCGTGCCTGACCCGTTTAAACCGGTTTTTTAATTGTTAAAACATAACTGTTAAATATATCATACAAATAAAAATATGTCAATAGTAAACTTAACTATTTTTTATATTCTTAAAAAACCCTTATTTTAAAGGGTTTTTTACTTAAATTCGAGGTTGGAATTAACTTTTATATCTTTATAGGTTTTAAACTTTTTTTTATTTTTTAAAAAATGATAGGTTCCGGCCATAGCAATCATAGCGGCATTATCACCGGTATATTTAAGTGACGGAAAAATAAAATTAATATTTTTAAAATTTTTTTTAATTCGTTTTTGAAATTCATTTTTTAATTCCTGATTAGCTGAAACTCCGCCCACCAACATAATGGTTTTAACTTGATATTTTTTAGCCGCCTTTAAAGTTTTACTTATTAAGACATCAATCGCGGCTTGTTGGAAAGAATAACAATATTGAGGAATTTTATTTTTCCAATTTTTATCTTTTTTTAATTGATAAAGTAAAGCAGTTTTTAAACCGGAAAAAGAAAAATTAAAGTTAGGTGAAGTTATCATCGGACGAGGTAAATGAATTTCTTCCGGATTTTTAACATTGTTTATATATTCTTTAGCTTGTTTTGCTATTATTGGTCCGCCGGGATAGCCAAGACCCATCATTCGAGCGGCCTTGTCAAAAGCTTCACCGGCGGCATCATCTAAAGTTTGTCCAATAATTTGATAATGTAGATGATCCTTCATTAAAGCTAAAATATTATGACCACCTGAGACGGTTAAAATTAAAACCGGCCAAATTATTTTCTTTTTATTTTCTATAAAAGCAGAATAGATATGGCCCTCAATATGATTAATGGGAATTATCGGTTTGTTCCAAACATAGGCTAAACTCTTGGCTGTTTCCGTAGCTGAAATTAAAGAAGTTATAAGTCCCGGGCCGGCGGTAACGGCAATAGCTGAAATTTGGCTTGGTTTTATTTTAGCTTGTTTAATACTTTGATCAATTACCGGCAAAATATGAACAACGTGTTCACGGGCGGCAATTTCCGGCACGACTCCACCATATTGTTTGTGGATATTAATTTGAGAGGAAACAATATTGGATAAAATATTAAAATTGTTATAATCGAATTTTATAATAGCGGCGGCGCTTTCGTCGCAACTGCTTTCAATTCCTAAAATTATTGGCATATTTTTTTGTTTATAACTATAGTTTAACTGAAGTTTTAATTAAAAACAAGATTATTGACAAGATTAAGAATTAAATATAAAATAAAAATGCTTTTAGTTAATGCTAAAAGCATTTTAGTTTTTTATGTGACTTTATTGGCCCCTTCGTCTATCGGTTAGGACACCAGGTTTTCAACCTGATAAGATGGGTTCGACTCCCGTAGGGGTCACATTATAAAATAGGTTTTAAAACCTATTTTTTTGTTATACTTTTTTAAATATTAGATTTAATAGTTATAAGATTTTTATTTTTATTTTTTATATTTTACTAGCATGCTTATAAAATGTAATAAAATTTGATTTTTGATAAAATTAGTGTTATTTTAATAGTGATAATTAAATTTGCCTAAACTTCTCTTGGGAGCATGGCAAAAAGTCCACGAAAGCAAAAATGGTCTTCTGACCGGTTTTTAGCTTTCGTGGCGCATATCTAAAAGATGTGTTAATCGTGTCGGGGGACCTTTTTTGGTTTCTTACATTAATAATATGGATAATTTGGTAACAACTATTATCGAGTGGGTGTACATAATACTCTTATTTTTAGTTTTTGGACAAGTCTATAAAACATACGACGAGTATAAAAAAATAAAATTATAAAAATATCAACTACTGGATTTATAGCCATCTCAATTCTGTTTTTATTATTATCGTATTCTTTTATTTACAAACCATATTTTACAAAAATGGGACAAATAATAAGAGAAACAAAAAGAGAACAAAAACTCGAGAAAAAAACTCTATATTATGCTTGCGGTTTGCCAAAGGATAATAAACTTTATTTAAAATTATTAAAAGAGTGTAAAGAACTAGAAGTAAGAGCAGAATATGAGTCAGATTATCAAGATTGTGCTCCTAATTATATGGGTGGTTGTGATTAATTTTTTTCTTTTATTTATTTTTCTCAATAGTACTTAATTTTTTTAATCTTCGTTAATTTTTGGACACAATATGGACACAATTTTTTATGTTCAGGACAGAAATAATATTTTATGAGAGATTTATTATATTTAACTTTTAAGTTGAGGGGGGAAGTTAATAAAAGATTTTATTTAATACTTTTTAAAAATATGTTATTATTAAAGTAATACTATTTGGTTAGTTCATGTAATAACCAGTTATACTCAATTTAAAAATACTTTTCTAATAGAGAATAAGGAACGATAGGCTTTTAAATAGAAATAAATTTGTTTTTTATTTATTTAAAGGTTAGCATAAAGTATTTTCTCTGTTCTGCTACAAAAAAGATTTATTTATAAGAAGAAAATAAATATAGTACAATTATAAAATATTAATCATTAAACCTATGTTTTGTGTAAATTGCGGAAGTAAAATAGAAGATGGTTCAAAATTTTGCCACAATTGCGGAATTAACATTAATATTGATTTATCTACTCCTAAAAATGTAAAGAAAACTGAACAAGTTATTAAAACCAATGTAAAAACAGATAATACAAGAGAGTCAGCGGAAGAATATCAAGCAAAAACAAATATTAAGAGCAAAGAAGAAGCAAAAAAATATCTAAACCAATTGAGGGTACTATTTTGGATTGTATTTTTGAGTATTGTTGTAATACGTGTTTTAGGTGAATTAGAAAGCGAGCTAGTTGCCATTTTGTCTATACCTTACATAGGGCTATTGATTTATTTTATTGTTTTTTCAGTCAAAGTTCTAAAAGCTGAAAAATTATCAAGTGTTAATGCGTTATGGTGTATATTTTTTGCTCCGATTAGCTGGTTGTATATTTATCCGTTAATGGCTGATCCACTCAAGATAATTCTGGAAGAAAAACAGCCACCAATTCGTTTAAACGAGACAGAAAAAAACAAAAGATAGTTGAAGTTAATAAAAAATTTTAGAGAAATTTCTGGATATTTACCGGTGTTGTAGTTGGTATTTTTGCTGTTAGTTTAATTGTAATATTTTTATTAAATTAAAAAAATATGTTTTGTAAAAATTGTGGGAAAGAATTAAATGAAAATCAAAGATTTTGTATCAGTTGTGGTGTTAAATTTTCAGGTATAAATAAAGAAGAAAAAGAAGCACCAAAAGTACAATTTAAACCTGTTTCACAAAATAAAAAATTGTGGAGTGCTAGGAAAATTATTACAATTCTTGTAATACTCGCAATAATAGGAATTGGCATTTATAATAGCCTAGATGAAGATGTAATTATTAAAAATAATGAGGGATTATCAAATTTTGATTCGGGAAATAGTCAGGTTGCAATAAATCAATTTCAACAAGCAAGCCAAGATGCAGTATCTAATGAAAATAAAATAAACTCTCTAAAAAATCTTGCTTTTGTATACACTACAGAAGGACAGAATGAACAAGCACTTAGTACTTTTAAAGAGGCATTAAATTTAACAAAAGTTAATTCTTTTGATTATTATTTAATTTCTGGTGAAATTGCTTTATTAGAATATAAACCAAATTCAGCAATTTTAAGTTATAATAAGGCATATGAGCTTGATTCAAATAATTTTCAAATAAATAATTCTCTTGCTTTATTTTATCTAGACCTTGAAGAAATTGCACCTCAGTATACAGATTATTCTAAAGCATTGACCTATGCAAAAAAAGCATATGAATATGATTCTGAAAAATCTGAAATTTCTAAACAAAATTTAGCAATAGCATATTATTTTAATGATAATTTTGATCAAACAATTTCTTTATTATCTACAACAAACCTTACCCAACACCCATATGCCGCTTTTTGGTTAGGACTTTCTTATTTAGAAAAAGAAGATGAAATAAATGCTCGAATTAATTTTCAAAAAGCTATAGAGGGTGGTGCAGAAATGCCACAAGAAATAATTAATTATTTAAATTCTAACTAAAATAATATGTTTTGCGAAAAATGTGGAAACAAATTAAAAGAAAATCATAAATTTTGTACTGAATGCGGACATTTAAATTTAGATAAACAAGAATTTAAAAAAACTTCCTCAAATATTTTGGAACAAAAATGGTGGTTTCGTTTAGCTAAAGTTTTATATATATTTTTATACATACCTTTGCCATTTGTTATAATTGAGGTTTGGTCAGATAACACTCCATCTCATTATTATTATGATGATTCATATAGTGAGGCATTTTGGTACTCATTACTTACTTTAGTTGTTTGGGTTGTTATCTTAAGATTAATAAAAATTACTTTTCTTTACATAGCTTTTGGAAAAAAACCACAATGGAAAAAAGAATTTAAAAAAATTTTATAAATATGATTATTTTCGGCTGGGGATACCAGACAATAAAAAACATTGGCCCAACATTTAAAAATCGTTGTAGTCACTGCAATAATGAAGATTATTGGATACTTACAAAATATATTACTTGGTTTACTTTGTTTTTTATTCCAGTCATTCCTTATTCGATTAAATATTTTTTAAGTTGCCCAATTTGCCAGTATGGCATAATTCTTGATAGTAACCAATTGGAGCAAATTAAACCAATTGCAGAAGCAAATCAATTGTTAATTGATGGAAAAATAACAGAAATAGAATATAAAGCTAAAGTTGAACAACTAGATAGCGAGGTACCATCGGTTGAGGGTGAAGTTATTAAAGAGAAGTTTTTAAATAATACAGGAGAAACTAATAAATTTTGTTCTGAGTGTGGTACAAAAATAACCGAAGGCACAAAATTTTGTGGTAATTGCGGCGCAAAAATTTTTAACTAAAAAGTATGTTTTGTATAAAATGTGGAAACGAGATAAAAGAAAGCTCAAAATACTGTACAAAGTGTGGTAGTGAATTTTTAAATGACAAAAAAATCAAATCTAAATCAAAATTTTTTGCAAAAAGA
Source organism: uncultured Gammaproteobacteria bacterium (assembly GCA_964394905.1). Classification (GTDB taxonomy): domain Bacteria; phylum Patescibacteriota; class Patescibacteriia; order Patescibacteriales; family UBA12465. Next base: position 21,166 of record CAYMZF010000002.1, read on the forward strand.
AAATTGCTTTATATTTTCGGGGGTTTATTTATTGTTGCAATAAGTTTATATTTTTTAAATTCATTTTTTAGTACATCAAATAGTAATAATTATGATGTAGCATCTTCCGTTGTGAATATTTATTGTGAAGGTAAGGATGATGAAGAGATTATTAGTGGATCAGGAACAATATTTTCTGAAGACGGCTTGGTATTAACCAATGCTCATATAATTCCAGAAAGTGCAAAAGATGATATTTATATTGATGACACACTATGTTTTGTTGTTTTGCCAGACCCAGTCACTGGTGCACCCGACGAAATTTATTATGCCTATCCAATATTAGATGAAAATCTAAGTGATGAGTATGATTTAGCTTTTTTACAAATTCATGATGTTTTTTATGATGAAGAAGAAGGATTGTATTATGGCGAATTTCCTAAAAAATTTCCTGCTTATGTAGATAAAAAACAATGTAGTAGTGATAGTGTAAAACTTGGTGAACCAGTAAAAATATACGGATACCCCGCAATTAGTGGCGGATATGCTCTTACAATCACGGACGGTGTTGTTAGTAGTTTATTAGTTGATGAGGGTTTAATAATAACCTCTGCAAAAATTAGTTATGGTAATTCTGGGGGGTTAGCAGTTGATCAAAATGGATGTATGATTGGAATACCTTCAATGGTAACTGGAGATGAAAACGAAAGTTTGGGCGTAATCATTTCAAACGATTTAATAAATGAATTTATTGATAAAATCAAATAGATTTTTTGGTTGGGGCAATTTACCTATAATAGCGTGTATGCGATTTGGGTTTTTATGAAAAAAATCACCCAAATTATTTGTTTCCTTAATTATTAACTATTAAAAATATATGGAAAAACAAAAAAATTCTAGTACTATTAAAAAAACAATTTTCTTTGTTATATGTGCATTTTTAGTTATTGGTACTTTAGCTGGTAAAAATCTTAAATATATTACTGATTGGAGTACATCGGAATTAGTAGGTTTTAATATTTGGTCACTAATCGCCATTTTTGGCGGTGCTTATTTGATATATTTAGGTGTGAAAATAATTAATCGTTTGTAACTTCATATACATACGAACGTTTATTAAAATATTCCTTTTATTTTTTGGGCTATTACTCAATTGTCTTAAATTTTTAATTTTTTATTAATTAAAAAAGGGTAATAAGGAGTTTTTTACTACGTTTTAAAAATGATTTAATTATAGTGAGTTGTTAAGAATGTTAGATAATGAAGAAGAATAAAAATATAAAAAATAATTATTAAAAATGTCTCAAAAATTTTTAGAATTTCATATAAAAGCAAATGATTGTTTTGGTATTTTAGCCACTATATTAAGTTTAATTAGCCAAAATATAGAAAAAAATAAAAGTAGGAGTTTAAATTTAAAAGTATTAAAAAGTATTCCTCTAATAGGTTTTCAACCTGATAAGATGGGTTCGACTCCCGTAGGGGTCACATTATAAAATAGGTTTTAAAACCTATTTTTTTGTTTATAAAAATGATATAATTATGGCAGATTATAATTAATAAATGAGTTATGAAAAAAACAATGTTAATAAAAATAATTACCGCCATTTCTTATGTATCTATGGTTGTAATAAATATGTTAGCCAATATCTTACCCTTTAATGACAGAACTACCGGAGAGATATCAAATCTGTATCCCAATCTTTTTGCTCCGACCGCTTTAACTTTTTCTATTTGGGGACTTATTTATTTAGTATTGGGTATTTATGTTTTATATCAATTTGGTCTTTTTCAAAAAAATAAGGGTCGAGATAAAAATAAATTATTTTTAAATATTGATCTTTACTTTATAATAACTTGTTTGGCTAATATGTTATGGATGTTTTGTTGGCATTATGATTTTATCGGACTTTCGGTTATTTGTATAATTATTTTATTATTAGCTTTAATTAAAATTGCTCAAATTTTAAAAAAAGAAAAATTTTCTTTTAAAGAAGAATTATTCATGGCCATGCCTTTTTATGGTTATTTCGGTTGGATTACTGTAGCAACTATCGCCAATATTTCCGTTTTTCTGGTAAGTATAAACTGGAATGGCTTCGGTTTAGCGGAAAATTATTGGACGGTTATAATGTTAATAATTGGAGCTATTATTGGAAGTATAGTAATGATTAGAGAAAAAACTTTATCATATGGAATAGTTATGATTTGGGCTTATTTAGGTATTTGGCTTAAACATATTTCTCATGCTGAATTTAATAGTAGATATCCCGAGATAATAATTACCGCAATTGTTTGTCTAGCTCCATTTTTAATAATTGAAGGATACTTGTTGTGTAAAAAATATGATAAACGTTTAAGATAGATAATTAAATTATAAAAAAATAGACAATTAAAAATTGTCTATTTTTGTTTGTCAAATATAATTATTTATTTATTAAGAAATTACAAATATCTCCGTCGCGAACAACATAGTCTTTACCTTCGGTTTTAATTAAACCCAATTCTTTAGCTTTAATATCACCGCCGACTTCAACAAATTTTTCCCAGTTAATAACTTCGGCGCGAACAAATCCTTTAGTAAAATCAGTATGAATTTCTCCGGCAGCTTGAGGAGCTTTAGTTCCGGTTTTAATAGTCCAAGCCCGGGTTTCGTCTTTTCCGGTGGTAAAAAAAGTTTCCAAACCTAATAATTTGTAAGAAGCTGAGATTAGTTTATCCAAACCGCTTCGGTTAATTCCTAATTCTTTCATGTATTCGGCTTGTTCTTCTTCAGGAAGATTGGAAATTTCTTCTTCCATTTTAACGTTTAATCTGATTATCTCGCCGTCCCAAGAAAAATCAGTTTCTTTATTTAAATCATCCGAATTAAGAGCATAAATTATTGGTTTTAAAGTTAATAAGCTTAAGCTTTTAATAAATTCTTTTTCTTCTTCCTTTATTTCTAAATTTCTAGCCGCTTGACCGTCGTCTAAAACTTTTTTTATTCTTTCTAAAATTTCTTTTTCTTTGATAGCATTTTTATCGTTACCGTGGGCGTCTTTTATAGTTTTAGCTAATCTTTTTTCAACGGTTTTTATATCGGCAAAAATTAATTCCATAGTGATAGTTTCTTGATCGTCGATCGGATTGATTTCTCCGTTAACATGAATAACATTTGGATCTTTGAAGTCTCGAACCACTTCGCAAATAGCATCGCATTCTCTAATGTGAGACAAAAATTGGTTGCCTAATCCTTCGCCGTCATGAGCTCCTTTAACTAATCCGGCGATATCAGTAAATTCAATAAAGGTCGGAATAATTTTAGCCGGTTTTGATATTTCAGCAATTTTTTCTAAGCGACTGTCCGGAACCTTTACCACTCCGACATTAGGATCAATGGTACAAAAAGGGTAATTGGAAGCTTCTACTTTCTTTTTAGTTAATACATTAAATAAAGTTGATTTGCCGACATTGGGTAGTCCGACAATTCCAATTGATAGTGACATATTTTAATTTTAGTACATTCAAATTATTAATAAATCCTTAGTTTGATTTATTGTATAATATTTATTAAAAAATAACAATAATAAGAAAAAAACGATTAAACTTTTTAAACTTAAAAAAATATGATATAATAATTTCACCTTTTAATAATATTAATTATTGGTTCACTTTTAATAATTTTTTAAAAATATTTTTAGTGACTAACAATTTTATGAATAAACCTTTAGATATTAATAAAGATAATTTTGAGACGGAAGTTTTAAAATCGGATTTGCCGGTTTTAGTGGATTTTTGGGCTCCATGGTGTATGCCTTGTAAAATGATGGCTCCGGTTTTAGAAGAATTAGCTACTTTAATGGATGGGAAAATAAAAGTAATGAAGGTTAATACCGAAGATTCGGCTAATCAGGAATTAGCTTTAAGATATGAAATTCAAAGTGTTCCTAGTATGATGTTGTTTAAAGACGGACAGTTAATTTGGGAATTTATCGGTATGCATTCCCGAGACTCTTTAGCTCAAGAAATCGAAGAGCATTTAAAAAAATAATACAATTTTATGATTTATGATTTAATAATTATTGGAGCCGGTCCGGCCGGTTTAACAGCTTCAATTTACGCTTCCAGATACAAAATTAATCATGCGGTAATCGGAGAAATTCCGGGCGGTTTAATTTCCGAGGCACATAATGTTTGTAATTTTCCGGGAGAAATAGAAATTAGCGGTTTTGATCTAATGACTAAAATTAAAAACCATGCTCAAAGCTTGGGAGCGGAAATTATGACTATGGAAAAAATAGTAAAAATTGAACACAACAATAATAATTTTAATCTAATCACCGAATCAAAAAAAACTTTAGAAACTAAAAATATTTTATTAGCCACCGGAACTAAACGTCGTCAATTAAATTTACCGGAAGAAAAAAAATATATTGGCAAAGGTTTAGCTTATTGCGCAACTTGCGATGCTATGTTCTATAAAAATAAAATTGTTGGAGTGGTCGGAGGGGGTAATAGCGCTTTAACCTCAGCTTTGTATTTATCGGAAGTGGCCGAAAAAGTCTATTTAATAGTAAAAGGAGCTGAATTTAATGGTGAAATGGTTTGGGTAGAACATGTTCTAAACAATAAAAAGATTGAAGTCCTTTTTAATAATGGAGTGGAAAAATTAAATGGAGAAATTAAATTAGAATCAATTGATTTAAGTGTTGATTATCAGGATAATAATAATTTAAAACTTGACGGTTTGTTTGTGGAAATCGGTACCGAACCGGATAAATTATTAATTGAACAATTAGGCTTAATAACCGATAAAAATTATATAGTAGTAGATAAGGAACAAAAAACAAATCGATTGGGTGTTTGGGCGGCCGGAGATATTACCACTAATTCGGCCGGTTTTAGACAAGTTATTACCGCTTGTAGCGAGGGAGCAATTGCGGCTTTTAGTATTTTTTCCGAGCTACAAAAAAATAAATAATGTTTTGTCGTTTTGTACTATAATATTATATTTGATTATATAAAAAAATCTCATTCTTTCAAATGAGATTTTTTAGTTGGGAAGTATTTTTAAAAGTGATTATTTTTATTCACCAAAACCATAACTTGGTTCAGTTGTTGATAATTGAGTTTGACAAGATTCGGGAGCGGTAGTGAAAGCGGAACAGACTAAGGTTAATAAACTTTGAGAGTCACGAGCAGAACTAACTGATTCTCCGTTAATAACTAAAGTCGGTGATCCTTCAACGCCATATTTGTCATTATCTTCTTGATAAATCGGAAATATTGGATAAGTATCATTTAGCCAAGTTGATTTATCGTTGTAACTTTCACTGATTTTGTATTCTTTATCAGTTTTATCAACGCAATTGTCTATATTGTTTTTATTAATACCGGTTTCGGTTAAACAATCTTCGGATTTACCGCTTTTTACATAACAACTTAAATAACTAAGTAATTTATCGTTGTTTTCTTTTTGAATACAATATTGAGTCATTTCTTCGTCTAATTCAGCTTTTTCATGCATAGCATAAGTGTTAAATTTCAATGTAAAATCAACCGAATCTTTTAAAGTTTCTAAAACTGAGATTAAACCTTTTTCCATTTGAGTTCCGTAAGGACATTCACTCATGACAAATAATTCAATAACCGGTTTATCATTTTTGTTGGTAACTTCAGTCGCCTCACTGGTGGAAGAATTATTTAAACTGTCTTCATACTCTTTAATATTAATTGATTGAGGAAAAAATAATTCACCGTCTTGACTAATATAGGAATCAATTAATTCTCCGGTTCCAGCATCACCTAAGTCAATGGATAATTTATACAAACCGTATTCTTTTGTTATTTCTTTAATAGTAGCTTTAGTTCCCGGTAACATTAAATTATTATTAATAAATTCTTCGGCCATAACCTTGGCATCATCAATATTTAAATCATTTTTTTTCGGAGAAAGTTTAAATACTAATAGACCTAAAATTAACAAGACTATCGCTGAAATAATAATAAAAATCAGCTTTTTTTTATTTATTTTTTTGCCATCATTGTCATTTTCCTTTTTTTCTTCTTTTTCAATTTTAATTTTTTTAGAATCCTCTTTTTTTTCGGATTCTTTTTTTTCTTTATCCATAGTTTTATTATTTAAAAAATACTTTTAATTTCTAGTATTTTTTAAAATTAAATATAAAAAACAAATTAAAGCTATAAAAGCCTTATGATTATTGTAACAATTTTTTTAAAAAATAACAAGTTTTATTTCTTTTTAAAAATAACAAAAATGAGTGTAAATATAATAAAAATTATTAAATAGGTTAATATAATTTTATTTCGTTGTTGATTATTTGTTTTCCAAAAGCCGTCATTTAAAGTTTGACTGTCGGCTGTTTTTGCTTCTTTTTTGTCTTCTCCAGTATCTAAATTTTTTATATGATCAGAATTAATGGGAATTATTTGAAATGAAGAAGATGATGGGGTAAAAGCTAATAAACCGGTAATTAAAAAATTTTGTCCGACTATCAATTTTTTTCCGGATATTTTTGTTCCGGGTTTTATTTTAATTAGAATTTCATCTTGGCCGTCATTTAAATAAATTTCTCCGTTGGAATTTTGGGTAATTTGTCCTTGAACTGTTTTTAAATTATCGGCTTGTGTGTCGGTAAAATTGTTTATATTTTCTATAGTGGTTGTCGGTAAAGAATTGGCGGAAGAAACAATTTTTATATCGGTTATTTCTTTAGTTTTTATTTTAAAAGAAAATTTATTGTTTTCAGTCACGGCCACTTCGCCTTGAATTTGTACTCGGTCGCCAATTTTTAATTCTGGAAAAAGTTTATTGTAATTGTATATTTTTAAACCGTAAATATTAGGATCATTTTCGTATTTATCATGGATATAAAAATATTGAGCACCTAAAACTTTCGGCAAGACACTTACCAAGCCTTCAACCATTATTAAGCTTTTATTACTAAGTTTTTTTATATCTTTTAAACTTACAGTTTGATAATTTTTGGGGTTGACTTTGTCGGTTTGTGAATAAGTTTTTGAATCAGTTGAGGTAGTTGTTTCTTGGTAATTGGAAATAGTGATAATTTCATTTTTAGAATTTACAATAGTAATATTGTTTGATTCGATTATAAACTTGGTGTCAATTTGAGAATCAGGATTTGATCTTTTTAAACTTTGATTATTTTTTAACAATACTAAATCATCAAAAATAATTTGATCGCTGATGTTCTTATCAGCATCATATAAAATTAAAGTATTATTGGATGACAGAGAATTAGAATTGGAATAATTTAAGTCCGATCTAATACTGGAACCAAAATTGGGACTGGAGATTAAAAAATAAGACTTGGGCGGAATGATTCCAATAAACTTTTTATTGGACACTAAAATACTCTCGGTTCCACTAACGGTCTTTTTCTTTAATGAATAGTTTTTTAAATCAATCGCCGAATCGCTTTGATTATATAATTCCACAAATTCATTTTTAACGTTATCGTCTTGACCCGTCATTACTTGATTTATAATAATGGAAGAGACTTTGGCGTGAGAAAAAGTCGGATACAAAAATATTATTGATAATAAATTAAAAAAGATTAAATAAAACCAAAAAAATAAAGCTGATTTTTTCATAAAAATAATTTAAGAATAAAACAGCTTTATTTTATATAGATAGAGGTAAATTCAACTATAATTACAATTAAAATTTAACTAACTTTTATTTAACTTTATTTAAAATTTCTTTTAAGTCCGGATCAATGTCAATTATAATATCCTGTTGTTCTCCGGATGGATCAATAAAATTTAAATGATTAGCCATTAAAAAAATTCTGGTAATATTTAATTTCTTATTTTGTAATTTACTTTTTTTATTACCATATAAATTATCACCTAAAAGCGGATGGCCGAAAGCTGAAAAATGAACTCTAATTTGATGAGTTCGTCCGGTTTTTATACTTACTTTTACTAAAGTAAAATTGATTAATTTTTTTATAACCCAAAATTCAGTGATGGCCGAACGTGATTTAGCCAAGGCTTCCAGGTGTCCTTTAGCGCGATTAGATATTTGATCATCATCTAATTTTTCTAACTTATCTAAATTTTTTATAGTATTAGGAATAGCGGCCATTTTATAGCCTTGACTGGATCGACTGATAGGAAAATCAATTATACCTTCGTCGCGATCAAGTTTTCCATTTACCAAAGCCAAATATTCTTTTTTTATTTTTCGGTTTTTAAATTGATCTTTAAAATATTCAAAAGCTGTATTATTTTTAGCTATAATCATTAAACCGCTGGCTTCTTTATCTAAGCGATGAACAATTCCGGGACGCAGAGAATCTTCTCCGACCCCTTTTAATTCCGGATATTTTTCTGTTAAATAATCAACTAAAGTTTTTTCGGTAATACCCGGGCCACCATGAACAATTAAATTAGCCGGTTTGTTTATAACTAAGTAATTGGAGGTTTCTTTTACAATTTGAATATTCATATATTTTTTTTATCGGGTATAATAATTTTTAAATCATCTTTGGTTATACCTTTAAATACATATAATAGCAAGAAGTAAATAATTATGGCCAGTAATATTATTAATAATAATATTGAACCGTTTTGATATAAATAACGAGGAACGGCTGACATAAAAATAGCCATACCTAAAGCGGCTAAAAGTGATTGTCCGACAATTTTTAAATTAGGTTTAAAGCCAGTATTTTTTTTAACGCACAAATAACTGCCGATTAAAATGGCCAAATTACTATAAACCGTTACAATTGAAGCTCCGATATAAGAAAATTTTGGAATTAAGATAAAATATAAAACCACAGAACTAATCATGGTAAAAACATATAACCAAATAACTTTTTTTTGTTTATCAATCGCAATAATTAAATGAGAAAAAACACAGCTGATAAATAATAGTGAAGTGGATAACATTAAAATTTGTAAAGACAAACCGCTATCGGCAAAACTTTCTCCGGCGATTAAAGTAATAACTTCTTTAGCCGTAAATTGAGTTCCGACAATTAAGGGGATAGCTAAAATAATCATAAAATCAAATGATTTTTGGGCTAATTTTTTAAAGAAATCTAAATTTTTATTTATCCAATTAAGAGTAAAAAGCGGTAACATCACTCCCACAAACATATAGGGAATAGTACTGATAACTTCAATGGTTCGATAAGCGGCTCCGTAAACGCCGACATCCTTTATATTTTTAAACAGGGATAATATAATAACGTCGCTTTTTTGATAAATTAAATTTAAAATTATAGTAATGGCTAAAGGCCAAGAATTTTTTAAAATTTTTTTCCAAACGGTAAAATCAAATTCAAATTTTATTTTAGCCGATTTTTTTCCAAACAACCAATTGATTAAAAAATTAATAAAAGCGCTGATAACCGAAGCCCATAAAACTCCAGACAACCCATAATTTAATTTTATAAAAACAAAAATTGTTATAACTAAAAATATTTTACTTATTACTTCGGCTAACATCGCTCTCTGCATTTGCAAAGTTTTTTGGAATAAACCAATTAAAATTTGGTTAAGAGCCGGAAAAATATAAATCAAAGTGGCAATGGCTACGCCAATTTTTATAGTTTCACCGTACGGAAAAAAGAAAATACAAATCGGAGCTAAACCCAATAGGATTAAGGCTGAGAAAAAACGGATGGAAAACAAGTTAGAAAGAGTTTTGTCTACATTTTTTTCATTGGGATCACTTATCATTTTAGTGGTGATAAGATTTAATCCCAAATCGGCTGACATAGCAAAAAATGAAACAAAAGTGATGACCGTTGAATATTCACCAAAACCTTCGGTTCCCAAATATCTGGTCATAATAGCCAAAGAGATAACTCCCAATAAAGTTGACAAAGCTTTACCGATAATTTGAACCATAGTATTGTAAGCGATTTTTTTCTTAAGTTCCATTTGTTTTTTTTATAAAAATAGTATATAATTTTAGTATATAAAAATATTATCACAATTTTATGAAAAAAGCGAAAAACATTTTTTTATCACTTTCTTTTCTTTTTCTGACAATTTTTTTAACAGCTGACAGTAACCTATTAAATTTAAAAAGTGCTCAAGCCAGTTCTTTGTGGGAGTCACAAAATGGTATGACCGAAGTAGGAAGTGCTTTCGGTGAAAGTGCTGACCCGGAAGATATTAGATATAAAGTGGTAAAAATTATTAATATTGTTTTATCAATTTTAGGAATTTTATTAGTTGTTTTAATTATTTATGCCGGTTTTTTATGGATGACAGCCGGGGGTAATGAAGATCAAATTAGCAAAGCTAAAAAAATAATGATTAACGCTATTATTGGGTTAGTACTAATACTTTTTGCTTGGTCAATAACCTATTTTATTATGATGCGTTTAAATGCTATTAATATAGGTGATCCTAATTATCGTAATCCCAATCCGATGTCTTATTAACTAACAGATATTGTCTTTTTTTAAAAAATTTGTTAATATATATTTATAAAGCTAATTGATGATACAATTAGCTTTTAATTTAATAAAATAAAAGAAAAATTATGTCAGAATTAATAAATGCCATCAAACAAGTGTGCGATGAAAAAAAGATAGAATATGATTTAGTGCTTTCGGCTATTGAGGCTTCTTTGGCGGCGGCTTATCGTAAGGATTACGGCAATAAAATGCAAAATATCAAAGTTGATTTTAACCCTGAAACCGGAAAATCAAAAATTTATGACGTAAAAACCGTTGTTGAAGATTTATCGGCGGAAGAACAAAGAGAATTTGATGAGGCTGAAAAAAATCGTGAAGCTAATTTAGAAAATAAAAATAAGGAATTTAATCCGATAAAAAAAGAACAAACAATAACGGAAACATCTGAAACTGAAACTGAAAGAAAATTTAATCCTAAAAACGAAATTCAATTAAAAGACGCTGTTTTAATAAAAAAAGATGCTAAAATCGGAGATGAAATCATTTTTGATTTAGAAGAACCAGACGGTTACGGACGAATGGCGGCTCAAACCGCTAAGCAAGTTATTATTCAAAAACTTAGAGAAATAGAAAAAGAGACTGTTTTTAATGAATTTAAAGATCAAGAAGGAGAAGTTATTAATGGTATTATTCAGAGAATTGAAGGTCGTTTAGTTTTTGTAGATTTAGATAAAGCTATCGGAATTTTGCCTTTGGACGAACAAATTATGGGAGAACGATATAATATTGGTAATCGTATTAAAGTTTATGTAAAAGAAGTTCGTTCCGGAATTCGCGGAGCTGAAATTATTTTGTCTCGTAAATCAGAGGAAATTGTTAAACAAATATTTATTATGGAAATTCCCGAAGTAGCCAATGGCTTAGTGGAAATAAAAAACGTAGCTCGAGAGGCCGGATCCAGATCTAAAGTAGCGATTTTTTCCGATTCGGAAAACATTGATCCGGTTGGATCTTGTGTCGGTCAACGAGGTGTTCGTATTCAAACTATTATTAATGAATTAGGCGGTGAAAAAGTTGATATTATTGAATATAGTGATGATCCGGCTAAATTTATCAGTAATGCTTTAGCTCCGGCTAAGATTTTGGGAATTGATATTGATATAAAAAACAAAAAGGCCGTTGCTAAAGTAGCTGTTGATAAATTGTCCTTAGCTATAGGAAAAAACGGTCAGAATGTTCGTTTAGCCGCTCGTTTGACGGGTTGGAAAATAGATATAATCTCTAGTGAAGGCGAGGAATTGGTAAAATTTGAAGAAGTGGTTGGCGATGATGATAATAAAGTTGATGATATAAAAATTGAAAGAATAGTTCCAGACGAAGGAAATGAAGTTGAAAAAGAAGAAATTAAAGAAATTAAAAAGGAAAAAAAATCTCGAAAGAAAAGCGAATAAAAAATAGTTTATATAAAAATTAAAATTAATTTTTAGTTAATTTAAATTAATAATTAACTAAAAGAAAAAAAGTTATGACTGAACTTTTCATTATAGCCAGTGCAATAGCGGCTTTGATTGTCGGGGTAATTTTAATTAGAGTAATTATGAAATTACCTAAAGGGGATGATAAGATGCAAGAAATTGCTAAAGCTATTCAAGCTGGAGCAAAGGCTTTTTTAAATCGACAGTACAAAACTGTAGCTATTGTAGCTGTTGTTTTGTTTGTTGTTATTTCCGTGATTCCTTCTTTGGGTATTGAGACAGCTTTAGCTTTTTTAGTTGGAGCAGTTTTATCGGCTTTAGCCGGTTATATCGGAATGAATATTAGTGTTAGAGCTAATGTTCGAACTGCAGAAGCGGCTAAAAGTGGTTTAAAAAAAGCTTTAAACGTAGCTGTAAAAGGTGGAAGTATTACCGGATTATTAGTGGTCGGTTTAGCATTACTGGGAACTTCAGTTTTTTATTTTATCACTAAAGATTTATCTTCTTTAATTGGTTTTGGTTTTGGAGGATCTTTAATTTCAATTTTTGCTCGTTTAGGAGGAGGTATTTATACCAAAGCAGCTGATGTTGGAGCTGACTTAGTCGGAAAAGTTGAGGCTGATATTCCGGAAGATGATCCTCGTAATCCGGCGGTTATTGCTGATAATGTCGGAGATAACGTTGGTGATTGTGCCGGTATGGCCGCTGATTTATTTGAAACTTATGCCGTTACTACTATTGCCGCTATGGTTTTGGGAGATATATTTTTACCGGGATCTAATGCTATTATTTTATTTCCTTTAGTTTTAGGAGCTGTTTCTATTTTTGCTTCAATTATTGGGATTTTCTTTATTCGTTTAGGAAAAAAACAAAATATAATGCAAGCTTTATATAAAGGATTGATAGCTGCAGGAGTAATTTCTGCTATCGCTTTTTATCCGGTTACTAAGTTTATGTTAGCCGGAAATTTAGTTTTTAATTCTATTCATATTTATGTTTGTGCTTTAATCGGTTTAGTCGTTACCGCTTTGATGGTTGTTATAACCGAATATTATACTTCCACTAAATATAGTCCGGTAAAAAGTATAGCTGAAGCTTCAACCACCGGACACGGAACTAATGTTATTGCCGGTTTGGCTGTTTCTATGAAATCAACTATGTTACCGATGTTGGTGATTGTCTTAGCTATTTTAGGAGCTTATAGTTTATCCGGTATTTATGGAATTGCCATTGCTGCTGTAGCGATGTTGTCTATGGCTGGAGTTATTATTACTATTGATTCTTATGGACCGATTACTGATAATGCCGGAGGTATAGCTGAAATGGCTGAGTTAAGTGAAGAAGTTAGAAATATCACTGATCCGCTTGATGCCGTTGGAAACACCACTAAAGCGGTTACTAAAGGTTATGCTATCGGTAGTGCCGCTTTGGCTACTTTAGTTTTGTTTGCCGATTTTACCAATAAAGTTGGTGATGGATTTAATTTTAATATTGATAATCCAAAAATTTTAGTCGGTTTGTTTATTGGAGGTTCTTTATCTTATTATTTTGGAGCTTTAGCTATGAAGGCGGTTGGAAAATCAGCCGGTTCGGTAGTTGAAGATGTTCGAGCTCAGTTTAAAGAAAAACCGGGTATTATGGATGGTTCTCAAAAACCTGATTATGGTCGCACCGTTGATATTGTTACTAAGTCAGCTTTAAAGGCTATGATTTTACCGGCTTTGATTCCGGTGGTAATTCCAATTTTAGTTGGTTTCTTGTTAGGTGTTGAAGCTTTAGGCGGGTTACTTATTGGTTCTATTATTACCGGTGTTTTTGTAGCCATTTCTATGACTTCCGGTGGGGGAGCTTGGGACAATGCTAAAAAATATATTGAATCCGGTCATTTTGGCGGCAAAGGTTCCGATGCTCATAAAGCGGCTGTAACTGGTGATACTGTTGGAGATCCTTATAAAGATACAGCCGGTCCAGCCATTAATCCGATGATTAAAATTATTAATATTGTAGCTTTGCTTATTGTTGGTTTGCTTATTTAAAAAGCTATTATTTGACTTATAAAATAGGATATATTTATTTATATATCCTATTTTTAGTAAATTATTCTAACTAAAATACAAATGTAATTTGTATTTTAGTTTGACTTTTATTAATATTGACTTATTTTTTAGTTTAGGGTATAATCAAATTATATTTTAGAATTAAAATATAATTATATGATTTACAAGCGGAAAATAATTGATGAAATATTAACTTTTATTGATTTAGAAGAAATAATTGTTTTACATGGTGCTCGGCAAGTTGGTAAAACTCATATTTTATTATGGTTACAAAATTATTTAGAAGATAAAAAAGAAAACACTTATTTTATTGATTTAGAAGATTCTAGATTTAAAAAAATTTTAGATTTGGGAACCGACGAGTTTATTAATCATTTAAAAGAAGAGGGAGTTTATCCTAAAGATGAAAAAAAAGTTTATATTTTTATTGATGAAATTCAATATTTAGAAAATCCATCAAATTTTTTAAAATTAATAGCTGATCATTATAAAAATATTAAATTAATTGTTTCTGGTTCTTCCAGTTTTGAAATAAAAAATAAATTTAAAGATTCATTGGTTGGTCGTACAATTAATTTTGAAATTTTTAATTTATCTTTTGAAGAATTTTTATTGTTTAAAGGTTATAATTATAATCAAAATCAAGTTTTTACAGAAAAGAAAATTGAAGAATTAAAAATGTTATATAAAGAATTTGTTTTATTTGGTGCTTATCCTAAGATAGCTTTAATTGATGAAATAAAAGTAAAAGAAAAAAGATTACAGCAAATAATTGATACTTATATTAAAAAAGACATAAAAGAATTGGCTAATATTGATAATATTGAAAGTTTTAATAAATTAATTGAGATTTTAGCCTCTCAAAGCGGTCAAATAATAAATGTTAAAGAGTTGTCAGATACTTGTAATTTATCAGTTCCAACTATTGAAAAATATCTTTTTATTTTAGAACAAACGTATATTATAAAATTAGTGAAACCGTATAATAAAAATATTAGAAGTGAATTAGTGAAAGCTCCAAAAGTATTTTTTTATGATTCTGGCTTGATGCAAATGTTAATCTTTAAAAGTTTAACTAAAGAAATTATTGGTAATGTTTTTGAAACTAATATTTTTTCAGAATTAATAAAAAAATACAAATCCGATAACATTTATTATTGGAGAACTAAAGATAAAAAAGAAATAGATTTTATTATTAAAGAAAAAAACAATATTATTCCGGTTGAAGTTAAATTAAATTTTGCCCGAGCTGATTTTTCAGCTATCAATTATTTTTTAAAAGAATATAATTTAGATAAAAATTTTATTATTGCTTTAGATGGAAATAAAGATAAAAAAACATATATTTATCCTTGGGAGATTTGATTTTTTTATTTTTTTGCTATAATAGAATAACTAATAATTATTAATTGTAAAATATGAAAGTTACAAGAAAAGATTTAGAAAAGTCACAAATTGAACTTACCGTTGAGGTTAGTGTAGAAGAGTTTACTCCTTTTATTCAAAAAGGAGCCGAAGCTTTGTCTAAGGAAATAAAAATTGAAGGTTTTCGTCCTGGAAAAGTTCCTTTTGAAATTTTAAAACAAAAGGTAGGAGAAATGAGTATTTTAGAAGAAGCTTCTCGACTTGTTATTAATAAACAAATTTTTGAAGTCATAAAAGAAAATATAAAAGACAAACAAGTAGTTGGAAATCCAGAAATTAGTATTAATAAATTAGCTCCCGGCAATCCTTTAGAATATAAAATTAAAGTTATTGTTTTACCGGAAATTACTTTAGGGGCTTATAAAGATTTTGCTTTGACTTCTGACAAAAATGAAGCTCAGGAAAGTGAAATTAATAAAATTTTAGACGACTTAGTGGAAATGCGAGCTACAGAAAAAATTTCTGAAGAAGCTATAAAAATTGGAGACAAGGTTATTACATCTGTTAATTTATTTTTAGATAAAGTTCCGGTAGAGGATGGACAAAACCCCGAAGCGACAGTTTTGGTCGGAAAAAATTATTTTGTGGAAGGGTTTGATAAAAATTTAGTTGGTTTAAAAAAAGGCGATACTAAAGAATTTAGTATTGTTTATCCGGAAAATCATTGGCAAAAAAATTTGGCCGGAAAATTAGTTGATTTTAAAATAGAAATAAAAGAAATTTATAACCGAATAAAACCGGAAATTAATGATGATTTGGCTAAAATTTTTCGTTTTAAAAATTTAACAGAATTAAAAAATAATTTAAAAAAAACCGTTGAGGACCAAAAAAAGAAAGAAAATGATCAAAAAATTGAAGTAAAAATTCTTGATAAAATTATAGAAAAATCCAAATTTGGTGATATTGCTGATGAATTGATAAAAAATGAGTCCGAAATTATGATACGGGAAATAGAACAAAGTGTTACTTCTCAAGGCGGTAAATTTGAAGATTATTTAAAGAGTATTTCAAAAAGCGAAGATCAATTAAAATTAGATTTAATGCCCAATGCCGTAAAGCGGGTAAAAAGTGCTTTAATTTTAAAAGAAATCGCTAAAATAGAAAAAATTGATATAAGTGACGAAGAAGTTCATAAAGAAATTGATACTTTAAAGAATTATTATAAAGATAATGTTGAAGCGATTAAAAATATATCTAGTCCCGCTTATCATTCTTATCTAGAAAATTTTCTTTTAAATCAAAAAATAATTGATAATTTAAAAAAATGGAATATCGTTTAGATTTTTAAATTTTCTAAGCGGTTTAATAAAATGAAAATATTAGCCGTTAATAAAAGAGCTACTTTTGATTATCAGGTTTTAGAAACATTTGAAGCCGGTTTAGTTTTGTTTGGTTATGAGGTTAAATCTTTAAGAAATGGCCAAGCTAATTTGAAGGGTTCTTATATTTCTTTCGGTACCGATCCGCAAAATTCTTCCGAAGCTTTTTTAGTTAATTCTTATATCCCTTTATATAAACCGGCCGGTGAAATAGAAAATTATAATCCAGAACGTCCGCGAAAACTTTTATTAAAAAAGAAAGAATTGGGTTATTTAACGGGAAAAATACAGGAAAAGGGCTTGACAGTTATTCCAATTAAGTTATATACTAAGGACAGTTTTATCAAATTAGAAGTGGCAATTGTTAAAGGAAAAAAATCTTTTGACAAGAGAGAAGATTTAAAGAAAAAAGATATAGAAAAACATATTAGAACTTTAACAAAGCAAAGAGTAAAAAAATTTTAGGGGATGACTTTGGCTTCGATAACGAGATCTTTTTTTAAATATTCAAAGCATGTTGAACGTCATGACAAAATGTTCAAAACATAAGTGTAAAAAACACTATAGCAAAAGCCGCTTTCTCATGGAAAGTTCCAGCTTTTGTTCCTGTTGTCGCTTAATAAACGCGATAACCATCGGTCCAGTGACTCCTTATGGCTGAAAACCGGTGTCATTTATAAGGATAGGCTGAAAATTTTCTTCGTTTTATTGCCGAAAGATTAGAAGAATAGTTATTATCTTGTTTAGCTTAATTTTAGAGATAATAATTAAATCATCAATTAAGCTATTTTTGTAAAAGTATTTAAAAAAACTTGTTAGACACGGGTTCAATTCCCGTCATCTCCACAGTTAGAAATATATGCCGCGATGGCGGAACTGGTAGACGCGCTGGACTTAAAATCCAGTGATAGCGATATCGTGGGAGTTCGATTCTCCCTCGCGGCACATTTATTCAAGCGGGTATCGTATAGTGGCTATTATGCGACCTTGCCAAGGTCGAGAGACGGGTTCAATTCCCGTTACCCGCTCTATTTCATCTTAAAAAATAATATTTAAAAAATGAGAAGAAAATTTAGGTTTCCTAAAGTTGATAAAACTAAAATTGAAAAACAATTTAATTACAACGAGAAAATACGAGCGACTGAGGTTTTTTTAATTAACGAAGAAGGAGACAATGTCGGAGTAATGCCGACTTACAAAGCCTTAGCTATGGCGCAAGAGGTTGGTTTAGATTTAGTGGAAGTAAATCCTAAAGCTGAAATTCCAGTTGCTAAAATATTGGATTTAGGCCAGTTTAAGTATGAATTAGATAAAAAAAGTCATAAGCAAAAAGTTTTACAAAAAAAAGTTGAAATTAAAAACATTCGTTTATCTTTAAGAATTAGTAAACATGATTTTGATGTTCGAGTTGAACAAGCTTATAAATTTTTATTAAAAAACAATAAAACTAAGATTGAATTAGTTTTAAAGGGACGAGAAAAACAACATTTTGAAAAAGGACGTGAAATAGTCATGGAATTTGTAAATGATTTAAAAAATCATCCGGAAATTAAAATAGAAGAAGAACAACCCTTGACAAAGCAGCCCGGAGGGTTTAGTATTATATTAGTTAATAAAAAATAAAAGATTGCTAAAATCAGGTTTTAGATAGCCTGTTTTTTTAGCTTTTTATAGTTATATGCCAAAAATTAAGACACATAAAGCTACTAGTAAAAGATTTACTAAAACTGCTACTGATAAAATCAGACATCGAAAATGTGGGCAGGATCATTTTAATTCTAGAGAATCGGGAAATACAACTAGAAAAAAAAGACGAGATTTAGATGTTAGTAAAACAATTGAAAAGACCATAAAAAACCTAACACCTTATAAATAATTATTAATTTTTCAAAATACAAAAATACAATTTTTGGTTTTTGATTGAGATACTATTATGCCAAGAGTTAAAAGAGGCACCATGCACGTAAAGGGCCGAAGAAATCTTTTAAAGAAAGTAAAAGGTTATAAATGGGGCCGAAAAAAATTGATTAAATTAGCTAAGACCGCTCAAACCAAAGCCGGAGCTCATGCTTTTATGGATCGTCGTAAAAAGAAACGAACTAATCGCGGTTTATGGCAAATAAAAATAAATGCTTTTGTTAGAGAGCAAGGTCTTTCTTATTCTCGTTTTATTGATGCTTTAAAAAAGAATAAGATTGAATTAGATCGAAAAGTTTTAGCTGATTTAGCCGTTAATAATAAAAAAGTTTTGGCTAAAATAGTGGAAGAAGTGACTATAAAAAAGTAAAATATTTAATTACCGATAAATTTAAAATTATGCAAATACTTAGAATAGCTCAAATTGTCATATCAATTCTTCTTATTATAGTTATTTTGTTACAAAGTCGAGGAACTGCTTTAGGTGGTGTTTTTGGCGGTAGTAGCTCAGTTTTTTTAACTAAAAGAGGTATCGAAAAAAAACTTTTTATTTTTACTATTATTTTAGCAGTATTATTTTTTGTTGTCTCTTTGGCCTCAGTTTTTTTGAATAAATAAAATTACTTTATTAAAATTAAATTGTGAAAACGATTAATTCATCTGGAGATCAATTAAATACTTTAGTTAAAAAAGAGAAAAGGGAAAATGTTTTTTTCCGGTTTTTTCGCATTTTTAAAAAGAAAAAAATAAATTCGGATGTAGATGAGACTTTAAATGATTTAGATAATAAATTGGTTTATTCTTTGTCACCAAAAAAGATTCCTAATTTTAAACAATTAAAATATACCAAAAAAGTTTTAAGTCCGATTGAAAAGCTATTATTAAACATTTTTATAATTTTAATTGTAGTTGCATTAATTTTTTTAGGTGTTAAATTTTTAAAAAAACATGTAAATGCTTATCCAAAAGCGGGAGGAGAATATATTGAAGGAATGGTTGGATCGCCTAAAAATATAAACCCACTTTATGATTCTGCTCGTGATGTAGATAGTGATATTAGTCGTTTAATTTATTCATCTTTATTTAAAAGAGATAAAAATGGACTAATAATTAATGATTTGGTTGAAAATTATTCAGTTAGTAATAATGGTTTAGAATATACTATTAAGATAAAAGAAAATGTAAAATGGCATAATGGTGAACAATTATCGGCCAATGACGTTATATTTACCTTTGAAGCTATTAAAAATCCTGATTACGGTTCTAATCTTCGTAGTGTTTTTTCTGGTGTAAATATTGTAGCCATTGATGATTATTCTTTTAAGTTTGTTTTAACCGAAACTTATCCGGAGTTTATAGAATTATTGACTTTTGGAATATTACCGCAAAATTTATGGGGTGATGTTTCATCGGCCAATGCTTTTTTAAACGAATTAAATATTAAACCGATTGGTTCCGGCCCTTATAAATTTAAATCACTAACTAAAAATAAATCAGGTGATATAAAAGAATTTACTCTAGTGGCTAACACTGATTATTATGATCAGAGTCCGTATATCAGTAAATTAATTTTAAAATTTTATAGTAATTATAACGAATTAGTTAGTGCTTTAAATAATAATGAAGTTGACGGATTAAGTTATTTACCACATAGTTTAAAATCCGATTTAGTTTCGCAAAATTCTTTAAATTTTAATAGTTTAAATTTACCGCAGATAACTTCTATTTTTTTGAATTCTAAAAAAAATTCAATTTTATCTGATAATAAAATTCGTCAAGCTTTAACTGAGTTCATTGATCGTAACAAAATTTGTGATGAAATTTTTTCTGGTAACGCCAAAACAGCTTATGGACCAATTTTACCAAGCAGTGCTTCGTATAATGATAATATTACAAAGCATGAATATAATTACGAAGAAGCCTCCACTATTTTAAATGAGGCCGGTTGGAATATAGTTGAATTAAAAGCGAATGAAGTTTCTTTAATTAAAGAAGTTATTGATTTAGAAAAACAAAAAAAAGAGGCTGAAGCGGTTGTAGCGACTTCTACCGAAACCGCCGTTGAAGATTTAAATAATCAAAATACTGCAGACGAAAAATCAACCAGCAATATAGTCGATATTAATGCCACTTTGGCTACTAGAACCGAAACTTTAAAAGCGATTGACAATTGGGAAATAAAGAGAAATATTATTGAAACTTTCGCTTTAAATGATGAAGAATTAATAGGTAATTGGAGATACAAAGCCACTAAGGACAGTGGTAAACCCTATAATTATTTAACCATTAATCTAACCACAGTTGACTTAATTGATAATATTTCAGTAGCTGAATTTATAAAAACATCTTGGGAAAGTGCCGGTATAAAAACTTTTATTAAAACTATCAGTTCTAATCAGGTACAATCAGAAATAATAAAACAAAAGAATTTTGAAGCTTTGCTTTTAAGCCAAGTAGTCGGTAGCGACCAAGATGTTTATTCTTTTTGGCATTCTTCCCAAATAAGTGAAACCGGTTTAAATATTTCCGAATATAAAAACAAAGAAGTTGATAAAATATTAGAGGAAGCTCGAACCTCTTTAAAATCAGATGAGCGAATTGAAAAATATAAAAAGTTTCAAGAACTTTTAAGCGCTGATTCGCCGGTTATTTTTCTTTATTTTCCGACTTATAACTATATTCAAAATAAAAAAGTAAAAGGTTTTGATTTTGTAAATATTTTAAATCCGGCGGATCGTTTTAATAATATTTCTTATTGGTATATAAAAGTAGATCGTAAAATTGAATTTTAGATTTAATCATCCCTAAACTTTAAATAAAAATTTACTCTTTAAATATAAATTTAATAAGAATCTAATTTTTTATTTTAGCTTTATTTTAAATGAAACAATGCTAAAATAATTTTTTGTTATGATAGATAAATATCAAGCTTTTTCTCCAGACAATTCTAAAAATGTTCGGTCTTTTAATTCGGTACCGACTACTTTGAATAATCCGAGATTAGCTCCTCGAAAAAATGTTAATACTTACCATTCTGCCGGAAATTACCAAGCGGTAGGAGGTTTTCGTAAAAAAAATAATTTCAAAAATCCAGTTAAAAATGTTTCTAAAGAATTACCGGAAATAAAAACTTTTGATAATACCGGCAAATTAAGAGTTATGGTTTTAGGTGGATTGGAAGAAGTTGGACGAAACATGACGGTAATTGAATATGAAAAAGAAATTATTATTATTGATATGGGTTTACAATTTCCTGAAGAAGATATGCCCGGAATTGATTATGTTATTCCCAATGTTTCTTATTTGGAAGATAAAAAAGATCGCATTAAAGCCGTCTTTATAACCCATGGTCATTTTGATCATATTGGTGGTATTCCTCATATTATGGGAGTTATCGGTAATCCGCCGATGTTTATGGGTAAAATGACCGCCGGTTTAGTTCGTAAAAGAATCGCCGAATTTAAACAAGCCCCAGTTTTAAAAATTAAAGAAATTACTGAATTTGATCGCGTTAAAATTTCTGATAAATTACAAGTTGAATTTTTGCGAGTTAATCATTCTATTCCTGATTGTTTTGCTATAATTATAAACACTCCATTGGGCAAGGTTGTTCATACCGGAGATTTTAAAATTGACTTTACTCCCGTTAACGATAAGCCGGCGGATTTAAATCGTATTGCTCAATTGGGAGCGGAAAATATTTTATTAATGATGTCGGATTCAACCGATGCCGTTCATCTTGGTTATCAAATTTCCGAGTCGGCTATTGGAGACGAAATGGATAAATTATTTGAAAAAATTACCGGTCGAATTATTATCGGAACTTTTGCTTCTCAGCTAAGTCGTATTCAAAAGATTTTTGATTTAGCTAAAAAATATGGTCGTCGAATTTCGCTTCAAGGAAGAAGTATTAATGATAACGTTGAAGTGGCTCATCAAATAAATTATTTAAAATTTGATCCTAAAATTATAGTTGAAGATAAAGATTTAAATCGTTTGCGTGATGATAAGATTATTATTATCGGTACCGGAGCTCAAGGAGAAAACAACGCCTTTTTATCTCGTGTAGTAAATAATGAACATCGAGTTATCAGTTTAAGATCAGGTGATACCGTTATCTTTTCATCATCGGTTATTCCAGGTAATGAAAGAACTATTCAAAATTTAATGGATATGGTTGTCCGACAAGGAGCTAAAATTATTAACTATAAAATGATGGACATTCACGCTGGAGGTCATGCTAAGCAGGAAGATTTAAAGTTAATGATGCGTTTAATTCGTCCTCAATATTTTATGCCGATTGAAGCTAATCACTATATGCTTCAAGCTCATGCTGAATTGGCCGAACAAGTGGGAATATTTAAAGAGAATATTTTTGTGGCTGATAATGGACAAGTGGTTGAATTTAAAAAGGGTCATAAAGTAATAAATGATAAAAAATTTGAAGTTTTAGGAACTTTAACCAAAGAAAAAGTACCGAGTGATTATGTTATGGTTGATGGATTGGGCGTCGGTGATGTATCAGCTATTGTTTTACGTGATCGTCGAGTAATGTCGGAAGACGGTATGATTGTAGTTATTGTAACAATTGATTCTAAAACCGGTGATTTAATCGGTAGTCCCGATTTAATTTCTCGTGGTTTTATTTATATGAAAGAAAATCGTGATTTAATTGAAAAGGTTAGATCTAAAGTTAAATTTATCGTTAAAGATAAAAATGATAATACTCCGGCTGATGACGATTATATTAAAAATAAAATTAGAAATGAAGTTGGTCAATTTTTGTTTGGAGCCACCAAACGACGGCCGATGGTTTTGCCAGTGGTTATTAAAATTTAATATAATACAAATTTTATATAAAAAATATCCGGAAACGGATATTTTTTTTGTTTTTATTTTAATATAACGATAAGCTCTTGCTTTTTTAAAGTAATTGTTTTATAATAATCTCACAAATTAATAAGCCTTTTATAAACATCCCGAATTTAAGGCGGTCGGGAACTTTCTACTTTTTAAAAGAGAAGGTTAAATCATTCTTTTTTTATTTGTAATTAATTTTATTATAGATAAAAATATTTTTTTATGAGTGATGATAAAAAAGAAAATAGTGTTCTACGCGCTTTATTAGAACAAGACACTATTAAAGTTCCGGGAGTAAACGATATTGTTGTTGGTAAGGTAATAACCGCTTCTAAGTCCGAAGTTCGTTTAGATATTGGCGGTGTTTTTATTGGTGTTGTTCGTGGTCCCGAATTATATTTTGAAGCTGAAGAATTTGCCAGTTTAAAACCGGGTGATGAAATTGAAGCTACCGTAATCGATGAAGAAAATGAACGAGGAGAATTGGAATTATCATTTAAGCAAGCCGGTCAGGAAAAGGCTTGGAGTAAACTAGAACAAGCCTTAAAAGATAAAGAAATTGTTAAAGTTAAAGTGGTTGAAGCTAATAAAGGTGGATTATTGGTAAAATATTATCAAATTGCTGGTTTTTTACCAGTATCTCAGTTATCTCCAGAAAATTATCCTCGAGTTAATGGTGGTGACAAACAAAAAATATTAGAAAAATTAAAATCGTTTATCGGCCAAGAAATTGAAGTTAATGTTATTAATTTAGGTGAAGAATCCGATAAAATAATTTTTAGCGAAAAAGATGTTTGGAATAAAAAACAAAAACACATAATTGATAAGTATAAGGTTGGTATGATAGTTGATGGTAAAATTTCAGCTGTTACTAATTTTGGTGTCTTTATAAGTTTTGGCGAGGGGATGGAAGGTTTAATTCATATTTCCGAATTAGCTTGGCAAAGAATTGAATCTCCGGAAAAACTTTATAAAGTCGGTGATATAATTAAAGCGGAAATAGTTAATCTTGATAATAATAAAATCTTTTTGAGCGCTAAAAAAATTGTTGAAGATCCATGGAAAAAAGCGGTTGAAAAGTATAAATCCGGCGATATCGTTAAAGGCCAAGTTTTAAAAGTTAATCCGTTTGGATTATTTGTAAAATTAGATGATGAAATTCATGGTTTGGCTCATATTACCCAGTTAAATATAAATGTTAAAGAAAAAATCAGTGATTTATTTAAATCCGGAGATGAACTTGATTTTGAAATTTTATCTATTTCACCGGCTGATCATCGTTTAGGTTTAAAATTGGTTAAAGAAGGAAAAAAAATAAAGAAAGATAAAATAGATTCAGAAGAAAAAGAGGAAATTAAAGATGAATCAAAAAAGAAAGAAAAAAAAGAAGTTAAGGAAAAATCGGTAAAAGAGAAAAAAGTTAAGGTTGATAAAAAATAATACATATAGCCAAAAAAACAAAGAGCCGGTTATTCGGCTCTTTGTTTTAATATTATTTGTTTTTAAGCTTAATTTATTGTATAATATATAAATATAACATTAATTTATTACAATATGAAACCTTTTTTAAAAAATTCATTCATGTTTTTATTTTCTTTTTTGGTTATAGCCGCTTTGTTTAGTATTTTTACTCAAAATTCTTCCAAAACTGAAACTATTGGTTTAAATAATTTAGTGTCTTTAATTAATGATGAACAAATTACCGCTATTGAAGTGATTGATAACACTATAAATTTGACTTTAAATTCTGGTGAAAAGAAAACAGTAAAAAAAGAAAGCACCGAATCTTTTTCTGCTTTGATAAAAAATTTGGGTGTTGATCAAGAAAAAATGTCAAAAATAAATTTAATCGTTAAAGAAGATAGCAGTTTTAAAACAATGTTAATATCACTTTTACCTATTTTAATTCCAGTTATTTTAATAGCCGCTTTTTTAATTTTCATGTTAAAAGGAGTAAATGGTGCTAATTCAAAAGCAATGATGTTCGGTCAATCTCAGGCTCGTGAATTTGATAATAAACAAAAAAATAAAATTACTTTTAAAGACGTAGCCGGGGCTAAAGAAGCTAAACAAGAATTAAGTGAGATAGTTGATTTTTTAAAATTTCCCAAAAAATTTTATGATTTGGGAGCTAAAATTCCTAAAGGCGTTTTACTGTTAGGTGGTCCGGGAATCGGAAAAACTTTAATGGCTAAAGCCGTAGCCGGTGAAGCCAATGTTCCATTTTTAAGTATTTCCGGTTCAGAATTTGTGGAAATGTTTGTAGGGGTGGGAGCTTCTCGGGTTCGATCTCTTTTTCAAAAAGCAAAAAAAAGTTCACCTTGTATTATATTTATTGATGAAATTGATGCCGTTGGCCGAAAAAGAGGTTCAGGTTTGGGCGGTTCTCATGATGAGCGTGAACAAACTTTAAATCAAATTTTAGTTGAAATGGACGGTTTTGAACCTAACGTCAGTATTATTGTTATTGCGGCTACTAATCGACCCGATGTTTTAGATCCAGCGTTACTTCGTCCGGGAAGATTTGATCGTCAAATTGTAATTGATAATCCTGATTTAAAAGATCGTGAAGAGATTTTAAAAGTTCATGCGCAAAAAAAACCTTTAGCTAAAGATGTTGATTTAAAATTAATAGCTCAAAGAACTCCGGGATTTAGTGGGGCTGATTTAGCTAATGTTTTAAATGAAGCGGCTATTTTAGCCGCTCGGCAAAACAAAAAAATTATTGAATTGCCGGATTTGTTTGAAGCTATTGAAAAAGTTATTATGGGTCCGGAGAGAAAGGGTCGAATTATAAGTGATGACGAAAAGAAAATTACCGCTTATCATGAAGCCGGTCATGCGGTGGTGGCTAATTTTTTACCCAATGCCGATCCGGTTCATAAAATTTCAATTATTGCTCGAGGTCAAGCCGGTGGTTATACTTTAAAACTTCCAGAAAATGATAAAAGATTATATTCAAAAAATTATTTTATTGATGAAATTGCTGTATTATTAGCCGGTCATTTAACTGAGAAAAAAATATTTGGAGAAGTTACTACCGGAGCTACTTCCGATTTGCGTCGAGCGACCGAATTAGCTCGTCGGTTAATAACTGATTATGGAATGAGTGAAAAATTAGGTCCAAGAACTTTCGGTGAAAAAGAAGAAATGATTTTTTTGGGTCGGGAAATTCATGAACAACGTGATTATAGCGAAAAAGTGGCTGAAATGATTGATGAAGAAATTACTAATTTTATTAACGAAGGAGAAAAACGAGCTGTTAATATTTTAAATAAAAACAAAGAACAATTGGAAAAAGTTGTCGCCGTTTTATTAGAAAAAGAAACAATTGAAAAAGAAGAATTTGATAAATTAGTCGCCGTTAAGAACTAAATTAATTATTTTCGTTAATTGTTATTTGACTAATATCAATTTTTAAATTATACTTAAATTAAATTTTAAAATAAACTTTTAAATTATGTCAGTACCAAAAAGAAGAAAAACACGGTCAGCCGTTGGCCAAAATCGTTCCCATTTAGCTTTAAAACCTAAAACTTTAAATAGCTGTCCCAAATGCGGTCAAGCTATTTTACCCCATACTGCTTGCGGGTTTTGCGGAACCTATAAAGGTAAAACCGTTTTAACAATTAAAGATAAAAAAGCTAAAAGTAAAAAATAAGGCACTGTTTAGTGCTTTATTTTTTTAATATATATAATTATGGCTAATAGACATTTATCCCGAACTATCGCTATGCAAACTTTGTTTGTATGGGATTTTAATAATCAAACTAAAAATTTAGATGATATCATTGAAGATAATTTTAAAAATTTTGCTCCCGAATTTGATGATGGCGGTTTTGTTAGAGAACTAGTTTTTGGAGTTTTTAATAATTTAGAGGAAATTAATAACTATATAAAAAAATATGCTCCAGAATGGCCTTTGGATCAAATTACGGTAATTGATCGGAATGTTTTGCGTTTAGGTATTTATGAATTAGTTTTTTCTGAAAAAATTCCGCCTAAAGTTGCTATTAATGAAGCGATTGAAGTGGCTAAAAATTTTGGCGGGGAATCATCCGGTAAGTTTATTAATGGAGTTTTAGGATCTATATTTAATGACATGCCGGAAGAAGAAAAAACTAAAAGAGAAAAATTATCAACCCAAAAAACAAACAATAATAACGAAGAACAAACAGAAGATAAAATTAAACAAGAGGAAGTTATCGATAATCAGATTGAAAAAGATTAGATAATAAATTAGTTAAAATATTAATTAATAAAATAAATTATAATTTGCGTTTTTAAATATTTAAAATTGAAAATTATAATTTATCTGATTTTATAATATGAGTAATTTAAAAGATTTAGAAAAAGAAATCAAGGTAAATTTTACTAACCATGATTTGTTGCAACAAGCCATGGTTCATCGATCGTATATTAACGAACATCCTAATTTTAAAATGGGTCATAATGAAAGATTAGAATTTTTAGGTGATGCTGTTTTAGAAATTATTGTTACCGAATATTTATACAAAAGTTTCCCCGATAAACCGGAAGGGGATTTAACTAATTGGCGAGCTAGTTTGGTTAATTCTAAAATGTTGTATAAAATAGCCAATAAATTAAATTTTGATAAATTTTTGTTATTATCTAAAGGTGAATCTAAAGATAGTAATTCCAAAGCTCGACACTATATTTTAGCTGATTCGGTGGAAGCTGTTATCGGGGCTATTTATTTAGATCAAGGATTGGAAATAGCTAAAGAATTTATTTTAAATAATGTTATAACCAATTTGGATGAAATTATAAAAAATAAAACTTATGTCGATCCTAAATCTCGTTTTCAAGAAATGTCGCAAGAAATTGTCGGAATTACTCCATCTTATCAAGTTTTAAAAGAAGAAGGTCCCGATCATGCTAAAAAGTTTACCATCGGTCTATATTTAAATGAAGAACTTATAACTACCGGTGAAGGTTTTTCTAAACAAGAAGCTCAAACTAAAGCCGCCGAAGAAGGATTAAAAATTAAAAAATGGTTTTAATTTTTTAAACACTAATTTAAAAATATGAATATTGATAAAATATTTGAAGTAGCTATAGAGAAAAAAGCTTCTGATATTCATTTGGTTCACGGTTTACCCCCAATTTTAAGAGTTAACGGGGAGCTGTTTTGTTTAAGTGATTCTGGTTTATCCAGTAGTGTTTTTTGTCAAGCGGATAATCTAAATACTCAAGTTTCTGATTTAATAGAAAAAAATGATGATACCGATCCGACCTCTCCGGCTAAATATACTTTTTCCGAAACCGGAGAAATTATAAAAAAGGGATTATTATCCGGCAACCAAGATGATTTATCCGTAATTACTTCCGATAAAATTCATAAAATTGTAAAAAAAATTTTAACGGAAGAACAATTAGAAAAATTTTATCGTCGTAAAGATTATGATCTTGGTTATGAATATCAAAATTCTCGTTTTAGAGTTAATTTGTCATATGAAAAAGGTAATTTAAAATTAGTGGCTCGAGTTATCGGCAATAAACTTCCAACTCTAGAAGAAATTAATATGCCCCCTAAAGTAATTGAATTATTAGGTTTAAAACAAGGTTTAATTTTGTTAACTGGTCCGACCGGTTGCGGTAAATCAACTTCTTTAGCGGCTATGATTAATTATATTAATAATAACAGAAGTTGTAACATTGTTACTTTAGAAGATCCGATGGAATTTATTTTTAAACCTAATAAAAGTATTATTACTCAAAGACAATTAGGGGTGGATATGCCTACTTTTTCCAGTGGACTAAAACATGTTTTGCGTCAGGATCCTAACGTTATTATGGTGGGCGAAATGAGAGACTTAGAAACTATTTCCACTACTTTAACATTAGCGGAAACCGGACATTTAGTTTTAGCAACACTTCATACTTGTAATACTTATCAGACCATTGATCGTATTATTGATATGTTTCCGTCTCATCAACAAAATCAAGTTAAATCACAATTATCTTTAATTTTATCAGCTGTGGTATCTCAAGTTTTAATTACTAAAAAAGGCGGTGGTCGAGTGGCGGTGCGAGAAGTTCTTATTAATAATAGTGCTGTAGCTAATTTAATCAGGGAACAAAAAATTCCGCAGATTAAAAGTGTTATTGAAACTCATTATAACGATGGTATGATAAGCTTTGATCGCAGTATCAAGGAATTGTACGAGCAGGATTTAATAGATGAAGACGAATTTAATAAATTTTTAAATGCCCGATATATTACCGGAAGTTAATTACTCTTATATATTTTTTTTCCATCACTTATTATTTTAATTGTTCCGTCTTGATCTGTACGGAACATTTTTATATTTAGTTTTTCTAAACGTTTTATAATTCTTAAACTAGGATGATTAAAATCATTGTTTTCTCCGACCATAATAATAGCTATTTTAGGATTAACCGCTTCTAAAAATTTTTGATTACTGGCTGTAACTGATCCGTGATGGCCTATTTTTATAACATCACTTTTTATATTTATCCCAGCGGATAAAATTTCGGATTCCACTTCGTTTTCGGCGTCACCCATAAACAAAAAGGAAGAATGATTACAAGTTAAACGACTAACAATAGAAGAATTGTTAACATTATCAATTTTTTGTTGATAAATGTTGGTAATTGGATAAATAATATTGAAAAAACAATCCGATTCCAAATTTATAGTTTGATTATAAACCGGTAGTAGTAAAGGAATTTTATAATAAGAAATTAATTTTAACAGTTCATTATAAATATTGGATTCATAATCTATTCCATTATATAGAATTTGTTTAACATCGTATTTTTTTATAATCGGAATTAGTCCGGTGATATGATCATCATGCGGATGGGTTATAATTATTAAATCAATTTGTTTATTCCACCATGGAATTTCTTTTTCCAATTCTTTTAACCCTTGCTCGCTACCAAAATCAATAATAATATTTTGTTGATTGGGAGTTTTTATAAAAATGGCATCGGCTTGTCCGGAATCAATAAAAGAAATTTCTAAATTATTATTTTTTTTACTAACCTGATAAGTAATTAGAAAATAAAAAATTATTATTATTAAACCGGTAAAAAACAAAATTTTTTTAAATTTAATTTTATGATTGTTAAACATTTTTTTTGAAATAATATTTTATAATTTCTATTATAAAAAAAAGTGGTTAAAATAATATTAAATTGTTTTTAAAAATAACTTCAAAAATAGTCATTTTAGCCTTTATTTATGGGGTGTTGACAAATGTTTTTAAATCGTTTATAATTAACACAGTTTTAAAAACTTAGGCTTTACGAAAAAAATAACTATGTTTATTTATTTTTTAGTATTAAATAAAATTTAGCGGCTTTAAGCTTTTTTAGCTTATTTTGTGGCCGCTTTAACAGCGGTTTTTTCTTTTTCAAAAAAAGTTTGCTCCTAAAATAAAAAATTAGAAATTAAAATTTTGCAGATTATCTTTTTAAAAATAATCTTCAAATATTGATATCTAATGGTATCGTATTGAACCTTAATAATTGAATGATGATTTTATTGTTCTTATGCAATTTCGAAACAATAAAATTTAGCGATAATTTTTAAATTATTTAAAATCAAAAATGTGAGAGAATCTCATTAAGAGTGAATGGTGGATGCCTTGACATAAAAAGACGATGAAGGACGTAGCAGCCTGCGATAAGCTACGGGGAGGTGGCAAGCAACCTTTGATCCGTAGATATCCGAATGGGGAAACCTACTCTGTTGAAGACAGAGTGCCCTGACGTTAGTTAGGGGGAGCACCCGGTGAACTGAAACATCTTAGTAGCCGGAGGAAAAGAAAATAATAATTATTCCCTTAGTAGTGGCGAGCGAAACGGGAAGAGCCTAAACTTTATAAACTGAGCGATAATTAATTTTACTTTTGTGAAAGAGATGTCGCGGAAGGGATCAAGCCCATATGTTTATAAGGTGTTGCAAGATAATTACTTTTGTCTCTTGAATAAGACGAGGTAAAGTCATAAATAATATTTTTAACCGAATGAGCTGGAAAGCTCAACTATAAAAGGTGAAAGTCCCGTAGGTAAAAAAAATATTACTTTACTGTGATTATTCTTAAGTAGTGCGGGACTCGAGAAATCCCGTATGAATCTGGGTCGACTAT
>CAYMZF010000003.1:0-11043 GCA_964394905.1 uncultured Gammaproteobacteria bacterium
TTTTATCTATTACTTTTTTATTTTATTTCTTAAAAATGCCGGAACGTCTAAATCAGCGTCATCTTTACTTTGATCCACTTTACTTTTACTTCTTAAAAAATTAGAAAAACTTGATTCTCCATCATTATCATTTAAAGTTATTTTATTTTTATTTCTTAAGATAGTCGGAGTATCTAAATCATTTTCTAAATCATCAGAAAATTTGTTAATTTTTTCTTTATTAAATAAACTTTTAGAGCTTAAATTAAAAATAGATTTTTTTTCATTTTCTTCTTTTTTTTCGGAAAGATTATTATCAAAACTATCCATAATACTGTAATCTTTTTTACTAGAACTAAAATAATCGGCATCTATTTTTTTATCAATATCTTTTTTTACGGTCGGACGAGGATTTTTATCATTAAAACCGGTCGCTACAATCGTAATTTTTATTTCATCTTTTAAATCTTCATCAATTACAGCTCCAAAAATAATTTTAGCGTCTTTGTCGGCTAATGAATTTATCATCTTGGCGGCATCGCTAACATCAGACATACTTAATTCACTTCCTCCAGTTACTGTAAAGACAATTCCTTTAGCTCCATTAATCGATGTCTCCAGTAACACTGAATTAATAGCCGCTTTTACGGCTTCCACCGCCTTATTCTCACCAGCCGCTTGTCCGACTCCCATTAAAGCTGTACCTGTACCGGACATAATAGCTTTAACATCGGCAAAGTCAGCATTAACAATACCCGGAACGGTTATTATTTCAGAAATGCCTTGAACTCCCTGGCGTAAAACATTGTCCGCCATTTTAAAAGCTTCAATAAAAGTGGTTCGTTTATCAATAACCTCTAATAATTTTTCATTGGAAACAGTAATAATAGTATCAACCTTAGCCGCTAAATTAGCATAACCTTCATCGGCAATTCTTTGTCTGATTCCGCCTTCAAAAAAGAAAGGTTTGGTGACTACGGCAATGGTAAGAGCTCCTAATTCTTTAGCTATTTCAGCAATAACTGGCGAAGCTCCAGTACCGGTTCCTCCACCTAAACCACAAGCAATAAAAACCATATCAGCTCCTTTTAATAAATCTCTAATTTCGTTTTGTGATTCTTCAGCTGATTTTTTTCCTATCTCCGGATTCATACCAGCTCCTAAACCTTTAGTAACTGATTTACCAATATTAAGTTTGTAACTGGCTCGACTATTTTGTAAAGCTTGGATATCGGTATTAATGGCAATAAATTCCACCCCTCTAATTCCGGCTTCAATCATTCTGTTAACGGCATTGCCTCCGCCTCCACCAACGCCGACAACTTTAATTTTAGCCGAGGTTTCAATGTTTGGTTTAATTTCAGGCATAATAATTTATCTTAAATTTTTATTTATTATTTTGGCATTATTTTTCCAAAAAATTTTCCCATTTTATTAAAAGCATCTTTAAAATTATCTTTCATAAAACTGGTTTTATAGGTAGCTCCCGAATAACTTCCATAAACAGCTAAACTTAAAGCTGATAAAAAATCAGGTCTGGAAGCTTTATCAACTTCTATTTTTACATGCTTTGGTTCCAAAAAAGCTACCGGTAACGACAAAACTCTTTTGGCTGTTTTGGTTATTCCTTCCAATAAAGAACCACCACCACTTAAAAATACTCCAACCGGTAAAATTTTAGAACGATTTATTTTTTTTAATTCATCGTTAACTAATTCAAAAATTTCTTCAGTTCGAGCTTCAATAATATCGGTTAAATATTTTCTGGAAACGATATTACTTTCATCGTCAATTTTTTCTTCTTTTAATAAATGGGAGATATCAATATCATCATCACTATATTCTTCCTCGGAATCAGCGTTACCAAATTCTAATTTTATTTTTTCGGCTAAGGTAATCGGGCATTTTAAACCTAAAGCGATGTCAGCGGTAATATATTCGGAACCAATCGGTAAAATATTAAAATGAAGTAAAGTTCCGTCCTCGTATACTGCTAAAGAAGTAGTAGTGGAACCGATATCAACAACAGAAACACCCAATTCCATTTCTTTGTTAGTTAAAAATAGTTCAGCCATAGTAATACTTGGAAGTAAAATATCATCAATTCCTAAACCGACTCGTTGAATTATTTTTATTAAATTATTCATTTGACTGCTTAAAACTAAAGCGACTAAAACTTCCACCTCTAATCTAATACCACGCATACCAATAGGATCTTTTACATCTTCATTATTATCAATATTATATTTAACGGGAATGGTTTTAAAAATTTCATAATTATTAGGAATCGGAAAAGACTTGGCCGAATCAACCGCTCGATCAATATCACTTTGATCAATTTCTCCATCGTTTTTACTTATAATAGCCACTCCTTTTACTCGCTCATAATTAATTTTAGAATGATTAAAAGCCAACCAAACGGAAGTAATTGGTATTCCAACCAAACGCTCGGCTTTTTCTAAACAAGCTGAAAGAGAAGATACTGCATCTTCAATGCTGTTAATAGTCCCGTTTTTACCAATTCCGGCGCTAGGATGAGAAACAGCCCCAATTATGTGTATTTTTTCTTCGTTGTATTCTAATTTTTTCTGAGCAATTATCAACTTTATACTGCTTGAGCCCATATCAAGACCAACGACAATATCGTTTTTCATAATAAGCTAAATTATTTTATTTATATCTTTCATTATACTAAAATTTTTTAATATTAGCAATAATTAAAATTTACCAAAAACCATTAAAAAATAAGGCCTAAATACCAGTTAACTATCTGACTTCCCCAAAAAAGCATGATAATTCCGGCTAAAGACAAAAATACTCCCAAAGGTACTTTAGAATAAAAACTCTTCAAACCAAAAATTAATAAAACGGTAGCCACTAATCCTCCTATTAAATAAGTTAAAAAAAGAAAACCGACAAATTGTCCTAAAACCGGAAAAGCTAAAGCAAAAAAACCGCCCAACCAAATATCTCCTTCTCCCAATCCTTTTTTTTTCATAATTAAAATACTAAAAAAATATTGTAAGGCAAAAAAAGAAATTCCTATAGCTACAGTTAAAAGTATCGTCCAAACAGAATAACCCAAAATTAAATCCATTATTAAAAAAAACAATCCGCCAAAAATTAAGACCGGAAGCGGAACTAAATACCAACGAATATCAAAAATAAAAATAATAATAACCAAGGAAATAAAAACAAAATCACAACAAAGTTTAATAACTGAAAAATCGGATATAAAATTTAAATAAAAGGCCAGTAAAAATAATAACCCGGCGGCTAATTCTACTAACGGATACTGCCAAGATATTTTTTTATTACAAAAACGACAGCGACCGCGTAATAACAAAAAACTTAAAATAGGTATATTATCATACCAATGGATAGTTTTATGACACCGCGGACAATAAGAACGACCTAAAATAGTTTCGTTTTTATATAAACGCCAAATTAAACAATTTAAAAAACTGCCGATAATCAAACCAAATAAAAAAACAAAGATGTAAATTAAAACCATATTATTAAATTAAAAATATTTTTATAAATAATTATTTACTTTCTAATTTTTTTAACTTTGTTTCCACTAATTTTTTATAATTTCGCAAAGCTTTTAAATTAATATCAGAATTAACTAAATTTTCATCAGGTAGCAACCCTAAAACTTGATTATAATATTTTTTAGCTTCGTTAAAATTGGCTTGATATTCTTCCGCTTCGGCTAATTTAAAATAAACATTGGGATAATAAGGTGATTTTTGTTGTAATTTAGAAAAATAAATATCGGCTTCGGAAAATTTTTCCGTTAAGGTTAAAGCCTGAGCTTGAGCCAATACATAATCAAACGATTCTCCTTTAACATTCTCCAATTCACTTAAATATTGTTTTATTTGTTGTCTAGCGACATATTTAGAAGATTCATCTTTAAAATTGTTGTAATTATCAAAAACCAAACTAATAAATTGATATTTATAACTATTATAAACCGGTTGTTGTTCGTCTAAATAAGAAAAAGTCAAAACCGAAGATGGAATTTCATCTTGATAAAAAAATTTTTTAGCTTCAAAAAAATAATAATCAGCGTTCAAATTTTTAATTTCACGGTTAATTCCTAAAAACACTAGAATAGCTACGGGTAATATAATTACTAAATAAACCGGTTGAAATTTTTTTATTACTACTCCTTCCTTTAGTTTTTCTTTGTAATCAAGACTTATCAAAACAGCCAGTAGTGCCCAAAAATAAATATTAGTAACAACCACTGAAAAGTTAAAAAATAAAGAAATTAAATAGGACAAAAAAGAAATAAACAATGTTTTAGCTAAAATATTATTACTTTTTATATTATTTTTTAATAATTTAAAAACAAAAAAACAAAATACTAGCCATAATAACAGACCAGGCACTCCAACCGTTAAAAGTTTGTCTAAAATTATATTATGAGCGCGATCAAAAGTAACGTTTACTTTATTTAAAATAGCCCAATCAGATTTGTAATAAGGTCTAATAGCTTCAACTTGGTTTTCTAAGCCATAACCGTAAAAACGTTTATTAACAGCCTTAAGAGACGCTTCCCATAGAGAAACTCTAACCGAAGAACTACCGCTACCCAAATCAAAAACGGCTTTAAAACGCTCACTAAAAACATTATGGCTACATAATAAAATTATCAAAAGCAAAGTAGCTCCGCCTAACCCTAAAAAAAATATTTTTCTATTACTTTTAAAATAAAACCAAAACAAAGCTAAAACTCCGGCCATAAACAATCCAATCCAAGCGCCTCGACTACCGGAAAAAATCAAAGCCATTAAATCACTAATTAAAATTAAAAAAAATAAAATTTTTAATTTCCAATTGGCCGTTTTTTTTATTAAATAAATTACCAACGGAATAACTAATACCAAAAACGAACCTAAAAAATTGGGTTGGCCCAAAGTTGATACCGACCTCTTAGTTAAAACAGCCGGTTCTTCCCAGGTTAAAAAATCATAACCAAAAAATTGACTGATAGCATAAATTGAAACAACAAACGATGACAATACGGCAGTTAAAATTAATCTATTTATTTTTTTATCTTTATCTCGAGCTAAAACTATATTTAATGACAAAAAACAAAAAAATAGAAAAAAATAGAATTCCGATAACCAACCTAATTGCCGATCGGCCGTTCCCCAAAAAGATATTTGAGGATCAACTGACCATAGTAATGAAATTAAGGAAAATAATAAAACAATAACGGGGATATAAAAATATTTTTTACTCATTTTTATAATTACCTCTTTAAAATTAGGCTCAGCGACAAATTTAATAACCGACAATAAAACTAATAATAAAAACAAAACTTTAAAAAGAATCATCTTATGTAGCTCAAAAGGATTTTCGGTTATAAAAAACAAACCAAAATAAATCGGTATTAAAAAAATAATGGCCAAATAAAAAATTTCAATAAAAAAATCAGTAATTTTAATTTTTTTCATACTTAAAATAACATTATTTTGCTATCATTATTATATCATAAAAAAAACAAAAGCTAAAAAGCTTTTGTTTTTAAATTTTTACTAATTTATTTGTGTTTTTTACTTTTTCTTTCGATCAAATAATATTATTAGAGGACTGGCCACAAAAATTGAGCTATATGTTCCAATAAAAATACCAATAGCTAAGGCTAAAACAAAATCTCTGATTGAACTTCCACCAAAAATTATAACAGCAATTAAAGACAACAAAGTGGTAAAAGAAGTACATAATGTTCTAGTTATAGTTTGATTGATACTTTTATTAACAGTATTCATAAAATTATCAGAACTTTTCGGTAAGTTTTCTCTAGTTCTATCAAAAGTAATAATAGTATCGTTAACACTATAACCTAAAACCGTTAAAATAGCGGCGATAAAAGTGGCGTTAACTTCAACATTAAAAAATTTTCCTAAAACAGCAAATACTCCTAAAACAATTAAAATATCATGAGCTAAAGCTAAAATAGCAGCGATACCATACTTCCAAGAAGCTACCGGTTTAGAAACCTTTTTAAATACTATGGCGATATAAATAACAATCATTAAAATAGCTAAAGAAATAGTGTTAAAAGATTTATTTTTTAAATCTTTACCAATTGAAGGACCAACGGAATCAAATCGAAGTTCTTCAATAACCGATCCCGAAACTTGATTTTCTCCGTTTAATTCTACCGCTAAAGTATTTAAATGAGTCTTTACTTGTTCATGGGCATCTAAAGAATCTTCTTTAAAACGTAGAATTATTGAATTATCGGCAGTTGGTTGAACCGATAAACTACTTAAACTCAAATCGGCTAAACTTTCCGTAACCTGTGAAACATTTGGTTGTTGTCCGTTAAATTTTACTTCCATCAAACTGCCTCCAGTAAAATCAATACCAAAATTTAAACCCCACATAATCAAAGCGGCTAAGGCTAAAGCAGCTATTGAACTGGAAAAAATTAACCAAAATTTTCGATATTTTACAACATTTAAATTAAACATATTTTTTATTTTAAATTTAATTAATTAATTTTTTCTTTTCTTTTTTTAACCCCCAAAAGCCAACTATGTTTTTCAACTCTTTTTCCTAAAAATAAATTTAAGAAAACATTGGTAATGGTTATAGCACTAAACATTGAAACGGAAACACCAATAAACAAAGTAGTTCCAAAACCTTTTAAAGTTCCAGTACCAAAAAACATTAAAATCAAACAAATAAGTAAAGTGGTAATATTTCCATCTCGAATTGACGGCCAAGCTCGACGAATTCCCTCATTGATTGAATCTTTTAGACTCCGACCGGAGCGCAATTCTTCTTTCATTCTTTCAAAAATAAGAACGTTGGCATCAACCGCCATACCAATAGATAGAACGAAACCAGCAACACCGGCTAAAGTTAAAGTAACTGGATTTAATCCACAAACTAATAGTACAACACCAACCACTAAAAACAATATTGTTATCGGAACATCCAGTAATTTCATTTCATTAAACATATAGATCATTAATCCTACAAAAAATAAAGCAATAATTATAGCCACCCAAACCGGTAAGGCTTTAAATATTGTTAGAACGGTAACTCCATATACTAATAATGAACCAACGGCCAATAATCCTGGCAAACGATAAACAATAATCATAAATAAAGCTACTAATAACAAACCAATCAGACCGGCTTTTAAACTATCAAAAATTGATTGAGAACCCAAAGTTGATCCGACTTCTTTTTCATTTACTAAATTGATAGGAGCCGGTAAAGCTCCAGCTTTTAATCTTTGAACTAATTCTTTGGCTTCATCAACGGTGAAATTTCCACTAATTACCGCTTTACCACCAGAAATAGCTTCATCAACAGTTGGTACACTAATAGGAGATTCGTCTAAATAAATGGCAACCGGTTTACCAATATTTCTAGTAGTTATTTCTTCAAATAATTTTGCGCCCTCTTCATCAAACTCTAAAGCTACTTCCGGAGTATTATCATTAGGATTAAATTGAAGAACTGCCTTGTCTAAATTAGCGCCGGTTAATTCTGTAT
This sequence comes from uncultured Gammaproteobacteria bacterium, assembly GCA_964394905.1. Lineage (GTDB taxonomy): Bacteria > Patescibacteriota > Patescibacteriia > Patescibacteriales > UBA12465. Next base: position 7,510 of record CAYMZF010000003.1, read on the forward strand.
TTTGCCAATCATATTCAGAATTAGCTAATTCCTCTGAGGACATTTTAGTTAAAGCAATACTTCTGACTTTATATTCATTTTTAGAAGTATCAGTACTGGAAGCTAATATTGAAGTTGATGTTTTTTTATCCTCTAATTTTAAAATGGCATATTCGGAATCGGTTTCAATAATTTTAGTAACTTGACCAACCGATAAATCTTTTACATATTCATAAATTCCGGCATTAGTTGATTGGGTTATCCAACCTAAATCTCCATCATTTTCGGTTCCGACAGAATTATCACTGGAAGTTGATAAGGAAATTGGAGTATTATTAGTTTTGGCTAAAGAAGTAAAGTCTTCACCGTTATTAATTTTAGTATAAATTTCTTCTATTTTTGTTTTTAAACTGTTATTATACTCAGTTAATAAAGCTAAATTACTTTCGGTAGTACTGGCGGAAGCAGCCACTTGTTCTTTAAATTGTAACTCTGGAGTATCGCCTATTTCTTTAATGGCGTCATCAATATTATTAACTCCGGCTAATTCTACAATAATTTGGTAATCATTATCAACTGTCTTATTAATTTGAATTACTGGTTCGTTAACGCCAAAAGCATTAACTCTGTTTTCAATAACATCTCTAATTCCTTCTAAAACATCATCTTTATCAGCATCAGCTATTTGAGAAACATCAGCTTGATAAGTAAGTTGAACTCCTCCTTGTAAATCAAGCCCTAAATGAAAAGGTTCTTCTTTAATTTTTGGTAAAGAAACAACATCTCCAGTTTTTCCGGCTACCCAAGAAACAGCTTTATTATAATAAGAATCACCGACTTTTATTGAAACCATTAAAAAGAAAACTACAACAAGAGCAAAAATAATACGATTTTTTTTCTTTATAGAAAAATTAGAATTTGACATAGACATAAAATAATAAATATTTTAATAATAATATTTATTATCTTAGAACAAATCTATATAAAAATCAAGGGAATTAAACCTTGAATTTTTTACTTAGAAATGGTATAAAAAAACTATATTAAATAACAATTAATTAGAAAAATATGTCAATTATACCAACAGTTATTGAAAAAAGCGGTCAAAATGAACGAGCCTATGATATTTATTCGCGATTATTAAAGGATCGTATTGTCTTCTTGGGTGAAGCAATTGACGATCATACCGCCAATATAATCATAGCTCAATTATTATTTTTGGACGCCGAAGATAAAAATAAAGATATTAAATTTTATATTAATTCTCCCGGAGGATCGGTTGTTTCCGGTTTAGCTATTTATGATACTATGCAATATATAAAAAGCGACGTTTCCACTATTTGTGTCGGTATGGCTGCCTCCATGGCTTCAATATTGTTAGCGGCCGGAGCCCCCGGAAAAAGATTGGCTTTGCCTAATAGCGAAATAATGATTCATCAAGTTATGGGTGGCTTTGACGGTCAGGCTAGTGATGTAAAAATTCAAGCCGAACATATTTTAAAAATAAAAGATAAAATGAATAAAATATTGGCCAAACATACCGGTAAAAAATTAGCCGATATTGAAAAAGATAGTGATCGAGATTTTTTTATGGATGCCGAAACCGCTAAAAAATATGGAATAGTGGATAAAATAATTACCAAATAAAAATCATACAATAAAAAAGAAGAGTCTTAATTTTATAACTCTTCTTTTTTTATTTTCAAATTTTTATTTTTAATCTTTTAATTTAAACTAAAAGACTTTAGTATCATTTTAAAAATATTAGAATAATTCTTTTGTCCATTAGTGGTATTATATAAAAGAGTGTAAACATTTTTTCTTTCCTTGTCTGTTAAATATAGAGACATTCCATCAGAACTATAAATTCCTTCCCAACTGTTGTTTTTTACAATATCAGAATCATTTATTATAGTAAAAAATCTATCGGCATACCAATCTTTAATACTAAAATTAGAAATATTTTGTTCAACTAAGATTTGAACAAACGAATTATTATCAATTGATAAAATTACAGATGATTCATCGCTTAAAGCGCTTTTACCCCAAATGCTTGGGTATAAAATTGAATAGGAAAAAATAGTATTTTTATATTTAATAATATTTATATTATTGGTGATATTTCCAGAACCAGTCGGATTATATAAGCTTAGAACCTCAGTTAAGTCGTTATAAGAATCACCATCAGAATCAATTTTAGAAAAATCCGTACCTAAAACAAATTCTTCATCATCATTTAACCCGTCACCATCGGAATCAACTGAAGTATAATTAATAACAACATCGGTTGTAGTAGCCGGATTGTCAATTTCATTATTAGTATCTTCAATTTCAGTGGAAGTGGCAGTGGTGGTGGCAACAGTTGTGCTAGAAGTTGTAGCTAAATCAATTATTTCTTCCACTTGATTATCAGTAACATTAGTATTGTTTTCAACCGCATTAGTGTTTATAGCATTTTCAATTGTCGGAGTTTTGGAAAATTTAAACAGACTAGAAAAAGAAAAATTAGGATTGGTGATATAAGAAAAAATAACATAAGCTAAAAACAGTACAATAATTGCTCCAATAACAATAATAATAATTCCTATTTTTTTACCACCGGTTGGTTCTCCTAATCTTGTTTCATTTTTTAACTCGCCATCGATAGCTCTTTGTTTGGTTTCAAAACGACCGGTTTTATAACCTTTAGGCATTTTATGAACCACCAAAGATATTTCCGGAATAGCTTTGGTTTCGGTTTTTTTTGTTTTGTTATCTGAAAATTTCATAAATTATTTACTAGCTAATTCTGGATATTTTTCAATAAAAAGATTTTGATTTTTAAATAAAGTTGAATTAATTTTACCATCTCCTAAAGGATTATAACCGGACATAACTTCTTGTCCATCAGAATAAGTATCACCATCAGAATCAACAATTAGTGGATCAGTTCCAAAAATATTAATTTCATCATAATCACTTAAAATATCACTATCAGAATCTAAATTGTTTGGATCAGTTTTATAAACATAGGTTTCATCATAATCATTTAAGCCATCACTGTCAGAATCAATGTTTTTCAAAATTTCCATACCACTTTCGTTGTCATCTACAATAATTTCCGAAGAAGTATTATTGATTATATCTTCTTCTATTATATTAACATCATCGTTGTTTATATTTTCTTCTTCTAAAATATTAGAATCAGAAGAAGTATTCATATTAACAAGTTCACTGGTAGTAGCTTTATTAGTATTGGTTTGTAAAGTTTTAGGTAATAAAACTTTAGCATAAACGATATAGGCCACAACTAAAATAATAACCAAAATTATAAATATTAAAATAATAGTTTTTAAAACTTTTTTAGAATTTTGATTACTACCTTTATCGTCAAAATCTTCTAATTTAGGAATAGCTTCTTTGTTTATTTCCGGTCTTTTTAAATTAAGATCGGCTAAAGAAGACTGAGGAGCTTTTGTTGTTTCTTCGGTTTGATCGGAGTCAGCAAAAATATCGTCAACTTCTCCGGATCCATCTTTTTTTAAATCATTAAACATAATTTTAATTTTAATTTTA
>CAYMZF010000003.1:11143-43823 GCA_964394905.1 uncultured Gammaproteobacteria bacterium
TTCTCCGGATCCATCTTTTTTTAAATCATTAAACATAATTTTAATTTTAATTTTAAATCATTGATTTATGTAGATTATAACACAAATATTAATTTGATAAAACATTAATTACTAGAAGAATTAGTTGCGGATGATCCAGTATTACTATTTGAACTTCCGCTCAAACTACTAATACCATAACCAACATCACTATTATTAGTAATTATATTAGTAACTGGTTTTGAAACACACATATTATTAGTGCAATTATAATTATTGGAACTTGGGCAATCAGATGCTACTTGACATTGATAAGTATCTTTTATACATCTAACTGATAAAAGTTTGTCTTTAGTTGTATAATTGCGCATTACTTTTTTAGCATCATCGGAATTAATTTCAGCGCTACTGCCGGAAATACTTGCTCCACTATTGGCTAAAAATCTAGTCATGGCATGATTATCATCAACAAAAAGATTTGTATTATTAGATTCTTTACTTGACCAAAAACCGGCTATTCCATTTATATCTAAATAGGCATTAAAACTATTATTTTTTAATTTTTCACCGGCATTAGAACAATCCCAAGAACTGGTTCTATAAAGATCACAAGTTTGACCGCTTTCTTTTAAATAATTTTCTAAAATGTACCAATCACTGTCCGTTGGAACTCTCCAACCTGAAGGACAAACTTTTTGAGTTAAAGAAGTTGCTGTCTCGTTCCAAGCATATAAACCACCATAAAGGTCACAGTTAATGCTGTTATTATCTAAACAATATTTTTCTAAAATACTATCACTGCTGCTAGCTAAAGAATAAGTAACCTGAGTACCGACATTTGAATTATCAGCTAACCAACACTGATTTCCAATTAAGGCGGTTTTATAATATCCGGCTTGATTTCTAATGGTACCACTATAATTCCATGGCCCACCGTCATATTTAACTAAAGCTGAACCACAATCGGTGATAGTATTTAATTCAAAACTTTTAGAAGAAGTATTATTAAATTCGTTAGTAGCTAAGGCCGTAATATTTGAAGTCCCTAATTGTAATAAATAACCTTTAACAGTATTAGAATTAGAATCAAAATATAAACCATTTGGTAAAGAAGAAGTAATACTTATAATACTATCCTCAATTGTATTAGAAACAGTTACTCCGCATTCATAATAATCGCCTAAGTTAGCTATAGTCGAACAATTATTAAAATTAATTATTGGATCATCGGCTGTCAAAGTTATAGTAAAATTTTTATTATTGGTTTGGCCATAATTGTCTTTAACTGAAATAGTATAATTAAAACTTCCAGGAGATAAATTTCCGTTTTCTAAAATTCTTAAAACATAACTAGTATTAGTTACTTTATCATAACAAGCTTTAAGCTCATTTTCAATAGAATTTCCACTAGATTCTGAACATAATGGAATGGAAAAATTACTTTCACTTTCAACATTATCTGATCGTAAATAGGTCAATATTATTCCATTAATAAAAATACCATTAGCCGAATTAATAGCAATATTATTACTGAAATGTTTATCATAACTTAAATTATGAGAAATATTACCGGCAATAATTTGAGGGCCGGGATTAGAAACATGAAGATATAAATACTGACTAGAGGAAGATCCTAAATTATCAGTCAAAATAATTCTAACAGTTGATGTTCCGGCAGATCCGGTATTTGCTGACCAAACTTTTTTTTGATTAGGATAAGAAGTATTTTGTAAAAACAAAGATCCTTCTCCTTGAGTTTGATTATCCCAATTTTCGTTATTAGAATCAGAAACTTCCATTTGCCAGTTAATAGCATTACCTTCCGGATCACTGGCGGAAATATATCCATTAAATTCTTGTCCGCTAATTCCTTCTAAAGAATAATCTGTTATATAAGGAGCATTATTAATACTGTGACCAATCAACCCGGTATTTCCGATACTGGAAGCTCCACCACAACTATAATCAGATAATAAAGAAGAGGCTGCCAACCTATAATTCATACCGTCTAAAGCCGTTTCCATAACGGCACATAATTCATAATCAGAACCATTAGGATTAGTAATATAAGTAATTATATTGCTGTTGGCCGGCAAACCAAAATTAGAATAATTATAGTTAGTGGAAGTGCTTAAAAAAGCATTGTCAGTCGCGTTCCAACAAGTATCCAAATTAAATCTTTTTTCGGAATCGGCACAAGAACCAAGTTTATTTATCGGGTCAGACGTATTACTAATTCCAATTTCGTTTAAAAAAACATTCTGCCAAGAAGGCCAAACCGATAAAGCAATATGAGACAGATAAGTACCGGCACCTAAAATCGGATATTTACTATTAATATTATAGTAATTGGATAATTTGCCTTTTATCAAAACTATTTTTTCTAACCGATCTAAATCTCTAACTATTTTAGATTTTTTTCCGTTACAAAATAAATTGCTGGGACAATCAGAATCCAATATACAATTTAAAGTATCTTCGGCTGGTAGAACACATTTGTTGTTGGTGCAACTATATCCATCTAAACAATCACTATCAATATAACAATTTTTTGTGGAGATAGAACAAGTACCAACTACATCGGTTAGATTAGTGTTAAATTTCCAATTTTTTAATATTTGTCCAAAAATATCAACTGTTTGATCATCGGCTGTTTGATTATATGAGATTAAATAAATATTGCTATATAAATAATTTGTTCCACTATCTACAACTATATTAGTGGCTGAAACATAAACAGTTCGACCATCACGTACCGCTTTATACCCGTCAACCGTTAAGGATTGCGGAGAACCAGAAAATCCTTGTTGATTATACCAAGACTGAGCACTAATATGTTCGGGATTAGAAATAATTCTAGTAGCGATAGCATCAGAAACATTACCTTCAGCCGAGACTTTTATTTGATTAGGAAAAATAATCCAAACAATAAAAAACAAAACTACTATATTAGTTATAGTTAAAAATAGTAACGATATATTTTTAAATTTTGTTTTCATGTTAATATTTTAATTTATATTAATTCTTTAAACAACGAACAGAAAAAGAATATTTTTGATCACAATAAGAATTATTAAAAGTAGGAAAAGCGTTTTTTAAATAATAATAATAGGCAACGGAATAATACAAAGAAGATGTCCAAAATCTATTGACAGATCCTATTCCACTAAAACCATTATAATATTCACCTGACGGAAAAATATTAAATCCGCTATTATTATTACTATTTTGATTATTTCCTGGTGAACAAACAGCACTAGAACTTGTCCAACCGGAGGTAGCGGCCATAGATTTAGCAATATAACTACTAGTATTGTTGCAATAATTATTAATATCAGAATCAATAATATCAGCTAAAATATCAAATTGATATTTGGTTGGCACGTGCCAACCATTAGGACAAACACCCTGAATAACAGCACCGGATGTATATTTAACAGTTTCATCGGCCTGATATAGTCCTCCGTAAGAATCACAATAAGAACTATTATTATTATAACAAAACTTTTCTATTATTGAATTATTAGTTTGACCGCCAGAAGAAGCATTAATTTTGGTTCCAATATTCATATTTTTTGTCATCCAACATTGTGTACCATACTGTTTAGTTGGATAAGTTTCTCCTCCATAAATTACGTTATCGCCACAATTAAATACATAATTGGAATCAGTTATAAATTTACAAAAATAAGATTGATTACTGGTTACATTAGAATCAGTTCTAATTGGATTACCATTGCCATCCACCCAACCAGCAAATTGATAACCGGAATCAGGAATAGCTTCTACTTGTGTTCCTGACCCTCCTGAAAGCACAACTTGAGTTGTTGAACCATTTATAGTTCCTCCATCTCCACTTACATAATAAGTTAAAGTATAACGCTGAGCAAAATAAGCGGTAACATAAACACCACTAGTTACGTTTGTATCTATTCTAGGATTATCAGTTCTACCATCACTCCATCCCAAGAAGGCAAAACCGGTATTAGGAACGGCTGTAACAGCTTGGCCATCACTGCCATAAGAAATACCAGTTTGAGTCGTTTGCGCTGATATTCCATTTATCAATCCACCTAATCCGGCATTATATGTCAGATCATAAGTATTTATAGCAAATTCAGCTTTTACATCATAATTTTGATCGGCATAATCTTGACGAGAACTGTTGGTATTACCATCGCTCCATTTATCAAAATGATAACCAGTATCGGAAACAGACCAAACAGAAATGCCAACGTTTCCATAAGATACTGTTTGATTAATGGTTGTAGTTGCTGTACTTAAACCATTCATTTGAATTTTTCCTCCAGCACCAGCAGTATATTTAAAAGTATAGGTATTTATAGCAAAAGTAGCCGTGTAAGATTTGTCAGAAGTGACATTAGAATCAGTACGAGTAGTACTAGTACTATTATCGCTCCAAGAAACAAAATGATAACCAGTATTAGGAACGGCCGTAACAGCAACAGTAGCTCCTCCATAACTGACCATTTGATTATCATTGCCACTAATAGTTCCTCCTGCTCCGGCAACATAATGTACAGTATAAGTTAAAAGACTAAAATTAGCGGTTATGGTTATGTTTCCTTTTACATGACTAACACTAACCTCGGTATAGTTGGTATTAACATCAGCACTACCTCCGTTATTAGTATAATTAACAAACTTATATCCAGTGCTAGGAATAGCGATGGTTGTACTGGCATTACTGTTGTAATTCACTGTTTGCGTAATATTACTAACCGCACCGGCACCATTAGTAATTTTTCCTCCCGTACCGGCTACAAAAGTAACAGTATAAGTATTTATAGCAAAAGTAGCGGTATAAGAAGCATCACCGATTAAACTGCTACCATCGGTACGAGTAGCGCTAGTGTTGCCATCATTCCATTGTACAAAATGATAGCCTTCATTTGGAACGGCAGTAACTGAAGTACCATTTTGTCCCGGGACAATACTTTGATTAGTGCTACCGGTAATTGAACCGTTACTGCCGGCAACATAAACTATATTATAAAGTTTAATAAAATTAGCCGTTACATCAATATTTGATATTACATTAGAATCACTACGTGGGCTATCAGTTCGATTATCATTCCATTTATCAAAAGCATATCCACTATATGGAACGGCTTCAAAAGATAAACTAGTTGTTTCGCCATGATTAACAGTTTGAGTATAACTAGGAATTGGAGTACTTGATCCCACTTGTCTAATTGCTCCGTTACTTCCGGCTCGATAAGTTACAGTATAAGTATAAGTTGAAAAATTAGCGGTTATTGATTTATTACTAGTTACATTGGTATCGGTTCTAGAAGTGGCATTAACTCCATCACTCCAAGAAACAAAATGATAACCAGCATTAGGAACGGCAGTAACAGTAGTTCCGTTTCCTCCTGAATTTATTATTTGAGTAGTTTGACCGGTAATGGTTCCACCAGATCCGGCTGTATAAGTTAAGGTATATCTTCTATCAAAAATAGCGGTTACACTTAAGTTTTGAGTGGCGATATCCTGTCGGGAATTAGTAGTTACTTCATCACTCCATTTTACAAAATAATAACCACTGTTGGCTACGGCTGTAACAACGCTTCCGGTTTCTCCTAAATAAACACTTTGATTAAGAGTACCAGTAATTGAACCTCCTTCACCGGCTGTATAAGAAAAGGCATATGTATTTCTACTAAACTTAGCTGTTACTTCGACGTCATCATTTATATTATAATCGGTACGAGGATTTTCCGTAGAACCGTCAGACCATTGATCAAAATGGTAACCATCGTTAGCTACAGCCGTAACAGATAATCCATTTTTTCCTTGTAATACTGTTTGCATATTATTACCAGTAACCCCATTAACAACTATATGACCATTAGGTTCTGCTATATACATTAATTTAAAATAAACATCAACTAGAAATCTAGCTTTTATATCAAGGTTAGAGGTAACATCCGTCTCAATTCTTGAAGTGTTATCGTTTTCATCTAAACTTCCATTAACGATCCAAGAATTAAAATGATAACCTGTTTTAGGAGAAGCAGTAACTAATAAACCATTTTCTCCATGCATTACTAATTGGCTAGTACTTCCATTCAAAGCTCCATAATTAATACTTCCCGCATCAACACTATAATTAACATTATAACTCTTACGACTAAAAATAGGATAAACAGATACATTCTGAGTTACATTTTGATCAACCCTAGTAGCTTCGGTGTTTCCGTCGGACCACTGATCAAAGACATAACCATAATTTGGAATAGCAGTTATTTCATCACCATCATTACCATAATAAACCATTTGATAAAAAGACGAACCTTCAACACGACCATTGTTGTCAGCTGTATAATAACGTAAAGTAAAAACATCTTCTGTTCCGGTTATTGTAGCGGCATCACGAAAAAAATATGTTTCTTTTAGAAAACTGGATAAACAAAATCCTCCGTTTTGGCAATCATTATCGGTATTACAAGAAGTGGCCGGATTATTAGTACAAACTTTATTTAAACTTTTTCCTTTATTAATAATGTTAGACTCGGAAAAAGCCGGTAAATCATCGCCGGTTCCTTCTTCTCCGGAATCACGGCAATAATATAATTTATAGTTATAGGAATTATAAGTATTGGTTAAATTACTGTCTTCCCAAGGAATCCAAGTTCCGTTCGGTTGAATACTTGGCCATGGATTATCACAATCTAAAATATAAACATCAGCTGATCCGGCGGTTTCATTACCGTCTCTAGTAAAACTACCAGCATCTAAATTAACAACGGCACCCACTTTAGCTTCACCGAAAGTAACTCCTTCCAATACTTTTATCATTCTTTTATTACCGCTGTCTGACCAAGAAGAAATAGTTTTAAAATCAATTTTTTGATTATTGTCTACTGACCAAACCCAAGTCCAATTATATTGACTGGAAGTAGCCAGTATTTGATTATTTTCTGAATAAGCTTTGGCATAAAAAACGACATCTTCATCATGAGCGGAATTAAAAGAATCATCCATCGGGTTAATATCATTTTCATTAATATCATTTTCCAAATTATTAAACAGATAAGACGAAGGAGTCACCTCAACATAATTAACAGTACAAATTCCACTACCGGAAGAATTAACACTTAGAGTTTTAAAATCAAATATTTGAGAATTTTTAAAATAAAGATTATTAAATTTAATATCATTGCTACCATCAACCTCAATTCTGGTTCCACCGGTAACAGCAACATAACCTGAACCGTTAAAACCAATATCACGATAATTTTTAACCCCGGAAGAACTATCTAAGTTTTGATCTCCTTTTACTATAACAAAATACCGACTATCAGCTTTTAATAATTGAGTGGGATAAAAATTTACTGTTGATAAATTATCCGATACAGATTCAATTTCTAATCTTCCGGGAACAACACAATAAATTTTATCGGAAGACGGCGAAGCTATAACTTCTTGACCAAAAACTTTAGCTACATAAACAAAAGAATTTACAAACATTCCTTTTATTTTTTGCCAAACATTTTTTTCTTTTATACTATTATTATAAGCAATAGCTCCCGAATTATCAGCCGTTAAAACATAAGTTTCGGATGAACATTCATCATTATTTTCTTCTAAGACTAAAATATTTCCATCAATACTATTAGCCATCATTCTTTGATTGAAATTAATGGAAATAATAGAGTTGCGACAAACATCACTTGCTTTATCAACCGGATAAGTATTAATGATCTCCGGTCGGGAATAACAACAAGTGTCAGAACCACATCCGGTAGTCTCGGTACTACTACAATCAGTATCGGCCGAACATCCGCAACATAAACCACGGCTACTACCGGTACAATTTCCTTTATTGGCAAAACAAGATAATTTACTGTTTATACTGGCACAAACATCAGTTTCGGCATTAGGATCACAACAACAATAACCACAACTATCTGTATCAACCGTAGAATTGGAAGTGTTTGTTAAACAATTAAAAGGAGACGAACAAAGAGAAGAATTACAAAGATTAACGGTAGTAGAAGAGGCTACTCGACAAGAAACGTTTGGAGTTGGCGGATCATTTTCTTGACATATTTTAGAAGTACAAGTTTCTAAATTTCCAAACGGAGTACTGGTACAAACTTTATTACTGGTACATTCAAATTTTTTACACAATCCTTGATAGATTCCGCTAGTATAACGAGAACCGCCACCACAAAGACCGCTTAAAGTATAATCAATTCCATTTTCCGGAACAACAGACGTTTTCCAACAACAACCGGCCCCACCAGACAGACAACTATTAAAATTTAAACTTCCAAATAATTGACTACAATTATTAGAACATTTTTTATTACATTCAGTTACGGTAGAATAATTTCCAACAGAACTAATTACCGGAGTAGAAGAAGCACAAATAGTAGAATCACTATCATCGCATTTATAATATGGACAATATCCAATAGATGAAGAACCTTCTCCCCAAACACTGCTATCACTAGTTCCGCCATGGCAAACATTAGAATTACTATCCCAACAACAAGAAGCCGAGTGTTCACGACAAGTTGTTTCATCGCTTAAACTAGTACAATCTAGACAAGCACCGCTAGTATATTTATCATCTACCTGACAATATTTACCGGAAGTCCCTGTACAATTACAAGCCGAATCTCGATCAGAAGAAGAAGCACTGTCAGAAATTTTACAACCGGAACACAAACCATAATCACCTCCGCTACCGCAAGTATTATCACAAGTTAAAGGTGAACAACAAGCCGGATTTTCTCCAGTAGCGCTGTCGTTTTTATTTTTATCACAACAACACTGACAAGAAGCGCTGTCTTCTTTAGTACAATAATCAGATTGACAGGTATAAGAATCGGAACACAACCGTTCTGAAACACAAACTCCTAAAGAATTAGTATTATTATTTAAATTTTGACAATTGGTTCCCTTGGAACAAATATTACATTCTGCTGAAGTATCAGCACAAAGTCCATTAGAAACCATAGTCCAGTTATCAGGACAAATATTGTCAACCGAAATAGTATAATATTTTTTTTCTTCATTATTAATAATAACGGATTTACAGGTGGCTGTTTTAGTAATTGAACCAATACCTGATAAATTATAATTAACAATTTTAGACAAAGAACAAGTTTGAGGGTTATTTTCTGTTCCAATAATACATCGATCAAAAATGTTATTGTTTAATTTCTCTTGATAAAAACAACTAGCTCCGTTACAAGCTTCAACACTGCTACAATCATTTTTACAGGCCGAAGATGTAATAGTTTGACCTCCGGCATACGGAGAACAAAGACCAGGAGAATTAGGACAAACATTGTCAACTAAACAAATATTAGAACTGGCACAACTATAATTGTTATCCGTGTTATTAGTTGAAGTAGCAAAACCGGTAGTAAAATCCCATTGAAAAACGGAATTTAAAGTAGTGGAAGCTAAACAATTTTCACTACTGACCACACAAGATCCGGCTAACGATGTACCGGGCAAACAACAATAATTACTGTTGCTAGGACAATCAGAATTAGAACTACAAGTACCAACCGTAAAATTTAAACTATTACCAATTGAGTTTTCGTTTTCTCTTTGCACTCCAACCGGACCAGTAACAGAATTAGCTGGAACACTTACAGATATTTTATCAGCTTGACTATCGGATGTCGGAGCGATATAAGAAGTTAGTTTATTACGACTAAAAACGGCCAAAGAATTATTACCAAAATATTCTCCCCATAAAGAAACATTGGAATTAATAGGTCCAAGAGCCGGTGAAATTTTACACAAACTTGGTAGTAACGGACTGCTTGAAGAAGCTGTAAATATTTTATCGGATTCTATTTCATTCCAATCTCTGATTTTCATTCCAATTTTATAATCACCATCGCTTAATCCTTCCGGTACTTTAATTAAAACTTGATTATCAGACCAAACAGATTGTAAACAAACATCTGGAAAAGAAAAACTAGCTGAAGTAGTAGCTCCATTTTCAATATTTTTAAAATAAACCAAACTAGTTCCATGAGAATTATAGAAACCGTTACCGTAAATAGTTATATATTGTCCGGCCGAACCAATCTCCGGACTAAAAAATGAAATTGACGGTCCTTGCGGATCTTCGGCTAACTTTTCAAAATCTAAATAATTACTGGAAACGGAATTAACTGAATTTTTAGCAAAAACACTGGTTTCTCCTTGTGATAAATTAGGTACGGTGGTAAGAATGGAAAAATTTTCGGAAGCGGTATTAGGATAAAAACCTAAAAAACTATTATTATTACTACCAAAATAGGCCTGACTACTAGATAAATTTACTCCATAATAAGTAACCTGATCATTCATTTGTCCGGAAGAACAACTAAGTTTACATAAACCAGGACGAACAATATTATTATATTTTAAATAATCTAATTCCGGACCAACATCATTATGACTTCTATCACTGCCTTCGGAAGTAATTACTTCTATTTCAATACTATCACCGGAAGAAAAAGGTAAACTATCGGCTAAAACTTTATTAAAACTAGGTAAAAATAAAAACAATAAACTAAACAAAGCTATTTTCCGTAAAGTTATATTTTTAAATTTAGGCTTCATGTTTTTATTTTAATTATTACATACCAGAAGAAGTACTAGTCGGTAGCGCAATAATAATTTGATTATTACTCCAAGAATTAACACAATAATTGTTTAAATCTTTTGGATCTTGACCGCTAATTATAGTATCTCCTTTTATAAAATTAATTTTAGAAGTTGAAGACGAATATTCTCCAAAATTATAACCTAAAATAGTAATTAAATTACCGGCGGTAGCATTAGGAGTGCTTAAATTACAAGATCCGCCGGAACAATCATTGTCACTTACACAAGCAACATCAACATTATTATCGCAAAAACCACCAATCGGACTTATTTTAGTAATAATTGGATCTCCAACACAAGTGCAAGAAGTAGCGTCACAAGTTAAGCCATGAGATAGATTACAATCATTATTATCAGGTGAACAAATTCCATCTTCTTTATCACCACAAGGATCGCCAAATTCGTTTTTAGCTTTACAAGTGCAAGAAGTGGGGTCACAAATTAAATTATCATTATCACAATCATCATTATTAGGAGAACAAGTAGATCCGGAAACAGTACCGCAAGGTTTATAAATACAAGTACAAGAATTACCACAAATCAACCCGGCATTACATTGAGTATTATCTTGTATGCAAATTCCCGCCAAACCGGAACTACAGCTTGAACCAGGACAACCGAAACAACAAGATGAACCAACACAATCACCCCAAGTACCATTTGATAAACAAGATCTCACTCCGTCACAACCGCAATCTTTAGTTTCTCCGCTATTACAAGACCCGCCGGAACCATTGCCGGTAGCATCACCTAATTTATTAAAAACAAAAGTTACGATTCCCCAAGCCGATAAAATAATAACTAATCCGATAATTCCCGCTTTTAAAATCTTTTTAGCTTTTTCAATCTTTTCTTCTTCACCGCTTGCGGTCATCCAAACAAAACCACCGTAAATTACAATAATTACGGCTATTATACCTAAAAATCCTAAAGCAATATTAATTACTTTAGAAACAATACTTCGTGGATCGCTATTTCCTAAAACTATTTCATTTTCAACTATATTGGTTCCTAAAACATCACCAGTATTACTGGCTAAAACGGTTGTTGATAAATTAATAAAAAATAAAGCCGAAAAAACTAAAGCTACAAAAACTAAAAAAAACTTATAGGCCTTACTCTTGTTATAAAACATAAAAGTTTAAAATATATTTCTTAATATTATAATACTAACACAATTTTAAGTTAAAGTAAACAAACAATTAGCCTACTTTTTAAAATCAGCCCAGCTTTCTACATCGTTTGGTAATAAATTTTCAATATCATTTTCAATATTATTTCTATAATCTTTTTTCAACCAAAAAAAATCAATACTTTTGAATTTTTGACCGCTTAACCAATCTACTGAAATATTTATAGCTTGAAATGTTTTTTGAATAAAAGGAATTTTAGTAACATCATTTTGTCCACTTGATAAATAAGGAATTGAAAATAAAAGAAGAAAGAAAAAAGCGCTTACTAATAAAATTGCTTTAATAAAATCTTTCATAATTTATTTTTATTATTTTTTTAATATTAAATAATAATTATATTTATCTTCATTAAACTCCATTATTTTAAATTCTGATTTTTTTATTATTTTTTTTAATTCTTTAATTGAAAAAGCGTGATAATATCTTAAACTATGTTGTTTAAACCCATAAAACAGTAAGTCACCGTAATTTAACAAGTTTCCCTTAAATAATTGAGAAAAAAATGATTTAAAAAACAATCTAAAAAATTTAAAACCAAATCTTAGTTTCCAAACACTTAGAATTAATACTGTCTTCTCGTCCATTTTTTTATAAAGCTGTTTTAAAAAAAATAATTGTTTTTTTTCTCCCGGTAAATGATGAAAAACCGCCAAACAAAAAATATAATCAAATTCAAATTTTTTTATTTCTTCTACATTCAAAATATTTTTAACTTGAAAAACGTTGTTTTCTCCTATATATTTTTCTTGAGCTAATTTAATTAATTTTTGACTATTATCCAATCCTAAATAAGAAATTCCCACGGGTAAACTTTTCACCAAACGACCATTTCCACAACCCAAATCTAATATCTTATCACCGGGTTTAATATTTAATTTAGTGCTTATTTCCAAAACCATTGGTAATAGATCCCGTTCTCTGGTTATAGAAAAATCTTCAGCAATTTCATTATAATTTTGTTCCACTACCGATAATAAATATTTTTCGGCTCGTTTATTCATGTTTTTATATTAAATATTCTTTTTGTCTAAAATTAGTTATCGGTTCAATTTCTTCACAATTAGTAGACACCCCACTTAAGCATTGATCGCATTTACCGCATTTTTTTATATTTTCTTCACCAAAATATTTTAAAATATAGGCTTGGCGACAACCGGAAAAATAAGCATAATTTTCCATCTCATCTAATTTTTTTTGAGCGTTTTTGAATTTTTCTTCTAAGGCGGAAAAATCAAGTTTCAAATCTTCGGGACTGGTTCTTTTTAATATTCTAATTTCAGTTCCTCTAAACGGCGGATGATATTCAACTAATTCTTTTTCTAATAATTTTTTTATTAAACGAGAAATAGAATCTTTTTTTATTTCAATAATAGAAGCTAAATCATCTAAATTAAACTCCATACCCATTTCCAATTTATCTTTAAATTTATCATATAATTTATTTAAAGCTTCAATTTGAATTTTTGATCGCGAGCTTAAAGCTGATAATAAAACATTAAAATCATTTTTAAATTTTAAATAAGCATTACCAGTTTTTTCGTTAGGTCGAGATAAATATCCTTCTTTTTCTAAAATTTTAAGTGCGGTACCGATAGCCATTTCCGGAACATTGGCTGATAATTCTTTAGCCAATTCGGAATACGTAATTAAAATTGACGGCTGACGTTCTAAAAAATTATTATCTTTTGTTTCATCTTCTTTATCTAATAATTTTTCATAAATTTTAATTATAAGTTCCGGTTCGGGGTTATCACCTTTTATAAAAAACTCTCTTAAATAACGATCACTGGGCGAATATAATAATAAACAGAAACTTGGTAAACCATCACGACCGGCCCGGCCCGCTTCTTGATAATAAGCTTCAATCGTTCCCGGAATATCATGATGAATTACAAAACGAATATCTTTTTTGTTTATCCCCATACCAAAAGCGTTAGTGGCTACAACCACTTGAGCTTGACCGGACATAAAACTATTTTGTACCCACTCCCGACTATCATTATCCATTCCGGCATGATAAGCTACCGCCTTTATTCCATTTTCTAAAAGCTTGGCTAAAATTTCATCGGCTTTAGATCTGGTGCCAACATAAACTATACCGGAACCACCATCAACTCCGGAAATAGCGTCTAAAATAAAATCAATTTTTCTAGCTGAAGAAGAATGTATTACCCCAAATTGAATATTTTCTCGAGCAAATCCGGTAACAATAATTTCCGGATTTTTTAAATTTAATTGTTTAGCAATATCATTTTTAACTTCAATTGTTGCCGTCGCCGTTAAAGCTACCACCGTTGGGTTTTTTAAAAAATTAATAACTTCTTTTAATTTTAAATAGCTGGGTCTAAAATCATGCCCCCACTGACTAATACAATGAGCCTCGTCAACGGCAAATAAAGATATTTTTATTTTACTTAAAGCTTCTAAAAAAGTTTGACTATAAAATCTTTCCGGGGCCACATAAACTATTTTATAAAAACCATTTTTTATTTGTTCTAACCGTTCATTGGTTTCCGCTAAAGAAATAGATGAATTAATAAAGGTAGCCGGAATTCCAATCTTTGTTAAAGAATCAACCTGGTCTTTCATTAAAGCAATTAACGGTGAAACCACCACCGTTATTCCATCTAAAACCAAGGCTGATAATTGAAAAATTAAAGATTTACCGCCACCGGTCGGCATAATTACAACCGTATCGCGCTTATTTAAAATATTATCTATAGCTTCTTCTTGCCCCAAACGAAAATCAGAAAAATTATAATATTTTTTTAACAATAATTTTACCTCCTCGGTTTTATTTTTTAAATCAGACATATTTTAATTTATTTTATTTTCAACTTTTAAAAGATAGGCTTGTAAAACATTTTTTAATAAACAAGCTACTGTTATCGGACCAATACCGCCGGGAACCGGAGTTATACAACCTTTTAATTCTTTAGTGTCTAAAAATTTAATATCTCCTTTAACTTTTTTATCCACTTTAGTTATTCCAATATCAATTACAATCATATTGTCATTTAAAAAATCGGCCGTAATAATTTCGGCTTGTCCCATGGCACTAATTACAATATCACATTGTTTAACTTTGTTTTGTAATTTTTCAATTTCGTTTTTATTATTTATTATTTTATTTAAATCTTTACTGGAAAGAGCTTCTAAAGAAATTTGAAACTTATCTAAAAAACTTTTCATTTCATTTTTAAAAATATCGGAATTAAAAAACAAAAAAGCTTTTTTGTTTTGATAATTAATTTTACTTTCTTCTAAACTATATTTAGTGGCCAGTATCACCGGAGAATAAAATAATTTATTAGCATTAAAACCGTCAACGTCTTTAAATGACTCTATTAACGGTAAAACTTTATCGGTTTCAAATTTTTTCGGTAACGGTAATTGTACTAAAATTCCATCAATAGTATCATCATTATTTAAAAAATTTATCATATCAATTAATTTTTTTTCATCATCATTTTCGTCTATTAAATACAGACTAGTATCAATACCAACTTCTTTGGCAGCTTTTTCTTTTAAAGAAGTATATAATTTAGAATCTTCTCTTTCACCTACCAATACAATAGCTAAATGAGGGTGGCGATATCCGCGATTTAATAAACTAAAAACATCCTGAGCTATCCCTTTATTAATTCTATCAGCTATTTTTTTACCATCAATTATTTGCATATTTTATTTATAAATAGGAAATTTTTTACACAAAATTTTCACTTTATTTTTTATTTCTTTTAAAGTTTTTTCTTCATTTTTATTTTTAAAAGCCAAATCTATAAACTCAACTATTTTTTTAATTTCTTTTTCTTTAAAACCGCGAGTAGTTACCGCCGGAGTTCCAATTCTTATCCCTGAAGGTTTAAAAGGTGGAGCCGGATCATTAGGAATAGTGGAACGAGAAACGGATATACCAATTTTTTCCAAAATTTGTTCGGCTTCTAACCCGGAAATATTTTTATTTCTTAAATCAATCACAAATAAATGATTGTCCGTCCCTCCGGAAATAATTTTATAATCTAATTTTAAAAAACTTTTGGCCATACTGTTGGCATTAAGTACTACTTGTTTGGCATATTTTTTAAATTCTACCGTTTGGGCTTCTTTAAAAGCGATGGCTTTAGCGGCAATAACCTGATCATGCGGTCCACCCTGAACTCCCGGGAAAACAGCTCTATCAACATCTTTAGCAAATTTTTCTTTACATAATATAAAAGCTCCTCGAGGCCCGCGTAAAGTTTTATGAGTGGTACTGGAAATTACATCAAAATATGGAACTGGGCTATTTAAAATTCCGGCGGCTATTAACCCGGCTGTATGGGAAATATCGGCAAAAGTATAAGCTCCAACTTCGTCGGCAATTTGTTTAAATCCTTTCCAATCAATTTCTCGAGCATAAGCACTATATCCGGCCACTATCATTTTAGGTTTTTCTTTTAAAGCAATGGCTCTAACCTTTTTCATGTCAATATAACCATTATTTTCAACTTCATATTGAACAAAATTATATAGTCGTCCCGAAAAATTTACTTTATGTCCATGAGACAGATGACCACCATGATCCAATTTTAAACCTAAAATTTTATCGCCCGGCTCTAAAAAGGCCATATAAACAGCTAAATTAGCCGGCGAACCGGATAAAGGTTGAACATTTGCGTGTTCAGCTTTAAAAAGTTTTTTTAATCTATTAATAGCTAATGTTTCAATTTCATCAACTATTACGTTGCCTCCATAATACCTCTTGCCGGGATAACCCTCGCTATATTTATTGTTTAAAGATGAGTTTAGGGCCTGTAAAACTGCCTTGGAAGCATAATTTTCGGAGGCGATAAGTTCAATCTCATTTTCTTGACGTTTGGTTTCCTCTTGTATTAGTTTATAGATTTCTTTGTCGCTAATCGCTAAATTTTTTGTAAATTTCATATAAAAAAATTAAGATATTTATTACCTTAATAATAGATTAAAAACAAGCCGGTGTCAAAAAATAAATAGTTAATAACCTTTTAGATCGTATTTGATTATTTTCTTCTTTATCGGCCCGCAAAAAATAACATATAAAGTCGAATAAACTATCTTAAAAAATAATTTCCAAGGACCGTCTTTTTCAAAACGACGAATGGAAAAAAATATTTTAGTGCTTTTTATTAATCTAAATTTACCAAATTTAGCCGCCTGTTCCACATAAATTTGATCTTCACCAATATAAATATCTTCGTTAAATCCGTTAATTTTTTGATGAATCTCTTTTTTGATTATTATACCGGCTCCCAAAGCCAACGGTTTTATTCGTTGAGCTAAAGTAGCCACACCGCTATAAACTCGTCGATAAAATTTATAAAAAAATTTATCTGATTTAAAATCAAGATAAAAACCGGCTATGTCTAATTTTCTAAAATTAAACTCAGCGATAGTTTTCTCTAAAAAATAATTATTTGGCAAATCAGTATCAGCATCTAAAAACAAAAGTAAATTACCTTGAGATAATTTAACTCCATTATTTCTTTGAAACGACGGATGTTTTCTATTTTTATCTTTTTCAATAAAAATCTTACAACTATATTTACCGGCAATTTCAATTGTTTTATCGGTTGAATCGGCATCGGACACTATAATTTCATAATCAGAATAAGTTTGATTTTTAATGGCTTCAAGTAAAATCGGTAAATATTTTTCTTCATTAAAAGTTGGAATAATTATTGAAATCATAAAAATTATTTAAATAAAGTTTTGGCAAAATCCCAATATTCGGAATTACCCACCACTTTATATTGATAATACCACCACTCCACTCCCCATAAATATGTTTTTTTAAAACCGGTATTAATAGCAAATTGAACATTGGCCTTAAATTGATCAAGATTAAATGATTTTTTATATTCCTCGTCGGAAATATCAAATATTTTTTCTTGGTCAATCCATGGTTCCGCTTGTAACTCAATTATTACTACATCGGATGGATTTAATTTAGCCATTTTAGCTTTTAATCGATAAATATTACTGGTATAGGGATATCTAATATAACCGAAAAACGAATTACTGACCACTCGATACATTGTAGTTCCAAAAACATCAGCCACTTTAGCTTCTTTAGACCAAAAACTTAATTCTCCGGTAGCTGAAATCATAATAGAACGACTATCTAATCCTTTGACCAATTCTATTTCTTTTTTTAAAAAATTGTAATCACTCTTGGGACATTTTCCAAAAGAATCTAATAACGGTTCGTTTTCCACCTGCCAATAATAAATTGATGAATATTTTTTAAAGTGATTAACCGTCGCCTCTAACATTTCTAAAGTTTCATTTTGAGTTTCAGAAATATTGGACTTATCAATCCAATCGGGAAAGTGGCATTCGGGCCACCTAGCTACTCTCATGCCAAAATTTAAAATAAATTTTACGTTTCTTTTTTCACCTTCTTCAATTAAAAAATCGTAATCACTAAAATCATATTTACCGTTAACCGTTTCTATTTGATCCCAATAAACCGGAATTCTGACTTGCTTTACTTGAAGATCGTCCAACATATCAATATAAGCACTTTGCCAATCTAATCCGATTTCTTCGGCGTATTTTTTAGAATAAGTTATGCCAAAAAAATCTTTATTATATTGCAAATCAGTTGTCTTTGGATAATGCTTGGCAATTTTAAAAACATAAATTAGACCAAAAATAATTATCAATAAAATAATTATTAAAATTAAATACCAAATCATTTTTTTTGTTTTATTTTTTTTATTTTTTTTTACCATATAAAAATACTATTCTAAATAGACATAAAATACAGACCAATTCCTATTAGAACAATGGCTATTATTTTTTTTATCAATATTTTTTTAGAAACATCTTCTTTTAAAATTTTAGGAAAAAAAATTGTAAAGAATATGCCTAATATTAATAAAAAGGCATACTGAACTCCTTGTAAAGCGTTAATTACGGCTACCGGACCTAAATAAATAGCATAACTTTGAATTAAAGAAGCGATAGAACCGGTGGCCTGATTAGCCAAAACAAAACCCGAACCGACTTTAACCGATTTTTTAGGTTTAGTTTTAAAGCTTTTTTTAATTTCTTGTCGGGTTTCTTTATTTAATAAAAAGAACAAAGACATCAATAAGCTTCCGCCTTTTATCCAAATAAGAGAACTTAAAAATTCTTGTTGCAGATAAGCATATTTAGTGATAATAAAATACAAAGCATACAGTAACGCTGATAGAATCGCTAAAAAAATCCATTTTTTATTATAATCACCGGTAAAAACCGACCATAGACGTTGCCAAAAATCTTTCCATTTATTGCGACGACTAATAACAAAAGAAATAATAATCATACCAACCACTAAAAAAACAAGTCCTATTAGTTGATTACTGGTGAATCTTTCATTAAAAAATAAAAAAGAAAAAATAGCGGTAAAAATTGGGACGATACTTCCAATAACGACAACCACTCTTGAAGCTTCTCCGTGTTTTAAAGCTTCATACATTACCCATAAAGCTAAAACAAAAAATATACCGGAAATAATATTTATAAAAAACAAAGCCAGACCCGGCCAGTTTAAAAACCATGGAGCAATGGCAAAAATTATTGCCCCCAAACCCCCCACCATAAACGCATAAGATTTACTACTTTTTAAAACTTTATCAACTACAAACTTGTCACCTAAATTAACTATAGCCAACATCAAATAGGAAATAATTGTTAAAACCAACCAACTCATAATTTATTTTATCTAATTTTTTAATTTAGCTCTTTGTCTGACAGCTTCATATACAATAATACCAACACTAACCGAAACATTCAAGGAATCAACTCCGGCAATCATCGGAATCCTTATTTTAATTGTTTCTTTTTTTAACCACTCCGGACTTAAACCAAAAGCTTCGGTCCCAAAAACAATCGCACTGGCTTTTTTAAAATTAACCGCAAAATGATCTTGTTTAGCTTGAATGGATGTACTTAAAATTTGAATTTTGTTTTTTATTAACCAGTTAAAGGTATTATCAACTGAGGATAAAACTAAAGGCATAGAAAAAATAAAACCGGTACTTGATCTAATAACGTTGGGACTAAAAATATCGGTTTTCTGGTCATTTAAAATAATTAAATCTACTCCCGAGGCATAAGCGGTTCTAATAATCGCTCCTAAGTTTCCCGGTTTTTCAACTGATTCTAAAACTAAAATTAAAGGATTTTTTTTTATTTTTATATCATCCAATTTTGTTTTTTTAACCTTTAATATTGCTAAAAAACCATCCGGATTTTTTTTATAAGAAATTTTATTAAAAGCTTTTTCCGATAATTCAAAAACTTCTCCGGCTAAAGCACTTATAGTTTTAACATTAAACTTTTTATTTTCTTTTTCTCCTTTACTAACAAAGCTTGGACAATAAAAAAACTCTTCAATTTTCCAATTATTTTTTATAGCTTCTTCTATTTCCCTCTGACCATCAACAATTATAATATTTTCTTCTTGTCTAAGTTGGCCATCTCTTAATAATTTAACTATTTTTTTTATTTTTGGATTAGTCGGACTAATTATTTCCATATTATTATTTTTATTATTTATTATGAAATATAGTTATTAAAAATTTTTAATTGTTTTTTGTTTTTTTAAGCATAAAACATAAGCGGCCATAAAAGTAGAAAGAGGAACCGACAAAATTATTCCGATACTACCACTTAAGGCTCTAACAATTTCAGTACTGATAGCTTCATTGTTTATTATTTGTTCGAAACTGCTAAAAGGACTGTTAGAACTTACAAAAAAAATTAATATTGGCAGAGATGCTCCGGCGTAAGCCAAAAATAAAGTGTTAGTCATTGAACTAATATGGGAAATTCCTATTTTATAAGCTTTTTTATAAACCTCTTTCCAATTTTGATAAGGATTAGTTTCTATTAATTGCTCAACTGAACTTATTTGAGAAATAACCACATCATCTAAAACACCTAAAGAACCCACTATTATCCCGGCCAGTAACATTCCTTTAAAATTAATTGATTGTTGACCGATACTGATTAAAGAAAAAACGTCTTCACTAAAAACTCCGGTCAATTTTGTCAGTTCAATAAATAACCACGAAATTATAATTACTAATAACAAGCTGATAAAAATTGAACTGGTGGCCAAATGAGCTTTTAAATTAAATCCTTCGGTTAAATAAATAATAATAGCTAAAATAAATATTGATCCCACTATAACAATAAATACCGGATTAAAGCCGGCCATTATTTTAGGAACAATAAAAAATATTATTACCAAGAAGGTTAAGATTAAAGAAATTAAAGAACGTACTCCTTTAAAACGACTAATAATTATCAAAGACAGAACAAAAATTAATAAAATTATAAGTAATCCGCTACTGCGAACATAATCGGTAATATAATAATTATATGAATTTTCTAAACTATTAAAAGTGGCCGCTACTAAAACAGTATCACCAACCGAATAAGTCTTTCCTCCCACAACCTCAATATTTCCGATTCCATAAAAAATAATTTCTTTATTTTTAAAATCTCCTTCTAAACCCAAAAGTTTCAAATTTTGTTGTTTTATTTTTTCTCCACTATCTGAAATCTTTTCAACTTCTTCTAAAACATCCACGACCTTGGCTTTAAACATTTTATCGGAACCGCTAGAATTATTATTTTCAGTGGCTTGTGAGGTTTTTGCAAAAATTAACAAAAAAAACAATAGCAAAACCAAAACAATTTTTTTAGACATAAATTTTTATTTATAATATCTATTGTCTATATTATACAAAAAAAAACAATAAAAAACCACCTAATATAAATTAAAAATAACTGTAGTTTGTAAAAAACAACTTGTTTTGATAAAATAGGAGTATATTAACTATAAATTTATAAATAACTATGAAATCCTCTTTTAAAAAAAGACCTATTAGCTCCAATTATTATCATCCCAAAACGATAAAAACGGTATCAAACCATAATTATAAAAGAAAAAAACCACAAATTTTAAAAATAAAAAATATAAATAATATTTTTTTAAACTCAGTTTTAAAAAGAAAAATTATTATTTTTATAAGTGTTTTTGCTTTATTATGTATAATTGGTTTTTCAATTTTTGTAGCCGTTATTTCAAGAAACTTACCAAATCCGGATCAATTATTAGAAAGAGATGTGGCTCAAAGCACTATAATTTATGATCGTAGCGGAGAAAATATTTTATATGAATTTCATGGAGAAGAAAAAAGAACTTTAGTAAGTTTGGACAAAATACCGTATTATGCCCAAAAAGCCACCATTGCCATTGAAGATAAAAATTTTTATAAACACAGCGGTTTTAGTGTTTGGGCTATGATGCGAACAGTTGTAACCAATATTATTTATAATAGAAAAGCAGGAGGATCCACTTTAACTCAACAATTTGTTAAAAATGCCTTACTATCATCAGAAAAAAAATATTCTCGTAAAATTAAAGAATTGATAATTTCTCAACGAATAGAAAAAAAATATTCTAAAGATGAAATTTTACAAATGTATTTAAATGAAATTCCTTACGGCTCTAACGCTTATGGAATTGAAGCGGCTAGTCAAAAATATTTTGGTAAATCGGCCAAAGATTTAAATTTAGCTGAAAGCGCTTTATTAGCTGCTTTACCTCAAGCTCCTAGCAAATATTCTCCTTATGGAGATAATAAAGATTTACTTATCGGTCGTCAACAATATATTTTAGGTTTAATGGAAGAACAAGGATATATTACCGAAGAAGAAAAAGAAGTAGCTAAAAATTATGAGTTAGTTTTTAAAAGTCCCGAAACAAATATTACTGCCCCTCATTTTATAATGTATATAAAAGAAATCTTGTCCGATAAATACGGAGAAAAAATGGTTGAACAAGGTGGCTTAAAAATATATACCACTATTGATTTGGACAAACAAAAAATAGCCGAAGAAGCTATTAATAATCAAGCTGAAAAAAACGCCACTAAATATAATGCCAGCAATGCCGCTTTAGTGGCTATTGACCCTAAAACCGGTCAAATATTGGCTATGGTAGGATCTAAAGATTATTTTAATGAAGAAATAGACGGACAAGTTAATGTTGCTGTCAGAGATCGTCAACCGGGATCATCTTTAAAACCTTTTGTTTATGCTACGTTGTTTTCTAAAGGTGGTTATAATCCCAATACTATTTTATATGACGTAGTAACTAATTTTTCATCTTCAAACACGCCTTATGAACCTCATAATTATAACGGAAAAGAAAACGGACCTATCGCTATAAAAAAAGCTCTAGCCGGTTCTTTAAATATTCCCGCTGTTAAAGCTCTTTATTTAGCCGGCGTAAACAATGTTATAAAATTAGCTCAAGAAGCTGGTTATACTACCTTTACTGACCCTGATAAATATGGTTTATCTCTAGTATTAGGAGGAGCGGAAGTAAAATTATTAGAACACGTAAACGCTTATAGTATTTTTGCTCGAGAAGGTGAAATTAATAAAACAACCGGAATATTAAAAATAGAAGATAAAGATGGTAATATTTTAGAAGAATATAAAGAAGACAAAAAAACGGTTTTAGACGCTAATATAGCTCGAATGATAAATAGTATTTTATCAGACAACAACAATCGTAGCTTTATTTTTGGAGAAAATAATACTTTAGTTTTAAGTGGTCGCACCTCAGCGGCTAAAACTGGAACCACTAACGACTTTAAAGATGCCTGGACCATTGGTTATACTCCATCGTTGGTAGCAGGAGTTTGGGTAGGAAATAACGATAGTAGTGAAATGAGTAGTGGAGCCGATGGTAGTGTTGTAGCGGCCCCTATCTGGAATGAATTTATGAGAAATGCTTTAGCCGGAACTCCTAATGAGTCTTTTAAAGAACCGGTAATTAAAAAAACCGGTAAAGCTATTTTAGATGGAGAATTAATAGGACAAACTATAAAAATTAATAAAGAAACTAAAGAGATTGCCACTGAAAATACTCCTGAAGATTTAGTGGAAAGTATTTTTATTACCGATCATCATTCTATTTTATATTATGTTGATAAAGATAATCCAACCGGAGACATTCCTTCTAATCCATCTAATGATCCTCAATTTAATTTGTGGGAAAGTAGAGTTTTAGAATGGGCTAAAAAACAAAACGTTAATTATGATCCAGAACTTATAAACAAAGCCGGTGACGCTTATAATCCTGAAAATATTCCAGTTTTTTCAATAACAAATTTACAAAACAACCAAACAATAGAAACTAAAAATTTACAAGTTAATTTACAAGCGACAGCCCCTCGAGGAATAAATAAAGTTGAATATTATATTAATGACAGTTTATTAGAAAGAAAAACTTCTTATCCTTTTGATTTAGATAAAGATATATCTTTTTTAAATAACGGTTATTATAACTTAAAAGTAAAAGTGTGTGATGATGTTTTAAATTGTTCCGAACAATCAATTGAATTTAATTTATTATTATCAAATAATATTAATAAAACTCCGGTTAGTTTAAATTTAACTTATCCAACTAGTGGAATGATTTTAAATTCGGGTGATTTTCCCGTCTCAATAAATTTAGTGGCCATGAATATTGAACAAATAATAAAAATAGAAATAAAAATAAAAAATGAAGCCGGCGAAGAAAAAACAATAAAAACCTTAGACTCAATTACTAAAAAAAATATTGAAACTGTTTGGGATAGTTCTCCCGGAGTTGGAAGTTATAAATTATATGCTGTATATTATGATTGGAATGGTTTATCTAAAGAAAGTAATCAAATAACAGTAAATATTAATTAATATTTATTACTATATTAAAAAAAACAAAGAGATTTCTCTTTGTTTTTTTATTTGTTTTATTTAAAATATTTTTATTGTCTTATCGGCATCACTAAATATAAAAAATTATCTTTTTCTTCCGGTTGTATTATACAAGGAGTATTATTATCGGTTATTTTTATTATAATATTATTAGAATTTATATTATTTAAACCTTCTAACAAATATTTATAATTAACAAAAATTTCATTGTCTTCTCCTTTTATTTCGCTGTCTAATTCTATAAAATTTTCTCCGGTCTGACTGGAACTGGAAAAGATAGTTATTTTATTTTTTTTAAAAGTTAAACCAATATCATTTATTCCTGTTTTTGAAAAAAGACCGGCTGTTTTTACGGCTTTTATTAAAGCTTCTTTGTTAATAATTGTAATAGTCTTTTCTTTTTGTGGAATTATTTGTTTATAATCGGGATAATTTCCAATAATAATTCTAGAAGTTAATTTAGTTGATCCAAAAGAAAAAAATATCTGATTTTCATTTAAATAAATTTTTATCTCTTCGTTATTTTCTAATTGCTCCTCGGTTTTGATATTTCCTAATATTCTAATTAATTCTTGAGCTGTTTTAGCTGGAACTATAACAGATTTTTCATTATCCGTGCTTATATTAGTATACTTAATTGTTTTTTCTGACAATCTATAACTATCAGTTCCAACTAAAGTCAAACTATTATTTTTAAAAGAAAAAAATATACCCGAAAGCTCAACCCGGTTGTCATTATTAGCTACAGAAAAAACAACGTTAGATAAAGCATTTTTAAATTCATTAATATTTAAACTATAATTATCTTTATTTTCATTTTTTGGTAAAACCGGAAAATCATTAGCAGTTTGCCCTTTTATTTTAGTTTTATAATTTATCCCTTTTATTTTTAAATCATCATTTACGGTTTCTATTTCCACTTTTTCGTCTGGTAATAAAGAAATATATTCATTTATTAATCTAGAATCAACTGTAAATTCACCTTCTTTTTCTATTTTACCTCTTAAAAAATGTTCAATACTTATTTCTAAATTAGTAGAAATTAATTCTATTCCTTCTTTTTTAGCTTTAATTAAAATATTGTTTAGAATTGGTAAATTTATATTTTTAGTAGTTAGATGAGAAACTATTGCCAATCCTTGTTTTAAATTTTCTTTGATAGTTATAAATTTCATATGTTTATATATTTATATATTTTATATTATTTAAAACAATAGTAATAATAAGGGAGTTGATAACTTTTTTTATTTTTTAAAATTACCTATATTTATTAATTAAAAACATCTTTTTTAGAGTTGATAACTATGTTTTTAAAAACTTTATAATATTAATTAACTTGTGAATAAAAAATTATTATTTTAACTTATACCCATTTCTTTAAAAATAATTAATAGTTTATACACCGTAGAGTAACCACTTTATAAACTGATTATTAACTTTATTTTTTAAGTTATTAAGAGTTTTTACCCAAATATAAAATAAAAAATATTAAAAAGAACCGTACAAAAGTTGTTTGATTGACTGAATATCTCGGTTTAATTTTTCATCATCTTCTTTCTCCTTGTTTATTTTGTTATAGGCATGAATAGCGGTGGTGTGATCGCGACCGCCTAATTCATCACCAATAGTCGGATAAGAAGTTTTTAATTCTTCTCTCATTATATATATAGAAATTTGTCTAGGAGTAACTAATTCTTTTTTTCTTTTTCCTCCAATTAAATCTTTTACACTAATATTATAAAATTGAGAAACAGTTTCTAAAACATCTTTAGGCGAAACCGGTTTAATTTGATTATTATTAGTTAAATCATTTAAAATACTTTTAACCACTTTTAATGTTGGTTTAATATTGTGAAATTCGTGATAAGCCACTATTTTATTTAAAGCTCCTTCTAGCTCTCTAATATTGTTTTGAATACTATTAGCCACATAACTTAATATTTCTTCTTCAATTATATAGTTTTTTTCTTTGGCTTTTTTTTCTAGAATAGCTATTTTAGTTTCAACGTCGGGGCGACCGACATCAACTACCATACCGGATTCAAAACGGGACATTAAACGTTTCTCAATGGCTGGAATGGCTTTAGGTGGTCGATCTGATGATAAAACTATTTGTTTATCCCCTTGTTGAAGTTCATTAAAAGTATGAAAAAATTCTTCTTGGGTTCCGTCTTTTCCTCCCATAAATTGAACATCATCAACTAATAATAAATCAACGTTGCGATAAAGATTTTTAAATTCTTTAGCTTTTCCACTTTTTATGGAGTCAATATAATTATTAGTAAATTGTTCACTGGTTGTATATAAAACTTTTTTTCCGTTTTTTATTAATTCATTTCCTACGGCTTGAAGTAAATGAGTTTTTCCTAATCCTACACCGCCATAAACAAATAAAGGGTTATAAGCCTTACCGGGATTATTAACAATAGCTTGACAAGCGGCGTAAGCTAATTCGGTTGATTTTCCGACAATAAAAGTATTAAAAGAATATTTGGCGTTTAGTCCAAAACAACTTACATTTATTTTTACGTCACCGGAAGAGTTTATTGGAGTGGCTACGTTATTATTTGTAGTGTTATTAACATTATTTATAATTTTTTCTTCTTTTTTTTCTGAGGTTTTTTCAACATTATCCTTTTTTAAATTTATTTGATATTCAATTTCATTAATTTTTTTATTAGTAATTTTTTCAATAGAACTTTTTATAGGTTTATAATATTTTTGTTCTAACCAACGTTTAGTAAAATCATTCGGAACGGAAATTATAACATGACTATCTTTGATGGAATATATAAATGTATTTTTAAACCAAGTGATAAAATTAACCCTTGATATTCCCATTTCTAATTCACCTAAAACAGCTTGCCAAATTTGATCATTATCCATATTTTTTTAACCTAATTTTTTAGTATTCTAATTATAGTTTAAAAAACAAAATAAAACAATTTGGTTGTTGTTTACATCTTGTTTATAAACTGTGTAAAACTATAGTTTTGTAAAAAATAAAAAAAACAAGCTTAAGTTTGTTTTTTTTGTTGTGGATATATAAGAGTTAAAAAATGGTTTTAAAACACATAAAATCTAATAAGATTAGGACAAATTTGTTGTTTACAATCCGTTTTTTTTAAATAAGTATTATAAAACGAGTTTGGGCTTGTTTTTATATTACTAATATATTAAAAATTAATTTAAATTTATTAATTTAATTTTTATAGAACTAAAATAGTTAGTTGCGTTTTGAATTTTATTGGTATATTATAATATTATAATAAAAAAATTTAATTTTAAAATTTATGTTGTCGTTAGAAAATAAAATAAACCAAAAACAAAATAAAATGGATCAACAACTTTTGTCTCTTATACAACTAGCTAAAATTAACAATGATGAAAGTTGGGAAAAAATTGACAGTCAGTTACCAATGATTTGTAATAATTCTGATGTTATTGATTGGGCTAGAAAGAATACAAAAAATCCTTCCAATAGTTTATGTGATTTGGCTGGAACAATATTTGAAGCTTCATCTATAGAATTTACAAATAATGATATTAAGTTATTAGAAAAATTAATGGAAAATGAAGGATATCCGGGGTTTCGAGCTGCTTGTGCTCTAACAAAAAGATTAAATTTACCAATAGTTTTTTCAATAAAAAATAAAATAAAAGAAAAATTAGAAAGTTTTATTGAAGACCCTGATGTAATGGAAATAGCAAATGAATATTTGAAAAAATTTGATTAGTTTTTATTAATATTAATAATATTTATAAACAAAAAAACAGGTATCAACCTGCTTTTTTGTTTATACTGTGGGCGCACAAGGACTCGAACCCTGGACCCCTTCGGTGTAAACGAAGTGCTCTAGCCAGCTGAGCTATGCGCCCCCTTAAACAATATATCTTTTATATTAAATCAATATATTAAAAAAACTGTTATTTTTTTACAACCTTTTCTTTTAACTTTTTCTTGTATGTTCCTTTTAAAAAATAAAGTTTAGCTCTTCGTACTTTAGCTTCTTTCTTTATTTCAATCTTGGTAATAGTTGGTAAATTTAATGGAAAAATTTTTTCAACCCCGATACCATCAGATGTTTTTCTAACGGTAATTGTTCCTCCTTTTTCGTTTCCGTGTTTTTTAGCAATAATAATACCTTCAAAATATTGAATTCTTTCTTTTTCTTCTCCTTTTGTATTTAGTTCTTTGATTTTTTGATAAACCCTAATAGTCATTCCCGGTTTTAATTCGGTGGTTTTACCATTTTTCTGTTGTATTTCGGCCATATTTTTTTAAATTAAAATTAAAAAACAAGACATCTTTTCTTGTTTTTACATCTTATATTTTTTTTTATTTTTTGTCAACATTATTTAATCTCTTTTCAATAACAGCTAAAAGTTGATCAAAAACTTCCTGAATACTTAAATGACTAGTATCTAAATAAAAATCATAATTATCTTTATTATAAACATCAATTCCAAAATATTTTTTATATCTTTTTTTATCGCTATCTAGTCGTTTAGCCATACTTTCTTTAACCGCTTTAATTGAATTTAAATTAATATCTTCGTTTCTATTATTGTTTTTATCTTTTTGTAAATGAGAAAAAACTCTTTCCGCTCCTACGTTTTTATCAACGTCTAAATAAATTTTAAATGACTGAGGTATAAAGTACCAAGAAGTTCTGCCTTCAATAATAAAATTATCCTGGGTTTGTCCTAATTCTTTTTGATAATTATCAACCTCTAAATCGGTGGAGGGATCATCTTCTCCTAATTTATTATATTCAGCTAAGGTTAATCCTTTGTTTTTAGCGGCTTCCCTTCTTAATCCGCCCATATAATAATGAGGCCAATTTAATTTTTTAGCCAACATTTTAGCGATAGTACTTTTTCCGGAACCGTGAGTTCCTCCAATTGATATAATCATAAAAAATTATTATTAACTTTATTATACTTTTTTATCAATAAAAAGTAAATATTTTTTTGTATTTTTGTTTTAAATATGGTATTATTTATACAGGATAAATTTAATAAAATAAATTAATAACTATGATTAATATTAAGGACAATAAAAAACTTGTTATTATTTTTTCGCTAATATTACTGGTTTTAATAGTGATTATAACATTTTTTATTTTTAAAAATAAAAATAAAGCCGATAATAATAACAATAATTTTACTAATAGTGTTGATGAAATATCAGATGATAGTTTATTAAAAAAAACTTCTTTTGAAGATAGAGAACTTTCTATAAAAGAATCTTTAGCTAAGAAGTTTAATGTTTCTTCTGATCAGATTTCCGTTTTTATAGGCAGAGAAAGTGAAAATCATATTAATGGAGCTTTTTTTATAGAAAATTTTTCCGGAACAGAATCTTTTAGCGGTTATTTTTTTGCCGTTCTTGAAGATACTATTAATGTTGTTTGGGCCGATAAGGGAACGGTTGATTGTTCAATTATCACTTCATATAATTTCCCTACCGAAATGGCTCCAGAATGTTTTTAATACTTAAAAACAAATTTTTTAATTTGACAAAAGGAAATTATTAAAATATAATGAATTTACGTTTATTATACGTAATTATTTCAAAATAACTATTGTTTTTTTGTTTATTTTGTTAATAAAATTAATAATTTTTGTTTAATAATATGTCAACCAAAAGAACCTTTCAACCCAGTTCTAAAAGAGCTAAAACTAAACATGGGTTTTTAAAAAGAATGCAAACTAAAGATGGTCAAGATGTTTTAAAAAGAAGACGTGATCGAGGACGTAAGGTTTTAACTAAATAATAATTAGTTAAAATTGAAATTTATAAAATGCTTAAAAAAGAAAATCGTTTAAACAAGGTTAAAGATATAGAAAATGTTTTAAAAAATGGAAAAGCCTTTTATAGTGATTCGGTTGGAGTTAAAATTTTAAAAAATTCTTCTGATAATAATAGATTTTGTATTATAATTTCCGCTAAGGTTAGCAAAAAATCAACAGATAGAAATAGAATAAGAAGACAAATTAAATTTATAATTTTAGAATCAGAACCCTTTTTTAAAAAAGGGTTTGATTGTTTAATAATTATAAAAAGAGATTTATCTTTAACAAAATTTTCTGAAATTAAAAATTTATTGGAATATCTTTTTAATAAAATTGGATTTTTTTCTAATTAAATTTATTAATATAATAAACAATGGAAATAATATTTTTTTTAATTGATTTACCAAAAAAAATTGCTGTTTTTATTATTAAAGGATATCAAAAGACAGTTTCTCCTGATCATGGTATTATAAAAAAAGCTTTTCCTTATGGTTGTTGCAGATATACCCCTACTTGCTCAGAATATGGTTTAGCGGCTATTGAAAAATATGGGGTTATAAAAGGAGGAATAAAAACTATTTGGAGATTGCTTAGATGTAATCCTTTTAGTAAAGGCGGATATGACCCACTTAAATAATTTTTATAATTTATATTTTATTTTATGAATGGAATTTTTCAAACTCTTTTTTATCAACCGATATTAAATTTATTAGTTTTTTTATATAATACTTTTGGTGATTTAGGTATTGCTATTATATTTTTAACTCTTTTTATAAAATTACTGTTATTTCCTTTAGCAAATAAATCAATTAAATATCAAAAATCAACTCAAGACTTACAACCTAAAATTAATGAATTAAAAGAAAAATATAAAGATGACAAACAGGCCATGAGTGCCGCTCTAATGAATTTATATAAAGAAAACAAAGTTAATCCCTTTGCCTCTTGTTTGCCTATATTAATTCAACTTCCTTTTTTAATTGCAATTTTTAGAGTTTTTAAGGATGGTTTTGCACAAAATCATTTGGATTTATTATATCCTTTTATAACCAATCCGGAAACTATAAATACAGTTTCTTTTGGAATACTTAATTTATCAAGCAAAAGCGTTATTTTAGCAATTTTGGCTGGTTTAGCTCAATTTTGGCAAACAAAAATGATAACAGTTAAAAAATCTGAAGTTAAAACCGAAGGGTCAAAAGATGAGGATATGTCGGCTATTATGACTAAACAAATGATGTATATTATGCCCGTAGTTACGGTTATAATGGGTATAGGTTTTCCGGCTGGTTTAACTTTTTATTGGTTTTTAACTACATTATTTACAATAGCTCAACAAAAATTAATACTTAGTTCTAAAAGAGAAAAAAAAGAAAACGTTGTTAAGGTTATAAAATAAAATATTAATTTCAAATTGTTCTACGTAGAACAATTTATTGTTATAAAAATATCTCTAATTTAAAAGAGATATTTTTTTAGTATAAAAGGTGTTTATTGTCGGTTTTGATATAGTTTTGTATTATAGCATAAATTATAAAAAGTACAGAAATTTGTGGACAAACAAAATAATAAAAATAAATTAATTTGTTGTTTAGATTATAAATTGTTCTACGTAGAACAATTTATATTTTTTTATAGTATTTAATATTATAAATAAAACAGTAAAATAACAAAAAAACAAGAATTAACTTGTTTTTTGAAAGTAATTATATATTTATTTATTATAAATTAAAAGTTCTGTCTTTCCCCACTATTAATGGAATTTGTTTGCCTGATGATTCTATTACTACCGGTGTTTCTATCTCAATTGAGTTATCAATTATGGCCTTTTCTTTAATTTTACCTATTTCTATTTTTTTAGCTTTTAAATAAGTTTTACTTTTAGATCCTATTTTTATATATAAGTTTAAACAATTTTCTTTTAGAGTTATTTTTTTATTATTAAAGTATTCATCTTTTGGGGGAATATTAAAAATAAAACAATCTCCGTCTTTTTGAAGTTTTAAATTATATGAGTTGTTTATGTTTAAGGAAATATCGTTTCCGGCAATATAAGCATCTTTCATAAATAATAAATCGTTAGCAACAGCTAATTTAACATTTTCTATTCTTCTGCTTGATAAAATATAACAAGCTTCTTTTTCGTCAATAATACCTAATGATTCAGCAATAGAGTTGTTTGGGCCGACCGGTATAATAGCAAGTGGTACTTTTTCGCTAATATTAGCTAAATAGTTAATAATATTATTTAACGTTTTATTATTACCTAC
>CAYMZF010000004.1:0-43149 GCA_964394905.1 uncultured Gammaproteobacteria bacterium
ACATTATTAAAATTAAAAAAATTAATTAGTGGCTTAGTAAATCGGTTTGGTGAGGTAAAAATAATTTTTTCAATAATTTTTGTTCCTAAATAGAAAAATAATATGCCTATACCCAATAAAAAACTGGCATGAAGATTCGTCCATAAAAAAATAATTGGTATTAACCAAATTAGTATCAACCAAGGCTTTTTTTTATTAAGTAAAGCTTGATGTTTGAAATAATAAAGGATAATTAAAATTAACAACAAAAACAACCAACTGACTTCTTGTATTCGAACGCCCGAATGAGCCATTATTGCTTTTAATCCTAAGGTTTCAAAAATTAACAGTGGAAAAATCATTAATTTATTCGGGCTGATGTTTTTTATAATAAATCGATTTAATATAACAATAGTCAACAGAAAAATTAAAGCAAAAATAATATTTAAAGCTAAGTAACCAAAATTGTTATAAATACCAAAAATAAACAGATTGGATAGCCATTCATGATCAACCCAAAAATTTTCCGAATCCGGAAAAACATAGTTATAATGGTTAACATCGGGGACTTTTTGGTTTAAATAAATCTCTTCGCCCACTTTTAAATGCCAAGGAAAATCAGGATCTAAAAAACTTAAAGAATTGTTTAAAATTAAAACAAAAAACAATAAGTAAAAAAGAAAAGTTATTATAGTTATAAATTTTGGTTTCTTCATATAAGTAGTATAACAAATATTGTTATTTTTTAAAATGTATGATACAATTACCATATAAAAAATAACAATTAAAAACTAGAAAGGTGGTGAATTATGAAAAAAAAGATATTAAGTTTATTGATTCTTTCGTTGTTTTTAGTTCCTTCTTTAGTTTTAGTTAAGGGTGCTAATGCTGAAGGCAATGCTTATAATAATTTTGGTTATGGTTATGTTGATGGTACTGCTGGTGGCGAGGGCATTGTTTTAGGTAATACAGATCCTAGAAGTATGGCTACTAAAATTATTAATGTTTGTTTAACATTATTAGGTATCGTTGCCGTAGTTATCGTTTTACTTGGAGGATTTAAATGGATGACTGCCGGTGGAAACGAAGATAAGGTGGGTGAAGCTAAAAAAATATTAGGGGCCGGAGTTATCGGTTTGGTTATTATTTTAGCCGCTTGGGGTATTGCTGCCTTTGTTCTTAACGTTATGATGAATGCTACTGGAAACGCATAACAAATTCGTTATTTCTAAAATTGATTTTGGAAAGTATGGTGCTTATTTATAAATAGGCACCATTGTTACCCGTATTTGTGTGAATAAGTATGGGTAACAATGGTAACAGTTATTTTCTAAAAAATATATGAAAAATAAAAAAAATAAATTGTTTTTAGGGCTTCTTCTTTCTTTTTTTTGTTTCTTTTCTTTTAATTTTGCTTTAGCCAATGATTATGGTCTTGGTAGTACCACTAATGTTGGAAAATTAAAAACTGCTTTTAGTGTTAAAGCTGTTGATAGTTCCGGTTCCGGTAGTTTTATTTCCAGCCGTTTGGGTATTATAATAGGGGCATTATTGTCTTTTATTGGTGTTATTTTTATGGTTTTAATTATTTATGGCGGACTACTTTGGATGTTGGCTCGAGGTAATGATACCCAAGTGGAAAAAGCTAAAAGTATTATAATTCAAGCGGTTATCGGTTTAATAATTGTTTTATCGGCTTATGCCATTACTTCTTTTATTGGTAATCAATTAACAGATACAACTACTAATTACCCCGAAGATTACGATTACACAGGTGATGATGGTACCGGTTCAATTATTTAGTTAAAATAAGTTTAGAGTATAAGTTTTTTTATGAGAAAAAGTTTAAAAACAATTAGTTTTTTATTTTTATTTACTTTATTGTTTTTTTGTTTTTCAAATAGTACTTTAGCTGGAGAAAGTTTTTTTGATGATAGTACCGGATTAAAAACAACTGCTAAAGAAACCGGTCACACCGAACAAGCTTTTTTTTATAGCGCCGATTCATTAGAGAGTGGAATTGGTAATATTGTTTTTGCTCTATTATCTTTAGTGGGTATTATATTTCTATTTCTTTTAATTTATGGTGGAATATTTTGGATGACGGCTCGAGGTAATGAATCTCAGGTTGATAAAGCAAAAAATATTATAACTAATTCTTTAATCGGGTTGATTATAGTATTACTGGCCTATGCTATCAGCGTTTTTGTAATTAAAATTTTTGTGTAAAATATTTATGATAAAAAATACTGACAAACTAAGATTTTTTTTAATAATAGCTAGTTTTGTTTTTCTTCTATTCCCTGTTTCTTTAATAAAAGCGGGAAATTTATCAGATGCTTTTGGCAGTGACTTAAAGACAATGGCCAGTTCCAGTGGTTATGATGCCAGTCAAGCCAGTGGTACCGCTCTAGAAGATCGGGTTAGTTTAATAATTCAATCGGCTCTTGGTTTATTAGGAATATTATTTATTATTTTAATAATTTATGGCGGTATTAT
The DNA here is from genome assembly GCA_964394905.1 of uncultured Gammaproteobacteria bacterium. Classification (GTDB taxonomy): domain Bacteria; phylum Patescibacteriota; class Patescibacteriia; order Patescibacteriales; family UBA12465. Next base: position 2,479 of record CAYMZF010000004.1, read on the forward strand.
TTGGATGACAGCGGCCGGAAATGAAGAAAGTGTTAAAAAAGCCGTTAGTACTATAAAGCATGCCTTTATCGGATTAGTTATTGTTTTATTAGCCTATATTATTAGTATATTTATTGTTAGCATTTTTATTAATTAAAATTTATTAATTTTTTATTATGTTTAAAAAAGTTATAAAATTATTTGCATCAACTTCTTTTTTAGTTTTAGTTTTATGTTCTCCATTTTTTGTTTTTACAGCCAACGGATCAGAAACTGTTTTAACTAAATTAAAAACAGTTGGTGCTAAAAGTGGTTATAAAGCAGCTGATGAAAAAACCTTAGCCAGTACTTTAGGTATAATTGTCAGTGCCGTTTTGTCATTATTAGGTATAGTTTTTATTGTTTTGATAATTTATGGAGGTATTAAATGGATGATGGCCGGTGGTAACGAAGAAGATGTTAAAAAAGCCACTACTATAATAAAAAATGCTATTATTGGATTAATTATTACAGTATCGGCTTATGCTATTTGGAGTTTGATAGATCGCTTTTTCATAGAAAAAATTTAATTTAAATTATTTATATATTTTTATGATTAAAAATTTATTAAAAAAATCAAGTCTATTTTTTCTTACTATATTTTTTTCAACTATAATCGGAAATGTTTGTTTAGCTGAAGATCCTCCACTTAATGGTCCTCCAACCATGGATCCTTCACTTGTCGTTAAAACCGGTTTTGTAACCGGAATGAAAGATCAAACTAATTCTTTTTTAGGAACTGCTGGATTTTCTACTACTATGAAAACCGAAAATATTGTAGCGACAGTTATTAAATTAGTTCTTGGTTTATTGGGTATAATTTTTGTAATTTTAATGATTTTTAGCGGTTATCAATGGATGACAGCCGGGGGTAATGAAGAACAAGTTAAAAAAGCTACAGCTAGAATAAAAAATGCCGTTATCGGTTTAGTTATTGTAGTATTTGCTTATGCTATTACCGCCTTTGTCTTTAAAAATTTAGGAAGAGCTAGTCAAACTCCAGGTGATAGTACTGGGATGATTGATATGAAAAAAATAGCTTAGTATTTTATATAAAAGAAAAAAACGCTTACCTTGGTAAGCGTTTTTTGTTTTGATTATTGGGACACTCCTCCCCACACTGCCCAGAAAACATATTGTCCCCTGATATTATGGGTTCTAATTGGTGACACCGTAAAATAGGTTTCACTCGGAGTATTGTCTCTTTCTCCTTTTACAGTAGCCTTATAACTACCAGGGAGAAGATAGACTTGTAGAGTCTGATTTCTTCCAAGGAGAAAGGTTTGGGAAGGGATGCTTTTTACATCCGTTTTCTCAATTTTAACCGTTAATTCTTGATAAGAATAACGGTTGATAATTAAACCTTCTAATCCGGCAGAATTTTCTTCTGCCTGTATTTTTGTTTTTTCCGCCATACTTCTTACGAAGTAGGCGTTAGCATCAGCTGTTGCCACGGTGGCATAGGCCGATGCGGAATTCTTTACTGAAGAATTACGGGAAGAAAAGTTCCCTTTATCTCCATAATAGGATAGAGAGGTTTCTCCCAATAAATTTTTTTCTTCAGAGATTTTAGTCCCTGAAGTTGATTCATTTTTTATAGCCTCTCTTACGAGTGGCATATAAAAAGAATCAATAGCTGCAATAGCAGCTTGTTTTAATTTCGGAGCCACATTCTCTTTGTTTGTGGCTTTAATTTCCTTGTCTCTTTTTTTCATCAAATCAGATGAACTGATTTGTGAAAAAGCAGTAAAGAATAAACTGCTTAATAATAAAAATACAATTAAGTTTTTCATGATAATAATTTTTTTTTGGTTAATATTTATCAAAGCTCTATTTTAAAAACTCTAATAAATATTAACCAAAATATCATGTCTTGTTAAAGAACGGGTAATGGCTAAGTATAGCATAATATGTTTTCTTTGTCAAGGTTTGGTAAGTTTAAGCATATTTTGAATAAAAATAGACCATAAAATAGGCTTTTATACTAAAAAAGAGGCTTTAAAGCCCCTTAATTAGGTCTTAAATCGTTGTTGTTAAAATAATCGAAGCAATAGCGGTTTATTTCTTCTTTCCTTCTCATTGACCGTTATAGTGGTTTTAATTATAGAGTCAGGAATTAAAGAAATACTATTAATTCCGCAATCAACTAAAAACTCGGCAAAATCAGGAAAATCACTAGGAGCTTGTCCGCAAATACCAACTTTAGTTTTAGTTTTTTTAGCAACAGTAATTAGATTCTTTATCATTATTTTTACCGCTTCATTTTTTTCATTTGATATTCCGGCCACCTCTAAAGTTCCGCCGGAATCGCGATCAATTCCTAAAACTAATTGAGTTAAATCATTGGAACCGATAGAGAAGCCATTAAATATTTTGGCAAATTTTTCGGCCAGAATAATATTGGAAGGAATTTCGGCCATAACATAAACTTCCAAACCATTTTGTCCTCGTTTTAATCCGTTTTCGGCCATTATTTTTAAAACCCGTTGTCCTTCTTCCACAGTTCGGCAGAATGGAATCATTATTTTTACATTTTTTAAACCAAAGTCATCTCTAACTTTTTTTAACGCTTGGCATTCTAATTTAAAAGCCGGTAAAAATTCTTTAGAATAATAACGACTGGCGCCTCGCCAACCGATCATTGGATTTGATTCTATCGGTTCATATTCTTTGCCACCGATTAAATTAGCATATTCGTTGGTTTTAAAATCCGATAATCTGACAATAACATCTTTAGGATAAAAAGCGGCGGCAATCATCGCTACTCCTTCAGCTAATTTATCAACAAAAAACTGACTTTTGTTTTGATAATTAAAAGTTAATTTATCAATTTGAGCTTTTATATTTTTATCTTTTAAATTTTTATAATTCATCAAAGCTAAAGGATGAATTTTTATATAGTTGTTAATGATAAATTCTAATCTAGCTAAACCGACACCATCATTAGGAACAAAAGAATTTAAAAAAGCAGTATCCGGTTCGGCTAAATTCATCATTATTTTTGTTTTAGGTCGTTTTAGTTTTCCAATGTCTATTTTTTCTATTTTATACGGAAGTTTTCCTTGATAAATAAAGCCAACCTCTCCTTCAGCACAGCTGACAGTTATTAAATTACCGGCCATAAGTTTTTTACTGCCATCGTTAGTTCCGACCACACAAGGAATTCCCATTTCACGAGATATGATAGCGGCATGACAAGTTCGTCCCCCTTTATCGGTAACAATAGCGGAAGCAATTTTCATAATTGGTTCCCAATCGGGGTCGGTCATGTCAGTTACTAATACTTGGCCGGCTTTAAATTTATTAATGTCTTTAACATTCATAATCCGATTAACTTGTCCGGACCCTATTTTATTACCGACGCTTTGTCCGCTTACTATTAATTTACCTTTTTTTTGCAATTTATATCTTTCTAAAACATTTAAATTTTTAGTACTTTCTACGGTTTCAGGTCGAGCTTGAATGATATATAATTTTTTATCTTGACCGTCATAAGCCCATTCAATATCCATCGGTTTATTATAGTGTTTTTCAATTTTCATGGCCCAGTCAGCTAATTGTAGAACTTGTTGGTCGTTAATGGAAAATTTTATTTGATCTTCGTGTTTTACTGGTACATCTTTAACTGGTTTTTTATGATCATTACTATAGATCATTTTTATCGCTTTTTTCCCGATGGAACGATAAATTATTTTTTTGGTTGGTTTAAAAACAAAAAATTGATCGGGATTAACTTTTCCTTGAACGATATTTTCTCCTAAACCATAAATAGAATGAATCAAAACGACATCTTTAAAACCAGATTCCGTATCAATGGTAAACATTACACCGGAAGAACCCAAATCAGATCTGGACATTTTTTGTATTCCAACCGATAAGGCAATATCAAAATGGTTAAAACCTTTATCAACTCTATAAGAGATGGCGCGATTAGTAAATAATGAAGCAATGCATTTTTTAACGGCTATAAGCAATTCTTTTTCTCCGGAGATATTAAGAAAAGTTTCTTGTTGACCGGCAAAAGAAGCATCCGGCAAATCTTCGGCCGTAGCCGAGGAACGAACAGCTACACCAATATTATTTTTTTTATAGAAAGCTGACAGTTTTTTATAGGCCGTAATGATTTCTTTTTCTAAATCTTTTGGTAAAGAAGTCTTTAAAATCTCTTCTCGGGCTTTTTTACCTCTAATCATTAAATTTCTAATATCATGAGTATTTAAATCTTTTAAAATTTCTTCCAATCTTTTTTTAAGACCGGTTTTTTCTAAAAAATAATTATAGGCGTTAGATGTGGTAGCGAAACCGTTAGGAATATTAATTCCTTGAGAACTTAGTTTTTGATACATTTCACCCAAAGAAGCGTTTTTTCCACCGACAATGGGGACGTCTTTTATTCTTAGTTCATTAAAAAATTTTATAAATTTAGTTGACATAGATTAAAAAATTATTTTTTATTTTTATGTATTTATTATATCATAATTTTAATTTTCAAAAAAGCTTTCAGTTATTTTTTATATTATTATTGCTCTTGAATTTATTAACCTTTTATATTATTATATCAATATATTTTGCGGGCGTGGCGAAATTGGTAGACGCACTTGCCTTAGGAGCAAGCGGAGCGATCCTTGAGAGTTCGAGTCTCTCCGCCCGCACTTTTTGTTTGACTTAATTAATTTTTTAGAAATTATGTTTAACCCTTTACATAATTTTGATCCTAACCCGATATTATTTTCCTGTGGTTTTATAAATATTTATTGGTATGGTTTTTTTGTGGTTTTAGGATTTATTTTTGCTTTTTTTGTAATATTATTTTTAGCTAAAAGATATAATATAAAGAGAGATGACGTTATTGATTTATGCTTTTATTTATTTGTTTTTGGAATCATTGGAGCTAGAATTTATGATATTTTTTTGGAGTGGCGATATTATTTGGAAAACCCGGTTGATATTTTAAAAATATGGCAAGGCGGGTTGGCTATCCATGGGGCCATTTTAGCTGGGATTATAGTGATTATTATTTTTATTAAGAAAAAGAAAAACTTTTTTATCAACGAACCGGGTAGTTTTATAAAAAAAGTTTTTAAAACTATAGCGATTATTGTTCCGGGGTTGGCGATTGGACAGGCTATCGGTCGTTGGGGAAATTATTTTAATCAAGAATTATTCGGTCGGCCGACTGATGGTTGGTGGGGAATTTTTATTAATCCAGTTAATCGTCCGATAGAATATTTATCTTCATCTTTTTTTCAGCCTACTTTTTTTTATGAATCTTTGGGATGTTTGCTAATTTTTGTTATACTAATAAGTGTTCATTTAATAGTAATTAAAAAAAGCAAAAGTTATTTTAAATCCGATCTATTAATAATTGCTTTGTATTTTATATTATATTCAGTTTTGCGTTTTGTTTTAGAGTTTGTTCGGATTGATTTTGCTCCGGTATTTTTGGGATTACGTTGGCCACAAGTTATGAGTTTATTATTCATTTTTGTTATTGTAATTTTTTCGGTTAAAATATGTTTGGATAAAAGTTATAAAAAATATAAATAATTTAAATAAATATAGTTTATGATAAAAAAAGTTGTTAAAGAAAAAAAACCTATAAATAAAATTAATAAAAAAACTAGTCGTATTATTATTTATATAATTAGTTTTTTTGTAGCCTTATCTTCGGCTATTCCGGCTTATGTTAACTCTAGTTTTATAGAAAAATTTACCAATGCTTCCATGGCCGGATGGTTTTTTGTGGTGGCTAATACCGCCGCTTTTGTTGCGATGTTATACTTTCCTAAAGTTATTAGGAAAATAAATAATTTAATGTCGGTAAAAATAATGATGTTAATTGATTTAGCCTCTTTAATAGCGTTAATGCTAAGTCATAATATTATATTATTATTTATCGCTTTTGTTTTAATGTGGGTTAGTTCTCAATTAATTTTTAATAATTTAGATATTTTTGTGGAAAGTTTTACTAAAGATTCCAGTACGGGAAAAATTAGAGCGGTATTTTTTACTTTTATGAATTTTGGTTGGATAATTTCGCCGTTAGTAGCCGCAAAATTAATTGTAGCCGATTATTATAGTTTAGTTTATTTAGTAGCAGCCGCTTTTATCCTTTTATCTTATTTTATAATTATATTTAATAAAAAAAGAATTTTTAAACCGACAATTTATGACAAAGTTAGCATAAAAAAAACTATTTCTGATTTTTGGCATAATCAAAGTTTGAAAGGTATTTATTTTTCATCTTTTTTCTTGAATTTGTTTTATAATTCCGCCGTAGTTTTTATTCCTATTTATCTTCATAATACCATCGGTTTTAATTGGACAACTTTAGGTATTATGTTTTCCATAATGTTAATTCCCTTTGTTTTAGTAGAAATTCCGGCCGGTATTATTGCCGATAAATACTTAGGTGAAAAAGAAATAATGAATATTGGTTTTGTAATTTTAATAATATCGTTGCTATTGTTTTTCTTTGTTAAGTCAACTAGTCCTTTTGTTTGGGGAACAATCTTGTTTTTTAGTCGTATTGGAGCCGCTTTGATTGAATCTATGCGCGAAGCTCGTTTTTTTAAAATTGTTGATGCTAAAAATGTTAGTTATATAAACTTTTTAAGAACTTCTAACTCTTTGGGTTATTTGGTTGGTTCCGGTTTAAGTGTTTTGTTGTTGTGTTTTTATGATATTCAATATTCTTTTTTATTCTTAGCGGTATTATTTTTATATAGCTTTTATTTTGTTTGTATTATAAAAGACAGCAAGTAAATATTAGTATAATAGGATTAAAAAAACTTCATTAATATGAAGTTTTTTTGTTTAAGTGTTTTTATTATTTGTTATTTTCTAATCGTTTTATTTCATCATTTAAAAACATAAGAACCTCTCTTTTTAATACTTTTCTAATTTTATTAAATTGTTCATACGGAATAAGTGGATTTAGATCTTGGTTTAAAATAGTTTCGGTTATGTGTTTGTTTATAAAATTAGACAGTTTATTAAAAAAATCAATTAAATTTAAGCCTGTTCTTTCAATTATTACGTCTTTATTATAATTATAACCGTTTAGAAAAAAATAATGAATGTCATAAATGTCACGGCCGGCAATTGAATTATTTCGATCAAAGCGATCAAGTATAGCTACTAATTTATTAGCAAACATTGTTGAAATGTTTTGACAAATAACAACTCGTTCAATGTCAATGAGTTTAATTGGTTCATAAATATTGGTTTTGGGTGGTGGAAAATTAATATCTATTTTTAGAGTATTGCGATTAGAAATATCTTTAGTTGGATATTTTAAGAAAAATTGTGGTACTTTTGTACTAGCGTCTTTTATTTCTAATCCTAAATTTTCAAAAATTTTTTCAAGTTCATGTTTAATTTTTATTAAATCTTTTTGGTTGCCAACATAATCAAAATCTAAATCAACTGAAAATCTGTCTAAAAATCCGGCCATTGTTGCACAAGTATCTCCTTTAAAATATAGATTGTGTAAATTAGTGTTATCAACAATAGCAATTAAGATTCTATAAAGCCAAGCTTTATGAATTGCATTTTGTGAATTTAAAGTAGTCATATTTTTTATTTATTGTAAACAGATTTTTGAATTTTATTAACCTTGATCCAATTAATTGCATCAGGATTATCAAAATGATAATTAGGATTAAAATATAAAATATCAGCGATTGCTCGTTCAAGTGTTGCTAAATTAAATTTTTCGGTTTTATCTATACCAATATCATTGTATAAAAATTCATCTTTAAGTTGACGACAATAATATTTATAATTTCCTATTGTAAAACGTTTAGTTTTTTTTCCTATAAACGTAAAATAATTAACTTGTTGAAAAATAATTCCATGTTTTGCTAAAATTGTCTCACCGCTTAAATAACAATAATTATTTATAGCTTTAGCACCTAATAATAGGGGATCTAATTCTATCACCGGTTTAATAGAATATAACCCTCGATATATTCTATAAATTAAACCACTTTTAACATAACGTTTTAAACTGGTTAACAAGGTATTACGATTATTTATATTCCAAATTCTATCCAAATCATCTATACTAAAAACAGGTATAGCTAATTTAGCAATTGATAAAAATCTATTTTGTTTAATATTAGCTATTTTTTTACTTTTATGTTTGTTTATACTGTACATATATGTACAGTATAACAAAACAATAAAACATTGTCAATATATTAATTAGTAATCTAAATATAAAAAAATAAGCTATTTCTAACTTATTTTTAATCTACGGAGATAGTAATATTATTTTGGAATACTAATGTCTGTAAAATATTTAAAAAACCACCTACTTAATTCGGTGGTCTAAAAGAAATTTATTCTTTAATTTGTTCCTTTAATTTGTTTCTTTTGTTTTTGCACTTTTAAATAGCATACTTGAAAGAAAATAAATTCCCCAAGCTTGCAAAAACGTAATTGTTTTTATTGCAAATATAGTTGGCATAAGCCAATTCCATAAAAAATAAATTGGAATAGCGGCTATTATACCAAATATTGCAGCAACTATAACAACCAAAATGCCAGTCCCAATTCCTAACCATAGTTTTTTAATTACACTCATTTTTTAAATTTTTAGTTAAACAATATTTTTAAAAAGCTAATCTAACAAAAAAGTATATCACTTAGATATACTTTTGTCAATATGCGGAGAGATAGGGATTTGAACCCTAGAAGGCTTTCGCCTAAACGGTGTTCGAGACCGTCGCCTTAAACCACTCGGCCACCTCTCCTTAATCTTCTTTTAATATTTCTATTTCTTCTTTAGTTAAATTAACCCACTGACCTTCTTTTAAATTTCCCAGTTTTATTCCGGCAAAACTAATTCGTTTTAAAAAACTAACTTCTAATCCAAAAACTCTGAACATTTCTCTAATTTGTCTTTTTTTACCTTCACTTAGTATTATTTCAAATTCGTTTTCTCCTATTTGATTTATAGCCTGAGCCTTGGCTAAAGTTTTTTCTCCGATATTTAATCCCTTTTTAAAACTCCCGGTTATTCTTTTAATAAAATCATTTTCTTTTAAACGAGAATCATTTTTTAACTTTACTACATAAACTTTATCGTGTTCAAATTTAGGGTGGGTTAATTTGTAGGTTAGATTACCATCGTTAGTTAAAATAATCAAGCCACAACTATCTTTATCTAATCGACCTAAGGAAAATAATCTTTCCGGGAGATTTATCAAAGAAAAAATATTTTTTTCACCTTTAAAAAATCGGTTAGTACAAACATAACCGCTGGGTTTATTTAATTTTATATATATTTTTTTATCAGTACCGATTAATTTTTTTCCGTTTATTTTAATAGTAGAAATATCATTGGCTTTTTCTCCTAATTTAGCCGGTCGATTATCTATTTTTACTACACCTTCTCTTATTAATTTTTCGGCTTGCCGACGAGAATAGGGACTGTTTTCCGCGATTAATTTAGTTAAATTTATTTTTTCCATAGTTTTTTGACACTTTTATTATTGCTAATAATGAAATTATTATCCAAAACAAAGCCGATAAGTCATTTTTAAAATAAGGGACATCTACTAAACCGTGAATTACAATTACGGTCATAGAAGCGAATAAAGCCAAACCTAAAGAGCCGTTTTTATTATTTTTTTCTTGCCGGTAGTATTTAAAAGACAATATTAAAAATTTAATGATTACCCAGAAAAATAATAGCATACCTATTAAACCGACTTCAGTCCAAAAATTTAAAAAGATATTATGTGGATATAGATAAATTTCTAAAGGTTGCCATCTGACATCCCGATAATTTTGATCATCGCCAAAAACAACTTTCATTCTAAAATCAGGATCGGCGTCTTTGTTAAAGAAAAATCCTTCTTGGTGATATGGTTTTATCTTGTTTTGATAATTAGCTAAACCCGAGCCCCATAAAAAATTTCCGTCCGTTAACATAGTTATGGTTTCTTGCCATTGAAGCTGTCGAACTTGCCAAGATAAACTGGTTTGTAATTTAAAATTAATCCAATCTTTTTGAAAATAGATAAAGGTTGGAACGGTTATTATTATTAAACCTAAAATTATTAGTTTTATTTTATTTTTTAGTTTTATAAAAATAACAATGAGTAGTGTTAGAGCTAAGGCCGCTAAAGCTCCTTTGGATTTAGCAAAATAGATAGCCAGCAATCCGCTTACTATACAAATTAATAAAAATATTTGATAAAGAATATTTTTTAATTTAGTTTTTTCTTTCCATCGGGAAATGAAGTCGCCTAACATTAATGGAATTAACGGACCGATAAACAAAGCGACAGCATTAGGATAACCGTAGAAGGAAACTACTCGACGAGTTTCAGCTTGAGCCCAAAAGTCGTTAAAGATAAATTGTCCGGTAATTTTTTGCCAAATAGCAAAAAGAGATACCATTAAAGATGATAAAGCTAAAGCTGATATTATTTGTCTAATCCCTTTTTCACCTCTAAAATTATTTAAAATTAAGATAAACAAAAGCAATGGTTCAAAAAAGTAAGCTTTAAATATTCCTAAAGCCGACGAGCTTAGTCCTCCGATAAAAATAGCGACAAAAGAAATAACTAAAATTAACATCATCTCCCAACCGAACGGATAAGCTTGTTTTTCTTTTTTCTCTTTTTTATTTTGTAAGAGAAATTTACGATTATTAAATAACCAGTTTAAAAAGGTTATTAAAATAGTCACTTCCAATAGAGTACTAGGAATACCCAAAATATTAAATCTAATTAAATAGCTTGGCAACATAAAAATTGTCAACAAAATAGCCGATTTGGGATTAATTCTGTTTAAAATGATAAGTAAAAGGCAAAAGATTATTATTATATAATTCATAGTTTTTTATTTAATTTATTTTATTATAGCATTTTTAAAAATATCTTTGTAGTTTTTATTAAATGTTTCTTTTTTGTAGTTTTCTCTTTAAGAAAAATATGATATAATAAAGAGGTAAATTATAATTAAATAAAAATTATGACTTCTAAAAAAATAAAAAAAGCGGTTGATAATAAAAAAACAAAATCAATCGGTCGTCGGATTAAAAACGGTTCAAATTTAAAACCAGTCAAACCGACTAAAAGCAAAATAACCCCATCTTTAAGTTTTACCACTTTTATTCAAGAATTTACTCGAGCTTTAGTTATCACCGCCATTATTATTTTATTGACTATCAGTTTTGTAATTGTTAACGGTCAAAAAAAAGCAACTTCGGTCGGCTATAATTCCAGTAATTTAGCTAAAAGCTATCTTAGTATTTTAGAAGAAGTTAATATTATTAATCGTGGACAAAGTTTTTTTGGAAATTTAAATTCCTCTAATATTTCTTCATCAAATTCTAAAGAAATTTCTTTAACGCAAAATTCGGCCGTTGGTCAAGGAGGAATTGAAACTATAAATGCTTCCGTTAATGACAAAATGATATCTTCGGAGTATAGAAATATAAAATACAGCTATGTTTATACCGGAGATGATTTTTCTTTGTTTCCAAGCGACGTTAATGTTTATCGTCGATTGACTCCGGATTTAAGTCATGAGTTAAGTGATACTATTACCGATAAAAAAATTTCATTTTTTGATCTGAAAAAATTTAGTGATTTGGGTATAAACAATATGACTGTTTTTGAAGATAAGGATTATGGTTATTCTTTGTATTTAGGGCTAGCTGACAGCAGTTTTTCTATTTATAAAAACTGGGAAAAGTGGCCTGGTTATAATAATGCCGTAAATTGTGATAGTGCCGGAGCTTGTTATCAAGAAAACAGTTTAACTATTGAAGAGGTTACAAACGACGAAGAAATTTTAAATATTTCTAATCAATTTTTATCCGATTATGAAATTAATTTAGATAATTACGGTCCCGGTGAAGTTCAAAAATCTTGGTTAAAAAATTATTTACTAAAATCATCTTATCAGTATATTCCGGAAACAATTACCGTAATTTATCCTTTAAAAATAAGTGGAGCGGCCGTATATGAAGAATATGGAAATAAAACCGGTTTGACGGTAGAAGTTGATATGAGAGAAAAAAAAGTTAGCGGTGTCTATAATTTAATGTATCAATATTTTGAAAGTTCAACTTATAGTACTGAGGCCGATAAAGAAGCTATTATTAGTTTAGCCGAACAAGGAGGATTATATAATAATTATTATTATGCCGATGGTGAAAATATTGATGAAATGGAAGTTAATTTAGGTCAACCAACTTTAGGATTAGTTAGAGTTTGGCAATATAATGAAAAAGACGGTAAAAATTACGAGTTATATGTTCCGGCCTATATTTTTCCAATCCTGTCGGCCGATTCTTATCCTTCGTTATATAAAGAAAATATTGTTGTTCCGGCGGTTAAAGATTTTTTTGATACTGAATCAATTAATATTTTAAATGGTGAAGAAGTAATGATTAAATAATATAATAGTTTGATCTCTCAATAAAAAAAACACGATTAATCGTGTTTTTTTTATAGTATTGTTAAACCTTTTAAGCTCGTTCTACGTATTCTCCTGTTTCGGTGTTTATTTTTATAACATCCCCTTCATTAATGAATAATGGTGCGGTAATAGTGGCTCCGGTTTCAATCTCTATTTGTTTGGTAACATTGCCACTGGAATTGCCTTTAACTCCGGGAGGGGAACTAATAACTTTAAAATCCATTTTAATTGGTAAGGTTATGGAAACGGGATTGTCATTGAAGTACAAAACGTCAACGTCAGTACCATCCTTTAAAAAATCTTTTTTATCGCCGATATTTTCTAAGGATAAAGAAAATTGTTCAAATGAATTATTATCCATAAAATAGGCTTCGTTTTGATCTTTATACATAAAATTGGCTTTCTTGGTTTCAGTTTTAGCTTCTTCTGCTTTATCGTTTCCTTGGTAAGTTTTTTCTAAAACGCTGGCGTTAATTAAATTTTTCATTTTAACTTTAAGTACCGCTCCGCCTCGACCCATTTTATGATGATCAGTTTTTATTATTAGAAAAGGTTCATTATTTATTTCCAAAACTTTTCCAGCTTTGATTTCATTAAAATTCAACATAGGTTTTTATTTATGAGTAAATCCCAATAAAGCCATTTTTCGAGCTCGTTTTATAGAGGTGGTTAATTTTCTTTGGTGCCAAGAACAAACACCGGTTCTTTTTTTGCCGATAATTTTCATGTAATAATTTATGAAATTATACAAAGTTTTTGGATCTTTGTAATCGGGCTCAATATTATTACTGCAAAATTGGCATTCTTTTCTTTTACTTGATTTGTTTTTCATATTTTTTCAGATAAGTTAAATTTATTTATTAAAATGGAATATCTTCAATTTTTATTTCATCATCGCTATCATTGTCCGGCAAGACAATTTCTTCAATATCATTTTTAGAAGAAGATGAACCGGCGGTTGAATTTCCTTTTGGAGTTAAAATTATCATATTATCGGCTATTATTTCGGTTCGTTGTCTTTTATTGCCGTCGGGAGCGTTCCATTCATTGGTTTGAAGTCGTCCTTCAATATAGACCTTTGTTCCTTTGCTTAAATATTGTCCACAAATTTCACCTAATTTTCTCCAGGCGATAACATTATGAAATTCAGTTTTGCTTTGTTGTTGACCGTTTTGATCATTCCAAACAAAATTAGTGGCGACCGAAAAAGAAGTGACCGCTTGTCCGGAAGGAGTGTTTCTAATTTCCGGATCGCGAGTTAAATTGCCAATTATCATGGCTTTGTTTAAAGAGTACATAAGTTTAGATTTAATTATAAAAATTTGTTAATTTATAAAAGATTATCAATATTTAAAATATCATCTAATTTTGTATCCAGATTTTTTAAATCAATTTTACTGTCATCCTCTTTTTTAGGGGTTCTTTTAGTGGTGGTTTTTTTTACTTTTTCCTCCACTTCTTCTTTTTCTTTAGCTTTTTTATTTTCAATTTTTTCTTTTATTTTTTCTTCTTTTTTTAATTGAGCTTCATTTTTTAAATCCTTTTTAACGATTAAGAATCTAACAATGCTGTTGTCTAATCTTAATTTATTGTTAATTTCGGCGATTATGTTTCTTTCCAAATTAAATTCGTAAAGACCGTAATAACCGTAATATTCGCCTTTAATCGGATAGGCAAATTTCTTTTTTCCCCAATAATTTTCCAAAGTGATTTGGCCATTATTGGAAGTTAATAATTCTCCGACTTTTTTAAAAACGTCTTTAGCTTCGTCATCGGTAAATTTATTAGGGATGATAAAGAGCATTTCGTAATGAATCGGTCCGGATGGCTTTGTTTTTGACATAAAAACTTTAGCATTTGTCATTTAAATTTAACTGTAATTAGAGATAAATTTTAAATAACATTTTATTAATAAATAAAATAAAAAAACCCAAAAGTATTCAAAGAAAAATGGGTTTCTAGAGAATACCTTTAATCCAGTTCTGAGCCAGGATTATCTCTTTAAAAAAAGAGATGTGGGAAAGGTCTTTTTTAAGTTTGTCTTCATTATAGATTATAAATTTAGAAAAATCAAGCCCCAGCGTTTAGTTCCCCTATTGTTTAGCTTTTAATACGTGATATAATTGAATTGTTTAGTAATGGTTAATGAAAATAATAAAAAATATGAAAAAATACTTTTTTACTTTAGGTACTAATCAAGCTTTGTCTTTAGCTGAATTACAATCGCTTTTTCCCGATAATCATTGGCAAAAATGCGGTTCGGTCGCTATAACCGAATTGAGCGATGACTTAGAAATTAAAAGTTTAATGATTGTCTTAGGTGGTACTATTAAAATTGGTGAAGTGATAAAAGAAATAAGCTTGGCTAATCGTCATGCCTTGTCCGAACTCATAAAAAAAGAAATAATTAAATCCGCTCAAATCGGAGATGATTTAGGAAAATTTAATTTTGGCTTTTCTTTCTATAACGGTAAAACTCCGGGAGATTTTTTTAAATTAGGTTTAGCTATAAAAAAAGATTTAAAAGCGCAAAATATCGCCAGTCGTATGGTTACTTCCCGTGAAGCTATTTTATCCAGTGTAATTGTGGAACAAAATAAATTAATTTTAAACGGATTAGAATTGTGTTTAATAATTGAAAAAAATAAAGTTTTTGTAGGAAAAACTTTAGCGGTTCAACCTTTTAAAGATTTATCTCTTCGAGATTTCGGACGTCCTAATAGAGATGATTTTTCCGGAATGATTCCTCCGAAATTAGCTCAAATAATGTTAAACTTGGCTCGAGGTAATGATAAAAAATATTACGATCGTCTTTTTTTAGATCCTTTTTGCGGTTCAGGAACAATTTTAATGGAGGCCTATCTTATAGGATTTAAAAATATTGTCGGTTCCGATATTTCTGATCGGGCGGTAATTGATAGTCAAAAAAATATGGATTGGATAATTAATTTAGTAAAAAAAGAAAGTGATAATTTAAATATGAGTATTTTTAAATCTGATGTTTTGGATTTAGAAAGTCGTTTAAAAAAGAATACTATCAGCTATATAGTGTGTGAACCATACCTGGGACCTCAAAGAGGCTTTAGAGATTTTTCTGAAGTGATAACTGAATTAAATGAGCTTTATACTAAAACTTTAATAGTTTTAGCCGATTTAATGAAATCTGACGGTCGGATTGTTATGATTTGGCCTCATTTTAGAGCTAACGGCAAAGTTTGGAAAGTTAAACCTGATGTTGGAATATTAAAATTTAAATCAGTCGGAGTTTATGGCCGAGAGACCCAAAAAGTTTGGCGAGAAATTGTAATTTTAGAAAAATAATATGCGTTTAAATCGTTTCTATTTGGAAAATTTTTCAAAAGTAAATACGCTGGAATTAAAACATGAGCCTTTGGTTCATCAAATAAAAAATGTTTTACGAATGAAAGTCGGTGAACAAATTTCTCTTTTCGGTAATTTTTCCGAAGCCATTTATGAAATTAAAAAAATTGACAAAGCGGTTATTAGTTTAAATTTAATTAAAGATGTTTCCGTTAAAAAAAATAATCGGGAAATAATTTTGTTTCCGGCCTTAATTAAAAAAGATAAATTAGAATGGGTGGTTCAAAAAGCCGTTGAATTGGGAGTGACAAAAATAATCCCGGTGATATCGGCTCGGAGTGAAAAAAAGGATATTAATTTAAATCGCTTAAATAAAATTTCAATTGAAGCCAGCGAACAATGTGGTCGGTCAGATTTAGTGGAAATTTTTCAACCCATTAAGTTTAAGGACGTTTTAAAAGACATTAAAGGTCAGTCATTTTTAGCTAATGCTAACGGAGATAATTTTGTTGATTGTTTAAAATTAATAGATAAAAATAAATTAGAACCGTTAAATATTTTTATCGGTCCGGAAGGTGGTTTTGAAGAAGTTGAAATAGAATTAGCTAAAAAAAATAATATAAAAATTGTCAGTTTTGGCGATAATATACTTCGGAGTGAAACAGCGGCTCTAGTCGGTTTAACTCTAATTACTAATTTCTGATTATTTTTAGAATTTCATCTCTTTTTTTAATCATAATTTTTTTAGAAATAGCTTCTATATTTAAGCGCATTTTATTTTCAGTATTGGAAGCGCGAACATTAAACCAAAAATCTTTATAGGTTATAGTGAGACCGTCAAGTTTGTTTATTTCTCCGGTAGAATATTTTTTTTCCAAAGTTTTAAATATTTTTTCTTTGTCTTTTATTTCGGAATTTATTTCTCCGGAATGAAAGTATTTTTTATAGGGGGCAATCTGTTCAGATATAGTTTTGTTAGTGGCTGAAAATTCTTGTAATAATTTTAAAATAATAATATTAGGCATTTCAAAACAACCAAGAGGTAAATTTAAAAAGAAATGGCCCGAAGATTCTCCGGAAAAATAAATATTTTCTTTTATCATTTGTTCTTTTATCAAAGAATGACCAACTTTGGTTTTAATCGGTTTTCCGCCATATTGTAAAATTAGATCCTCGGTAATTTTTCCCGGACGAACATCAAAACCAATCTTAGATTTAGGTTTGTCTTGTAAAAATAGTTTGGCTAATAAACCTCTAATAATGGCTTGATCAATAATTTCTCCATGATTATCGACAAAAAATATTCTATCGCCATCGCCGTCAGTACTTAAACCTAAATCAGCTTGATATTTTATTACCGCTTGTTGCAGTTGTTTTAAGTTTTCATTTTTAAGAGGATCGGCTTCATGGGCCGGAAATCGACCGTCCAATTTAAAATTAAGTTTTCTTAGTTTTATCGGTAAATGTTTGAATAATTCGGTTAAATACAAACTGCCGGCGCCGTTAGCCGCGTCAGATACAATTTTTAATGGTTTAATTTTTTTTATTTCCCCGTGTTTCAAATCAAATTTAATTTGATTTAATAAAACATTTTTTTTCTTAAAAAGTCGCCCCCTTTTATCGGCCGGTTTTAGTTTATGATTTAATATTTCTTCTTTTAAAAAATTGATACCACTAGTGCCACTTATCGGCACCGCTTTAAATCGAACCATTTTAAAACCGTTCCATTCTTTGGGATTATGGGAAGCGCTAATCATTATTCCGCCGTCATATTTATCTGTAGCAACGGCAAAATAGAAAGTGGGAGTGGCCACTAAGCCAATATCGATAACATCGGCTCCGGCATCCAATAAACCGAGAATTAAATATTTTTTTAGGATTGGAGATGATAATCGCATATCAGCTCCAACGATAAATTTAAATTTTCGGTTTAATTTTTTATTTTTTAAATCTTTTTTTATCAATTTAACATAGGCTAAACCAAGCTGATAGGCCGTTGTTTCGTCAAAGTCCTGTTTATAGATTCCTCTAATGTCGTAAGCTTTAAAAATTGAAGGATTAATTATCATAATTTTTATGTTTTATGAAAAAATAAACGGCTCCTAATCCAGCTAGCAATGCTAGTAACGAAAAGAACCAACCGATATAAGGGATTGAAGTTAGTAGACAAAATAAAAATATTCCGGCGGTAATTTTTAAATTATCATTTATTTTTTCTTTGTTAAACAATTTAAAAAGATAATCGCTTAAAGCTAAAGCCGCTATTATTTTGCTGATAAACAGTAGAATAAACCATAAAACTAAACTTATTAAAGCTATTGGTAGGCCGATAATTGTTATCATTAAAATAAGACAAAGAATGGGAACTAAAAATAAAATAGCGAAGCCATAAGGTGATAATTTATAATTTTCTTTAATGATAATATTTTTTAAAGATTTTATTTTACGGTTAAATAAAAAATTAATTAATAAAGCGGTTAGCAGTAACGAGAAAAATGAAAAAAGAAATTTTTCGGGAGTTATTTTTTTATAACCCGGTTTAGTCGGTTCTTGTTTGTTAATTTGTCCTTTTATATTTTGTGAATTGACAGTAGCATCGGATCCCGATTTATAATTAACTGAACCGTTTATTATAGCTGATTCATCAATTTGTAATTTACTGGAATATTTTTTATGTTTTTTACTATCAAGATTTAAATTTAAATCTTTATCAATTTCTCCTCTAATAATAACACTATCTGTATAGCCATGAACGTTTCCGCCGACTTTTCCGTTAAATTCAGAATTAACGCTGGTCAGTAAAACATCTTGACCGACCGTAGCTCCCTCGCCTAAAATAAAAGATTCACTCAGTAAATTTATATTTTTTCCGACGCTACCTTTAAGATTTAAAACATTAGAAGCGGTTCGTAAATTTCCTTCTATTTTTCCGTTAATATCGGTGTTTTGTGAAACGGTTATTAAATCTCCTTTAATTTCTCCGTTTATTTGAACGTTGTTGGCTATCCCGATAACATCTCCTAAAACCTGTCCTTCAATATCAACACTGTTGGCGCTAAAATATAAATTACCTTCAATAATTTCATCCTTACCGACATAAACAAACTCATCTGATTTTACCACATAAGCCCGAGAGGCTACGGGAATTAAAAAAATAACCGTTAAAGTTAATAAATAATAGATTTTTTTCATAATTTTTGCTTTTTAATTTTTTTAAGTTATAATTATTATAAACAATTATATTCTTATTATATCCTAAAAATATGCGACAAGCAATATTAGAAATTATAAATAACTTTAATAAAATTAAATCCGAAGAAGATTTAAGCGCTTTTAAAAGATCTTTGTCAAAAAAATATGGTTTTTCTATTTTATTAAATTCAGTTATTTTAAAAGAATATTTTGCTTTACGACAAGAAAATAAAATTAGTGAGAATTGGGAAAAAAAATATCATAATTTTTTTATATCTCTTTTAAAAAAACGAGCGGTTAGAACTTTGTCGGGTATCGCTCCGGTAGCGGTTCTTACCAAACCTTATCCTTGTCCGGGTTCGTGTGCTTATTGTCCTAAAAAACCTGATGTTCCGGTAAGTTATTTACCTAATGAACCGGCGGTTATGCGAGCTTTACGTTTAAAATTTAATCCTTATCTTCAAACTGTTTATCGCCTTAGAGCCTTGGAAAATAACGGTCATGAACCGAATAAAATTGAATTGATTATTATTGGCGGTACTTGGAGTTATTTACCTATTAAATATAAATATTGGTATTTACTTAATTGTTTTAAAGCGGCTAATGATTATCAGAAAATAAAAAATAAAATAATTATAACTAAGAGTGAAAAAATAGTAAAAAATAACTTGTTTAATAAAAATATTTATTCTAAGCAATTATCTTTGGCGGAATTAAAAAAATGTCTTATCAGCGAACAGAAAAAAAATGAATCGGCTCTCTATAATATAATCGGTTTAAGCGTTGAAACTCGACCTGATTATATAAACGAAAAAGAATTATGGCAACTTAGAGAATTGGGTGTTACTCGAGTAGAAATTGGTGTTCAAGCTATTGATGATAAAATTTTAAAATTAAATAATCGTGGTCACGACGTTCAAACCATTGCCGAAGCCACTAAAAAATTAAAACAATTTGGTTTTAAAATTACTTATCATTTTATGCCCGCTTTGCCGGGTTCTAATCCTAAAAAAGATGTAGCGATGTTTAAGCAGATGTATAAAGATGAAAGATTTAAACCTGATCAGATAAAATTTTATCCAACTACGGTAGTTAAAGATAGTTTGTTATACAAGTGGTGGAAACAAGGTAAATATAAACCATACACTGATAAACAATTAGAAAATATTATTATCAATTGCAAAAAAGATATTCCGGTTTACACTCGAATTATGCGCTTAGTTCGGGATATTCCCGGCGAATCTATTGAAGCGGGAAATAAAATTACCAATTTAAGACAAGTAATGAAAGATAAGGGAGTTGTTTGTCGTTGTATTAGATGTCGCGAACCGCAAGACAAGAGTATTAACAACAAAAATTTAAAATTAAATGTTTTAAAATATAAATCATCGGGAGCTGATGAATATTTTATCAGTTTTGACACTTTAGACAACAAGACTTTATATGGTTTTTGTCGGCTAAGAATTGATTTTTTATCAAAAATAGCTCCGGCTATTATTAGAGAATTACATGTTTATGGACAGTTAGTTCCGATTGGCGGAGAAAAAAAAGTTCAACATAGCGGTTTGGGTAAAAAATTAGTAGCTGAAGCCGAAAAGATTGCCAAAAATAATCAGTCAAACAAAATTGCCATTATCTCGGGAGTGGGAGTTAGAAAGTATTATAAAAAATTAGGCTATAAGTTAAATCAAACTTATATGGTAAAAAAGATAAAATAAAAAATCTAAACCTCAATTTTAAAGAGTTTTTTCGTTAAAACTTGCTAAATATTTTTTATTAAATTATAATGAAATTAAGCCAAGTTAATTGGAATTTTTATTATTACATTTATGATTGATTTTAGAGAAAAAATAGAACAAGAAATGCCCGAATTACAACAAAAAGAGCCTAAAAAAAAGAAAATTGGTTTTAAAATATTCGGTTTTTTTATGGTGTTTTTGGTTTTGTTTTCTGCAACCGTTTTAATTTCTTCCGAAGATGCTTCTAAAGTGCCAATTTTAGGAAAAATTGTCGGTTTAGTGGAAAGTTCTGATCGAAAGATTAAAGGTGAAGATCAAGACCGAATAAATATATTACTTTTAGGTGTGGGGGGCAAAAATCATGATGGCGGTAATTTAACCGATACTATAATGCTTGTAAGTTTACAACCATCAACAAAAAAAGTGGCCATGATGTCAATTCCACGTGATTTAATGATTTCAGTTGAAGGATTAGGTTGGCAAAAAGTTAACGCTGTTAATGCCTTGGCTGAAGCTAAAAAAGAAGGCAGCGGAGGAGAAGCCATTTCCCAAGCTTTAAGTGATATTTTAGGTATTCCAATTCAATATTATGTTCGGGTTGATTTTCAAGGTTTTATAAACATTATTGATCGTTTGGGTGGATTAGAAGTTTATGTTGATAATGTTTTGGAAGATTATTCTTATCCGATTTTAGGTCAAGAAGATAATGCCGATTATTATTCTCGTTATGAACATTTATATATTGATCAAGGTTGGCAGACAATGGATGGATCGTTGGCCTTAAAATATGCCAGATCGCGTCATGGTTTAGGATCGGAAGGATCTGATTTTGCCAGATCTAAGCGACAACAAAAAATAATTGAAGCGGTTAAAAATAAATTACTGAAAAAAGAAAATCTTTTAAAACCGGCTATGATTGCTTCTATTGCTTCGGAGTTAAATGAGCATATTTCTTATAATTTTTCTTCTTGGGAAATTTTAAAACTTTGGCAAAACTTTAAAGATGTTTCATCTGATGATATTTCTAATTATGTTTTGGATAATGGCGTTGACGGTTTGTTGGTTTCCAGTATGTCTGAAGCCGGCGCTTATGTTTTAACTCCAAGAAGCGGGGATTATACAGAAATACAATATTTAGTTAATAATTTTTTTGTAAATAATGATAATAATAAAAAAACAGTGACTACGGAAAATACTCAATCGGCTAAAATTGAAATAAAAAACGGAACTTGGATTAACGGTTTAGCCAGTCAAACAGCTATTGATTTAGAAAAAAATAATTTTACCGTTTTGAGAATAAGTAATTCCGGTCAACGTGATTTTAGTAAAACGGTTATTTATGATTTAAGTTATGGTGAAAAAGATGAAGCTCTTAAATATTTAAAAGATTTTTTGCAAGCCGATATTTCTTCGGATATTCCTGATTGGTTAGTTAAAGAAATAAAAAACGAAATTGGAATTGAAGAAACCGATGTGCCTGATTTCTTAATTGTTTTGGGTCAAAATGCCAGCAGCATTGATTTTTAATCAAAAGCTTTATAAAAATTTTTATGTCTATGTTTGACGAAAAATTACCGCTTATAGTTATAATTGGCCGAACTAATGTTGGGAAGTCTACTTTGTTTAATCGTTTGGTTGAAGCTAATCAAGCTATTGTTTCGCCCTTAGAAAATACAACTCGTGATTTTAATTATAATATTATAAATTGGCGTGGTAACGATTTTCAATTAGTGGACACTGCCGGAGTGTTGGATACTTTTGATTTAAATAAAAAAATAGATATAAATTTAAATGGAATTGAAAGAATTGACCAAAAAGCGCAGAAGCAAGTTTATGATTTAATTAAACAAGCTGATTTACTTTATTTTGTGGTTGATAATAAAAGTAGCGTTCTATTGGAAGATAAAAACATGGTTAATTTTTTAAAAAAAAGAGATTACCAAAAGAAAACATTATTAGTGGTAAATAAAGTGGATGATTTTAAACAACGATCCGAAGCCAGTGAATTTAATAAACTTTCTTTGGGTGAGCCGATACTGATTTCATCGTCGACCGGTTCGGGTCTGGGAGATTTATTGGATTTAACGGTTGATTTTTTTAAAAAAGATAAAAATGAATTTAGTCTTAAAGAAAAAATTAAAAAAGAAAATGACGATAAAGAAAAATCTAAAATAAATTTATGCATTATCGGTAAACCCAATGTCGGAAAATCTTCTTTATTAAATTCTCTTATCGGTTATGAACGGGTTATTGTTAGCGACGTCCCTCATACTACCAGAGAACCGCAAAACACCGAAATGATTTATAAAGATAAAATTATAAACATTATTGATACGGCCGGAATAAGTAAGCGTGGCACTAAAACTAAAGGATTGGAAAAATATGGAATTATTAAATCACGACAAAGCTTGAAACAAGCTGATATCGTTCTTTTAGTAATAGACATTAATGATCCGATAACTAAACAAGACGCTCAATTAGTGGAAGAAATTGTGGATTTAGGAAAAAGTTTTATTATTATCGCCAATAAATGGGATTTGGTTGAAAAGCGTGATACTAAAAAATGGACTCATGAAATTAATTCTCATTTTCCTTTTATAATGTGGGCACCGATTTTATTTGTATCTTCTAAAACCGGAGAAAAGACTAATAAAATTTTTGACATGGTTCTTAGAATTGATGAGAATAGAAGAAAAGAATTAAGCGAAACTACTCTGGATCGTTTTTTAAACAAAATGGTTAAAATTCATAAACCGTCAAAGGGTCGAGGTATAAAACACCCTCGAATTTATAGTTTAAAACAATCATGGGTTAATCCGCCACGGTTTGAAATAAAGATCGGTTCTCAAGAAGACTTACATAATTCTTATTTACGCTTTTTGGAAAATAGATTAAGAGAAAAATTTGATTTTTTTGGTACTCCACTTAGAGTATCGGTTAGAAAGAATAAAAAAATTCACGGTCAAAAGGAATAGTTTTATAGTTTATTTGTTGTTGTTTAAAAAAATTTGTGATATAATTTATTAGTAAAAATTTAAAATTAATTTAATAACCTTGATTAACAAGGAAAAAAGCTATGTTTAAAAATTCATTAAAAAAAACAATTTTATTTACCGCTGTTTTTTCTTTGATTTTTTTATCGGCTTGTGGGATAAAAAAAGAAAAAGAATTAACCATGGAAGAAGCTCAAGCTAAGGCCGAGCAATTTATCAATGATAATTTTATGACTTCCGGAGCCTCGGTAGTTATATCTAATATGACCGATGACGAACAAACCGGTTTGTATAAATTTTCTCTTGATTTAGGTGATGGACAAAGTTATGATTCCTATATTAGTAAAGACGGTAAAGAATTTTTTCCTCAAGCCTATAATATTGCTGAATTGAAAAAAACTTTAAATACTACTACCGATGAAACTACTGCCACTTCTTCTGAAGATAGTACTATTAATGAAGCCAGTTTTAATGAATCAGTTGATTATGCTACTGATAAAAAAGTGGCGGTCTATCTTTTCTGGGGTGATGGTTGTCCTCATTGCGCTTCTCAAAAAACAGCTATGAGTGATTGGACCACTAAATATCCAGACATTGAAATCAAAACTTATGAAACTTGGAATAATACCGATAATGCTACAAAGTTAGAGGCTATGGCCAAAGCTTATAACACTACAGTTGAAGGAGTTCCAATGACTTTTATCGGTGACAAATATTGGGTTGGTTATTCTGATGATATGGAAACTGAGATGACTAATAAAATTGAAGAATGTTTAAAGAGTGGTTGTGAGAATCCGGGGGAGAGATTAAAATAAAAATAACGATACAAATTATAGTTTTAAAACACGCTTGTAAAAGCGTGTTTTTTGTTAATACTTTCATTTTTTAAGTTTAATACCCAAAAATAGTTGGTAAAATTAACTATTATACTTAAACCAGCAGTACCAAAGAATAAAACTTTTTCTATTCTCTTTTGATAATCCTCGATGTGCTTTTAAATTGTTTTTTAAATAAGAGAATCTAGATTCTAAGCCATTAGTTGACTTCGGAATTTTATTATCATTTTTAAATTAATCTCTCTCCTTTAAATATATATTTTCTTTTCATGGTTTAACATTAAAACGAAAAACAACGCTCTACAAATTATTGGTGGGTTTTATTTTAATTTTATTTTAGCAATAAAAAAACAGACTTTTGTCTGTTCTTTTTTGTGTGGACCTTAAGGGACTCGAACCCTTGACCCTCTGCTTGCAAAGCAGATGCTCTAGCCAACTGAGCTAAAGGCCCATGGATAATAAAAATATAATAATTAAAAAAAGTGATTAAGTCAAGACAAGTTTATTATTTAGCTAAAGGAGATAAAGCGGTAGTCATAAAACCATTAAACATTCCGGTGGTTAGTAGTAATCCAAAAAATATAATTATTAAACCGATTAATTTATAACCCAATCTTGATCCGCCTTCACTGCCTAATTTTTCTTCAAACCAAGATATCCGACCAAAATTTTCCAATAAAAATTCGGTTTTAATAATTATTAATGTTCCTAAAGCCATTAAAATTAATCCTCCGATTATTTTCATATTTTTTTATATTAATTATTTTATATAATTTAAAGGATTTTGTTGAACTCCATTTATTCTGACTTCAAAATGAATATGAGGTCCGGTTGACCAACCGGTTGAACCCATTGCTGCAATAACATCACCTCGGCTAACAGTATCTCCAGCTTTAACGTATAATTTAGAAGCATGACCGTACAAAGTTTTTAATCCTCCTCCATGATTGATTATAACATTATAGCCATAACCATTATTCCAACCAGCTCGTTCCACTGTTCCGTCTTCAGCGGCATATAATGGGGTTCCGGTTTTATTAGCAATATCTAAACCTTTATGACTCCAAGAATAATATTGAGTTATTCTAGCTCCAACCGTTGGCCATAAAAGTTTTCCTCCGGTATAGGCCGGTTTTTGGTTAGAATTAGTATTTTGAGTAATGGTGGTTCCGGCATAAGTACGATTAACTACTGTGGTGTTTTCAATAATCTTTTTACCCCCGGGTATAAATAATTTTTGTCCGATTTTTAAAGACTCGCCTTCTTCCATGTCATTGCCATCAATAATAGCTTCAGCGGTTACACCGTATTTTGTCGCTATTTTACCAATATTTTCATTTTTAGCCACTGTGTGTCTAATACCATTCATTGGAAGTATAGTTAATTTAGCTCCCGGTTTTATTAAACTGTTAGAAGATAAATTATTTTCCCATAAAATAGTATTAACATTTAAACCAAAATTAGAAGCGATACTGGAAACCGTATCGCCGGATTGAACGGCATATTCAATAATTTTATTTCTAGTAGTGGTGGCTTCAGTTGCATTTAAACCGTTATTTGATAATAAATCTCCATGTTCCGATATTACAGCATATTCTTCGTTTGAATTTTTACTAACCTTAGTTTTAGTTTTTAAAAGTCCAATTTGATTTAAATATTGATCTGAAACAATAGTTTCTAAATTTTTATCTTCTAAAGTTTCAATTATCAATTCTTCATTATTTGATTCTTCAAAATCAGATTCAATGTTTTTAGCTAAAGTGGTTTTATATATTTGATCAGATAAACTTTGAGCTTTAGTTTTTTGAATATTATTAGTCAAAACAAAAGTTGATACTAAAATAATAATTATAAAAATGGGAGCGTTTTTCTTGATTAAATATAATTTGGAGTTATTTTTTTTGTTTATTTCTTTTACTTTTTTGTAAATTAAGATATAATTATAGTATAATTTTATCAGAATTTTGAAAAACAAAAAATTTAATATAGCCACAACTATTTTTTTGACTATATTTATAATAAAAACAACTATTTTTTTGATAAGAAACAGTGTTTTTATAAGAAATATTAATATTTTAGTTAACAAATTTTTTATCCGAATATGTTTAAAATTAACTATAAAAGTTTAGCATCTAAAAACTTTTTAGTCAATTTGAGTTAATAATATGTATAAAATCGTTTTAATTCGTCATGGTGAGAGTAAATGGAACAAATCTGGTCAATTTACCGGTTGGGTTGATGTTGATTTGTCTTCGTCCGGCTTAAATCAATCAAAAGAAGCCGGAAGCCTACTAAAAAAAGAAAAATTTCTTTTTGATTTGGCTTATGCCTCTTTTTTGAAAAGAACCGTAAAAACTTTAGATATTATTTTGGATGAAATGGATTTATCCTGGCTTCCGGTAATAAAAGATTGGCGTTTAAACGAAAAACATTATGGATCTTTGCAGGGTTTAAACAAAAAAGAGGTAGCTAAAAAATTTGGTGAAGATCAAGTACTATTATGGCGCCGTTCCTATAATTTTTGTCCTCCAGCCATTAAAATTTCCAGTCCCTATAACCAAATGAAAGATCGTCGTTATAGTTTTTTAAAAAAACCGGTTTTAGCCGAATCTTTAAAAGACGTTGAAGACAGAGTTATTCCTTTTTGGAAAGAAGAAATTATACCTCAATTAAAAAAGAATAAAAAAATATTAATTGTGGCCAGCGGTAACAGTTTGAGAGCCTTGGTAAAATATTTAAATAATATTTCAAATTCAGAAATTGTTAATGTTAATATTCCGGTGGCCGTTCCGATGGTTTTAGAATTGGATAATAAATTTAAAACTAAAAAATGGTATTATTTGGGTAATACCAAAAAGATTTCAGCTTTAATTAAAAATGTTGTTAATCAAGGTAAATTAAAAATAAAAAAATAAATTAAAAAAACAAATCAAAATAATTAATGGCTTATGAAAAAAGAAAGTATTGTTTGTAAAAAAATAATAAGCTTGGATGAAGGAGTTATTCAAGCTCTAGAATTTTTTAAAAAAACTAAATTACCAAAATTAAATTTAAATCAATTTAAATTTCCGATAGTAGTCGGTAGCGGTAATGCTTTTAATACCGGTCAGATTTTATTTTCCGATCGGGTTGCTGTTTTAGCTGATGAAAGTACCTTTAAAAAAATTATTTTAAATTATAGTCAGCTAATTAAAAAGAAAATTATAACGGAAGTGGTTGTTATTTCAGCCTCCGGCGAAAAAGATTCTGTTTGGGAATTACAATTAGCTAAAAAATATAAATTAAAAACAACTCTACTAACTTGTTCCAATAATTCCAGCGCCGGAAAAATAGCTGATCAAGTTTTTGTCTATCCTAAAATAGCCGAACCCTATACCTATAATATTTCCACTTATTTAGGAATGATCTTGTCAGCTAAATTAGAAAATCCAGCTACTATTTTACAGTTTTTAAAAACATTAAAATTAAAACCGGGGTTTGGTAAATTTACATCCTATTCTTTTATTTTACCGGATGAGTTTATAGCTATTGCTCCGATGTTGGATATTAAAAAGAGTGAATTGTTCGGTTCTAAGTTATCGCTTCGGGCTTTTAGTTTCGGTCAGGCTCGTCACGCCAAGTTTGTGATTCAAGATAAAAATGAATTGGTTATAACTATCGGAAACGACAAAAATTTATATTTTGGTAAGGCTCTTAGTCGTTGGCAAATAAATACTGCTGGTCGGGTTGATTTTGCTTTTATTTTTTGTTTAACTTATTATTTAGTGGGACAAATTCAAAAAAGTAAACCAGATTATTTTAAAAATAATATAAAAAAATATTGTTTAGATTATGGTCCTAAAGCTTATGGATCAAATAAATCTTTTGATATTATCGTTCCGGGAAATAATTAATTATTAATTTTAAAAAAATATGTCAGGACATTCCAAATGGGCCACCACCAAAAGAGCTAAAGCCGTAGTTGACGCTAAAAGAGGCGCCGCTTTTACTAAAATTGCCAATACTATAACTATTGCCGCCAGAGAAAGAGGCGGTGATCCTGAAACTAATCCTTCGCTTCGAGCGATTATGGATAAAGCTCGAGCGGTTAATATGCCTAAGGATAATATTGAGCGAGCTATTAAAAGAGGAACCGGAGAATTAGGTGGGGCGGTAGTGGAAGAATTATACTACGAAGGTCTTTTTCCAAACAATATTCAATTTATTATAAAATGTTTAACTGATAATAAAAACAGAAGCGCTTCATTAGTTCGTCATGCCTTTACCAAATATGGCGGTAATCTTGGTTCGGTTATGTGGAATTTTGAGCAGAAAGGTTTGATAGTTGTATCTCAAGAAACCGTTAGAAATAAAAAAATAGATTTAGAAAGTTGGCAATTAGAATTGATTGATGCCGGAATTGATGATTTTAAGACTGACGATGATGTCGTTCTAATTTTTACTCGGGTTGATAATTTACAAAAAGTAAAACTTTTATTAGATGAGCAGGGGATTTCTATGGAATCGGCTGAAATTGAATATGTAGCCAAAGATAAACAAATTGTTTCCGAAGAAGAGCAAGAAAAAATAGATCGTTTTATTGAAGAATTGGATGATTTGGAAGATGTTAACGATTATTATTCTAATATCAATTCTTAAACGTTAAATTTTAGTAGTTAAAATTAAGTATTTTTAAAGAGATTGGTTGAATGACTAATCTCTTTTTGAGTTATCCACAGGTTCAAAAAAATATTTATTATTTTTTTGAATATTAGTTTTAAAAGTATTTAATATTAGCTAATTTTTAGAGGTTTGGCATAAGTACAAATTTTTGCTATAATTTAAATAAACAATATATAGTGGTTAGTTATTATCAAATTATACTATATGTTGTATTTTATTAAATTTAAAAAAAAGCAATGAAATGCCCCGTTTGTCACTTTGAAGACACTAAAGTAGTTGATTCTAGAATCTCGGGGGACGGTTTCTTGATCCGTCGTCGTCGAGAATGTTTGAAATGCGGTTTTCGTTTTTCTACTCATGAAGAAATGGAAATTTTGGATTTGATGGTTATAAAAAAAGATGGACGACGTGAATCTTATGATCGTGATAAATTAGTGGCCGGTTTAAAAAAAGCTTTGGAAAAAAGAAATATTGATGAAGAAAAATTTAAAAAATTAGTTTATTGTATTGAACGAGATATTCAAGTTTTAAATAAATCTGAAATTGATTCTACGGAGATTGGAGAAATAGTTATGAAAAATTTGAAAAAAATAGATAAGGTCGCTTATATCAGATATGCTTCCGTGTATCAATCTTTTGAAGGGCTGGAAGAATTTAGTGAGGAATTGGATAAATTATTAAAACCAAAAAATAAATAAAAATTAAATATAGAATACTATGCCAAGTAATATTTCTAAAATTTTGAAGCGCTCGGGCGATATCGTTGATTTTGATATCTCCAAAATTACCAAAGCCATAATTAAGGCAATGGAAGAAGTCGGTGAAACCGATAAAAAATTAGCCGAAGATCTGAGCAACAAAGTTTTAGAAAAAATTACTAATAAGTTTTTTTATAAAACTATTCCGGCCGTTGAAGAGATTCAAGACATTGTCGAAGAAGTTTTAATTGAAAACAAATTAATAAAAATAGCTAAAGCCTATATCTTGTATCGTGATCAACATCGACAAGTTCGAGAAATAAATCAAAGTACAGAAGAAAAATTAATGGAGGATTATTTGGGACGAGCCGACTGGAGATTAAAAGAAAACAGTAATATGAGTTTTTCGGTTCAAGGATTAAATAATTATATTGCTTCGTCAATTTCCGCTAAATATTGGTTAAATAAATTATATCCTGAAAAAATTAGACAAGCTCATGTAAATGGAGATATTCATATTCATGATTTAGGATTATTGGCTCCTTATTGTTGCGGTTGGGATTTAAAAGATTTGTTAATTAGAGGTTTTGGCGGAGTTGACACTAAAATTCAAAGTAAACCGGCTAAACATTTTAGAAGCGCTTTGGGTCAAGTGATTAATTTTTTCTATACTATGCAAGGCGAGGCGGCCGGAGCTCAAGCTTTTTCCAATTTTGATACTTATTTAGCTCCGTTTATCAGATATGATAATTTATCATATAAAGATGTAAAACAAGCTTTACAAGAATTTGTTTTTAACGTTAATGTTCCGACTCGGGTTGGTTTTCAAACTCCTTTTACTAATATTACTTTGGATGTTACCCCACCGAAATCAATCGCTAAAGAAGGTGTTGTTATTGGAGGAAAAATAATGAACGCCACTTATGGTGATTTTCAAACAGAAATGGATTTATTTAATCAAGCTTTTGCCGAAATAATGATAGAAGGTGATTCAACCGGTAGAGTTTTTTCTTTTCCGATTCCAACTTATTGCATTGATAAAGATTTTGATTGGAATAGAGAAAGTTTAAAACCGATGTGGGAAATGACTTCTAAATATGGCATTCCTTATTTTTCTAATTTTGTTAATTCTGATATGAATCGTGATGATGCTCGCAGTATGTGTTGTCGTCTTAGATTAGATAATCGTGAACTTAGAAAACGTGGTGGCGGTTTATTTGGAGCTAATCCGTTAACCGGAAGTTTGGGTGTTGTTACTATTAATATGGCTCGTTTAGGTTATTTGTCTAAAGATGAAGAAGATTTTAAAAAACGATTATTTGATTTAATGAAAATAGCTAAAGAAAGTTTAGAAATAAAAAGAAAGGTTATTGAAAAATTTACCGAGGATGGTTTATACCCTTATTCTCAATATTATTTATCAGAAATTAAAGAACGTTTCGGTTCCAGTTGGAAAAATCATTTTAATACTATCGGTTTAAACGGTATGAACGAAGCGGTTGTAAATTTACTGGGAGAAAATATTACTACTGCTAAAGGAAATAAATTTGCTTTGGATATTATGGATTTTATGCGAGAAAAAATTTCCGATTTTCAAGCTGAAACTAATGATCTCTATAATTTAGAAGCTACTCCGGCCGAAGGTTGTACTTATCGTTTTGCCAAAAAAGATAAAGAATTATATCCTGATATTATTTGTGCTAACAATGATTTAGTTAACAATAACGGAGCTGATCCTTACTATACTAATTCCACTCATTTACCGGTTAATTTTACCGATGATTTATTTGCCGCGCTTGATTTACAAGATGAACTTCAAACTAAATATACTGGTGGAACAGTTTTACACGGATTTTTAGGAGAAAGAATTGAAGATCCTGAAGTAACAAAAAAATTAGTAAAAAATATTGTAAATAATTATCGTTTACCTTATTTTACTATAACACCAACTTTTTCAATTTGTCCGATTCACGGTTATTTATCAGGTGAGCATAAATATTGTCCGAAATGCGATGAAGAAAAAGGTTTGGGAGTTTTTTCTCACAATAGTCCGGTTGAATCTGAAAATTGTAATTGTTAAATAACTGCAACTTGTTTTTTTATAAAAAATTTAGTATTATATTAATAATTAACATAATCAAAACTTGAAAATTAGGCCACAAGTTTTGAAAAAAATAATATGAGTCCAATTCAAACCGACAAAAGAACTGAGTGTGTCATTTACAGCCGAGTAGTTGGCTGGCTTACACCCACTAAGTGCTATAATAAAGGAAAAATGGCCGAGTATAATGATCGACAGACTTATAAAATTAATTCTGACAAGATTAACGAGTAATGCTACTTTTCTTAGTTTTTTAACTTTGTAATTTCCGTTAGTTTTTGTTTTTTAAAAAAATGGTAATAGGTGGTTTAGAAAAACTTAGTTTGATTGATTTCCCGGGTTATATATCAGCTGTGGTTTTTACTGATTCTTGTAATTTTCGTTGCCATTTTTGTTACAACCCTATGCTTGTCCTGACCGATGGGGGCGAGAGTAAATATAAAAAGGAAGAAGATTATTCTCAAATAACTGAGGAAGATCTTCTTCTTTTTTTAAAGAGCAGAATCGGTAAATTAGAGGGAGTGGTTATTTCCGGCGGTGAACCGACCTTGCAACCGGACTTAAAAGATTTTATTATTAAAATTAAAAATTTTGGTTTTAAAATTAAACTTGATACCAACGGAACTAATTCAAAATTAGTGGCGGATTTGATTTATAATAAACTAATAGATTATGTAGCCATGGATATTAAAGCGCCTCTTGGTAAATATGAACAAGTAACAGGAGTTAAAGTTAATTTAAAAGAAATAAAAAAAACGGTTGATTTGTTAATGACTAATAAAATTCCTTACGAATTTAGAACTACTTTGGTTCCGGGTTTACATACAATTGATGATGTTAAACAAATAGCTAAAGAAATTTCCGGAGCTAAAAAATGGTTTTTACAAAGATTTAAATCCGATACTGATTTAGTGGATGATAATTTCAAAAATAAAAAAGCTTTTTCCACGGCCGAAGTTACAGAAATGATTGCTCAAATTAAAAAAAATGTTCCTAATTGTAAACTAAGAGATTAACATCGGTAAAAACGTTTAAAATTAACGCTAAAAACAGTTTGATTTTTGGCTTTTTTTTTGCTATAATTCCCTTGTGTGTTTTAATTTTTAAAATATGGATAATATTGAAAATAAAATTTACGAAAATTCAACGGAATTTGAACTAATGTCTCAAAAAACAAGCCAGACCAATGAATCTGATTTACAAAAGTTATTAGAAAAAAATATTGAATTAAGCGAACAAATATTAGATTTAACCAAATATATTAAAAAATATATTGTCTGGCAAAAAATATTTTCTTGGATAAAAATTTTAGTGATAGTTATTCCTATAATAATCGGAATAATTTATTTAATACCTTTTCTTAAGGATTTTTCCGGTCAGATGGCGGGTTTTAGTGATTTAATGAAACAAGCTTATTCAATTACTCCTTATTAATAAAAACATATGGACAATAATGAAGTAATCTTTTTTGCTCAAACCAATTTCCGCAATCAAATGCGTCGTTTTGGTATTAAAACCGATGATCGTCGTCGTCATATGTATCTTATCGGAAAAACCGGTATGGGAAAATCAACTATTCTGGAAAATATGATTGTGGAAGATATTAGAGCCGGTCGTGGAGTGGCTGTTGTTGATCCGCACGGTGATTTAGCTGAAAAGATAATAAAATATATTCCCAGTAACAGAATAAATGATGTTGTTTATTTTAATCCGTCCGATATTGAATATCCGATAGCTTTTAACTTAGTGGAACAAGTTGAACCGCATTTACGCCACTTAGTAGCTTCCGGTTTAATTGGAGTTTTTCAAAAATTATGGGCTGATTCTTGGGGACCTCGATTGGAATATATTTTAAGAAACACTATTTTAGCTATTTTGGATTTTCCTGGTTCCACCTTACTGGGAGTCGTTAGAATGTTATCGGATAAAGAATATCGAAAAAAGGTGGTAACTAATGTTAAAGATCCGGTGGTTAAATCTTTTTGGGAAAAAGAGTTTGCCGGTTATGCCGATAAATTTGCATCTGAGGCGGTATCTCCGATTCAAAATAAGGTGGGACAATTTTTATCAAGTTCATTAATGAGAAATATTGTTGGTCAGGTTAAATCTTCAATTAATATGAGAGAAATTATGGATGAAGGTAAAATTTTGATAATGAACTTAAGTAAAGGTAGAATTGGAGAAGATAATTCCGCTTTACTTGGAGCGATGATGATTACTAAAATTCAACTAGCGGCTATGAGTCGAGTTGATATTGAAGAAGAAACTAGACGTGATTTTTATTTATACATTGATGAATTTCAAAACTTTTCTACTGAAAGTTTCGCTAATATTTTATCGGAAGCTCGAAAATATCGTCTTAATTTAATTATGGCGCATCAATATATTGAACAATTGGACGAAAAAGTTCGACCGGCTGTTTTTGGTAACGTTGGAACCATTATTGTCTTTAGAGTTGGAGCTAACGATGCTGAAGAATTGGTTAAAGAATTTACTCCGATTTTTACCGAAGAAGATATTGTTAATTTACCCAAGTTTGAAATGTATTTAAAATTAATGATTGATGGTATTGCTTCTGATCCTTTTTCGGCTCGTGGTCTTTCACCGTTATCAGCTGAAGAAAAAACTAAAAACGAAGAAAAGGTTATTAATTATTCTCGACAAAAATATGCCAATGATCGAGAAGAAGTGGAAGAAAAGATTATGCGTTGGCATCAAGATTATTCTGATTCTAAAAAAGATGAAAAAAATATTGATAAAAAAACAGAAAAAAAATCGTCTGAATATGGTTTTTCGGGAAAATGTTCGGTCTGCGGAGTGGAAATAACTATTCCGTTTAAACCCGATGGTATTAGGCCTCTTTTTTGTCCGAAATGTTTAGCCGAAAAAAGTAGAAAGCAAAACATTAATACTAATTACAATGTAAATAATAACAAGAAAGAAAATAATAATTTAAGAAAAGATTTTTTTTCCAAATCAAATTCCGTTCCGGCGGAAGCTGTAATTTCAAAAAGATTTATTGTTAACAAAAAAAAGACTTTTGTGCCTAAAGAAAACATTACTCCGGAAAAAGAAATAAAGGCCATGAGCTTAAATGAACTTGGTTCGGTTAAACCGATAAGTTTTTATAATAATCGCCGAGAAACAAATTTTAACGACAAAACTAATTCTAATATTAATTTCTCAAATAAAAAAAACACTGAACAGGAGTTAACAGAAGGTGATAATGTTATTTTAGATAATTAAGAAAATAAAGCTATTAATTTATGAACTATTTAAAAGTGTCTAAGGCTATTGAATTATCAGGACGGGATAAAACTTTTTATCGTTTACTGGAAATACTTCCAGGTTTTTTATCGGTTGGAACATTGTTGGCTTTGGTTGTTTTGTCTTATTTTAAACCGGTTTGGGTAGCTTATTTTGTTATTGCTTTTGATGTTTATTACCTTTTATGGGTAGTTTTTTTTGCTACTTATTTAATTATCGCTTACAAAAAATTAAAAGATAATAAAGCGGTTGATTGGTTTAGAAAATGTGAAGAATTGTCTGACAATCTTAAAGATTTACCGGAAAATTGTTTAGCTCGCCAAGGATTTAAATGGAATGATGTTATTCATTTGATAATTCTTCCCACCTATAACGAAAGTTTGGAAGTTATCAGAACCAGTTTTTCCGGTTTAATAAGCAACGGTTATCCGAGTAAAGATATGATTGTGGTTTTAGCCATGGAAGACCGAGTTGGAGAATCGGCTCACGTCAAAGCCGAAGCTATAAAACAAGAATTCGGTTCTTGTTTTAGAAATTTACTGATAACTTTTCATCCCGATAATGTTCCGGGTGAACTTAAAGGCAAAGGAGCTAATCAGGCTTATGCCGGTAAAATGGTTAAGCAAGAAATAATTGATAAAGAAGGATTGGATTATAATAAAATATTGGTTAGTGTTTTTGATATTGATACTGCCGCCACATTTAATTATTTTTTCTGTTTAACTTATAGATTTTTAACTGTTGATAATCCTTATAGGGCTAGTTATCAACCGATTCCGGTTTATCATAATAATATTTGGCATACTCCATTTTTTGCCCGGGTGTCTTCTTCTTCTAATTCTTTTTGGCAAATGATGCAACAAATTCGTCCGGAAAAATTAGCCACTTATTCTTCTCATTCCATGACTTTTAAGGCTTTGGCGGAAATCGGTTTTTGGGCACCTAATATGGTAAGTGAAGATTCCAGAATTTTTTGGCATTGTTTTTTGTATTACAATGGAGATTATCGGGTTGAACCGCTTTATTTTCCAGTTTCAATGGATGCCACTTGTGATAAAAATTTTTGGCAAACCATGAAGAGTTTATACAAACAACAACGTCGTTGGGCGTGGGGTAGTGAAAATGTTCCTTATTTAATTTTTAATTATTCTAAAAAAAGAAAAGAAATGAAAACTTGGCCGTCGCTTCGTCATATTTGGATTCAAATTTACGGTTTTCATTCTTGGGCCACTACCGCCTTAATTATTGGAGTGGTCGGATGGTTACCGATGTTACTGGGAGGTGATCGTTTTAATGGTACGGTTATGGCTTTAAATTTACCTGATATTACCAGTCAACTGATGACTATTTCTATGGCTGGGATGTTTATTTCGGCTATTATTTCAACTTTACTGTTACCTAAAAGACCAAAAAATTATGGTTTAATTGGTAATGCTAAATTATTTTTAGAATGGTTTTGTATTCCGGTTTGTGTTATATTTTTTGGAGCCATCCCTTGTTTAGAGGCTCAAATAAGATTGATGTTGGGAAAATATATGGGTTTTTGGGTAACTCCTAAAGAACGTTAATTATAAATCAATTAATTTTATGGTTAGTAAATATAATCTTAGTCCGACCGAAAAATTAAATTATGTAGAAAAAGGAAAAATTAAAGGCCATGGTTGGAAAAACTTTCGGCAGTTTTTATTAACTTTAATTTTATTAGGGTTGGTGGTGTTAATGTTTATTCCTTATTTAAGAAACAGTAAAAAAACTAAAGATATTGAAGCGGAAATAAATCAGATAAAATCGGATGTTTTAAAATATGAAAAATCTAATCAGGAATTAGACGAAGTTTTATCTTATTTAGCTTCGGATCAATCAGTGGAAGAAAAAGCACGAATGAATTTAGGTTTACAAAAAACCGGTGAGCAAGTGGTGGTTATAAAAAAAGAGGAAGATTCAAATAATATTAATACTACTACCGAGGAAACAGTTGAAGCGTCAAATTTTAAAAAATGGATAGATTACTTTTTTAATAACTAATATTTTTAAATAGATGAAGAAAAAAATATCTATAGTGATTTGTATTTTGTTTGGCATTATTTTTTTGGGCTATCAAGTTAAAGCCGACCAAAGTGAAAAACAAATATTAAAAAAAGATTTTAATATTTTTTTAGATAAAGCCACTATCGCTAAAGGTTATACAGTTTCTGTTTTTGATAATTATTTAAAACTTTCTTTAGTGCCGGGAATTTTATCGGCTGATACTCAAGTAGTAGCCGAAGAAATTTCAGATGCTGATGTTGAATTGCCTTGGAATCTAGAAAAAGAAAGTTCAGTGATTCAGTTTGAATTTAAAAATAAAGAAGCTTATGACAGTAGTCGTCCTTTTTATATTCAAATGTCCTATGATGAAAATAACAATAATTACAAGCAAATATTTTTTTATGATAAAAACTATAATTTATGGCGACCACTACCAACTCAAGATTTTCCCGAGGAAAATTTTGTTCGTTCGGTCATTCATTTACCCTATGCTCGTTTAGCTGTTTTTTCTTATCCGGATCTTTTAAGTGTTGGTCAAGCCAGTTGGTATAAATATAAAGGAGGAAATTTTGCCGCTTCACCTGATTTTCCGGCCGGTTCCATACTACGAGTTCGTAATTTAGACAATAATAAATATGTTGATGTAACTATTAATGATTATGGTCCGGATCGAACTATTTTTCCTAATCGGGTTATTGATTTAGATGCCGTAGCTTTTTCTAAAATTGCCAATAAATCGGACGGAGTTATAAATATTTCAATTGAACCTTTAAAAATTGTCAGCGATAAATCAGACAAATCTTTGTTGGTGGATTTTGGCGTCGGTAGCGAACCAACAGTTGAATCAGCTTCAGTTGTGGTTTTAGACGAAGTAAGCGGTAATATTTTGTATGAAAAGGATGCTGATACAGTGAGGCCTATCGCCAGTTTAACAAAAATATTTTCTGTTTTTAATTTTTTAAATGAAAATAATAATTCTAATCGTTTAGATGAAATTGTATCATATAATAAACAAGACGAAAAATATAATTTTACTTATTGTCCTAAAAACGAAGTAGCTTTAGTTAATTTATCCGACGGTGATTTATTATCGGTTAAAGATTTAATTTATTCGGCTTTAGTTCGATCGGCTAATAATGCCGTAGAAAGTTTAGTAAGAATTAGTGGTAGTAAGAGATTGGATTTTATCGCTCAAGTAAATTCTTGGGCCAAGGAACAAAAAGCTTTGACTTTTAGTATTAACGAACCGACCGGACTTGATAAAAATAATGTTAGTTCGGCTCGAGATTTGGCGGTACTGGCCGGAAAAGTTTTTAAAAATTCAATTGTTAGCCAAGCTACCATAGCTAAGAGTTATAGCTTTAAAACTAGAAATGACAATATAAATATTTTGCGTTATAATAGTAGTGACTTAGTTTTAAATAATAATTACAAAAATTTTAAAATTATCGGTTCTAAAACCGGATATTTAGATGAAGCCGGATATTGTTTAATTACGGAAGCTGAGGTTAATGGACAAAAAGTTGTGGTGGTAATTTTGGATTCGGCTACCAGAGATAAAAGTTTTTCAGAAACAGTGGATTTATTAAATTATGCTTTTTATAAAAATAAAAATAAAATTTTATGATAAAACTTATTAATGTTAACAAAGCCTATAAAAATAAAATAAAAGTTTTGGATAATGTTAATTTAAATATTGAAGCGGGGGAGTTTGTTTCTATCGTTGGTCAATCCGGTACCGGTAAAACTACTTTAGTTAAAATTTTAATCGGAGAAGAATTGGTTAGCTCCGGTCAGGTTTTTGTCGGTGATTGGGATATAACTAAAATTGGAAAAAATGAAGTACCGTATTTAAGACGTCAAATTGGGGTTATTTTTCAAGATTTTAAATTATTACCTAAAAAAACATTAAAAGAAAATGTTGCTTTTGCTTTAGAAGTTTGCGGTAAAGATAAGACTAAAATTAATAAAACGGTTGATAGTGTTATGAAAATTGTTGGATTACAAAATAAAATGGATCGTTATCCGAGTGAAGTTTCTGGTGGTGAACAACAGCGAGCGGCGATTGCTCGAGCTTTAGTTCATCAACCTAAAATATTATTAGCCGATGAACCGACCGGAAATTTAGATGCTATTAATGCCAATGATGTTATTGATCTACTTTTAAAAATTAATAATTTTGGCACTACAATTATTTTGGTTACTCATAATCGAGAAATAGTTAACGGTTTAAAAAGACGGGTTGTTAGAATGGACGACGGAAAAATTGTAAGTGATCAAGAACACGGTAAATATATTATTTAATTTAAAAATATGTTTTCATCTTTTTTAAGAATTTTAAAATTTAGTTTACAAGATATTTCTCGCAATGTTTGGTTGTCGGTAGTAACTATCACAATTTTGATTTTAGCGATGTTTTCCATAAATACTTTAATTTTAACTCAAACTATCAGTACTAGTGCGGTAAAAGCGATTAAAGAAAAAATTAATATTAGTTTGTATTTAACTTCGGATTCTTCAGAAATGGATATTTTAGCTTTAAAAGATAAAATTAAAGCTATGGATAGAGTAAAGGATGTTAAATATATTTCTAAACAAGAAGCTTTAGATTCTTTTAGAGCCAATAACGAAGATAATGAAGAAATTCTTCAAGCGTTAGTAGAATTAGGTCAAAACCCCTTATCACCCAGTTTGGTTATCACTCCCTATAATGCGGATGAAGTGGCTGATTTAATAGAAGAATTAAAAGTTATTGATAGCGATATTATTGAATCTCGTGATTTTTCGGATAATAGTTTAATACTTAACAAAATAAACAATATTACCAAGAGAGTTAATGATATCGGGATATTTATAATTATTATTTTTGTTATCACCAGTTTACTAGTTATCTATAATTCCATAAAAGTAGCTATCTATACTCATAAAAGAGAAATTGAAATTATGCGTTTAGTGGGAGCTTCCAATGTTTTTATTTATGCTCCTTATCTGATGTCAGCCGTTGTCTATACTTTAGTCGCTTTAATAATTATAGTAGCCATATCTTTTCCGTTACTTAGTTTAGCTCAACCATATTTAGAGGTTTTCTTTGTTGATTATAGTATTAACGTTGTCAGTTATTTTACTAATAATTTTTTAGCGATATTTGGTATTCAATTCTTGGGAATTGCGGTTATCAATATTTTAGCTAGTTACTTAGCCGTTAAAAAATATGCTAAGATTTAATTGAAGATTTGGTTGGTTTGACTTTTTTTTGTTATTTGATAAAATATTTCTATTGTTTAAACAATAGAAATAATATTCGGGGGTCGTCTAATGGTAGGACTCCAGGTTTTGGTCCTGGCTATCGAGGTTCGAATCCTTGCCTCCGAG
>CAYMZF010000005.1:0-42862 GCA_964394905.1 uncultured Gammaproteobacteria bacterium
ATAAATAAATTTTAAATAAAACTTTTTCCGATCATTTCCGGTGGAGTCGGCAAATCAAGTATTTTTAAAATAGTTGGAGCTATATCCAAATAACTGCCCTGAGGAGAAAGTAAACTTAAATCATTATTGGGAGCTTCCTGTAAGTTAATAGATCGTCCTTGAT
Organism: uncultured Gammaproteobacteria bacterium; assembly: GCA_964394905.1. Lineage (GTDB taxonomy): Bacteria > Patescibacteriota > Patescibacteriia > Patescibacteriales > UBA12465. Next base: position 164 of record CAYMZF010000005.1, read on the forward strand.
AACCATGGCCAATAATTAAAAGAGGAACGGCATTACCGGTCTTTTTTTTATTGGCAATACCAGTACCAATATTAAAAACATCTTCGGCTCCGCCATAAGTACTGGTAACGATAAGAACACCGTCTTTTTCTAAAACCGCTTGAGCAATTTTTTCTAAAGACTCGGAAACACTTTCCACGGCAGTAATCGTAGATATAAAATCACCTTTAAAAAATTCTTGTTTAATATTCGGTAAAACTGAAAAAATAAAATTATAATCACCCAATTCAATTTGTTTAATTAATTTTTTTTCTAAATTATTTAATTTAAAAATTGATAAAAAATTATTTTTATTACTATCAACGATCATCCAATCTTCATTATCAAATTGATTGGGAGAATTATTAAAAAAAACCGATATTAGAGGAAAATCATTGCTATTGGAAATCTTAAGTTGTTTTAAACCGGCTTGAGAAATTATTTTAGACAATGATAAAGCCATTAAATTATCTTCTTTGCAATCAGGTGTAGCTAAACCCAATAATTTGTAATTTAAACTATCATCTCCGCCCGGCATAGTAATAACCGTAGACGGATAACTGGTAACTAAATTTTTAAAGCCGTCAATTTTAGCTTTTCGAATAGCATTGTTCTCGGTATTTAACGACACTCCCCAACCGTCAATTGATAACAGCACTACTAATTTATTGTCGGATAAATTATTCATAAAAATTATTTTAAATTTTCTTCAATTTCCAATAATCGATTATATTTAGCTAATCGTTCACCTCGTGACAGCGAACCCGATTTGATAAAGTCGGCCGAAACCGCTACAGCCAAATCGGCGATAAAATCATCACAAGTTTCTCCGCTACGATGAGAAATCATTATTTTATAATTATTTTTTTGAGCCAATTTAATAGTTTCCATGGTTTCACTGATTGTTCCCACTTGATTAGGTTTGATTAAAATAGCATTGGCCGCTTTATTTTTGATACCTAAACTTAAACGTTTTTTACTGGTAACGAACAAATCATCACCGATTAAAATCATTTTAGAACCTAATTCCTTAGTTAAAATTTTCCAATTAGACCAATCATCTTCGGCTAAACCGTCTTCAATAAACAATATTTTATATTTAGCAAGCCAATCATGATATAGTGTTATTAAATCATAAGCGTTTAACTTAGCTTGATCATAAGAAAAAACGTATTGCTTGTTTTTATTATCATAAAATTCGGAAGAACCGGCGTCAATTCCCAAAAAAACATCCGTTCCGACTTTATAGCCGGCTCGCGAAACAGCTGACACAATACTGTCAAAGGCCACTACACTGGAATTAATATTAGGAGCATAACCACCTTCATTACCGACATTAGTATTTAAATAATTTTCTTGTAAAACCTGGGCTAATTCATGAAAAATTTCCGAACCCATTCTTAATTTTTCCGAAAACTTGGCTATATTAGTATTCGGTACAATCATAAATTCTTGAAAATCCAAATTATTATCGGCGTGTCGACCGCCATTTAAAATATTAAAAGACGGAGTCGGTAATTTAAAATTACGATTATCAAATTTATAGGTACTGGCTAAATACTCATATAATTCTTGTTTTTTAACTAAAGCTCCCGCTCGGGCTACGGATAGAGAAACCGATAAAATAGCATTAGCTCCCAACTTTTTTTTATTTATAGTTCCGTCTAACTTTATCATTTTTTTATCAATCTTTTCCAAATCTAAAACATCACTCCCAACTAAAATTTTAGCGATCGGACCGTTAACATTCTTAACAGCTTTCAAAACACCTAAGCCCTTATATCTTTTTTTATCGCCATCACGTAATTCATAAGCTTCATGAACTCCGGTTGAAGCTCCGGAAGGCACCGAACCTTTAGCGATAATTCCGTTATCTAAAATAACTTTAGTTTCCACCGTTGGATTACCGCGAGAATCTAATATTTCCCGAGCAATTATTTTTTTTATTTTTATCATAATTTTTATTTTAACTTTATAATTTATTTATTACTCTTACTCTTCAATCTGATTAGTCCAACCCTGGCATTTTATCTCCCGATAAATAGGCTAACATCGCTCCGCCACCGGTTGATACCCAATCCATATATTTTTCCATACCGGACAAATTTAAAGCTTCAACTGTTTCCCCTCCTCCAGCTACACCAAAAGCTCGACCACCGGATAGAGAAGCAATCTCTCGGGCGATAATCACTGTTCCTTTTTTAAAATTATCGTCTTCAAACATACCTAAGGGTCCGTTCCAAACAATCGTTTGAGCTTTTTTTATGTATTTAGAGAATAATAAAATGGTTGCCGGACCGATATCCAACATACAATCATTTGATTCAATTTCAGTTATTTTTTTTATACTGATCTTATCTTTTTTGGATTTATTTTTATTACCACTGAGAGTTTTAACGACAACATCAATCGGTAAAATTATTTTTTTTGATGATAAATATTTTTTAATTGTTTTTAATCCGTCTCGATCAATTAAAGACTGACCGACATTTAAGCCTTGAGCCAAATAAAAATTATTAACCAAAGCTCCCCCTAATAGGATATAAGAAGCTTTATTATATAATTTTTTAATGATCGGGATTTTAGTGGAAATTTTAGCTCCACCCATCACAATTACAAAAGGTTTTTTCGGATATAAAATTTTATTTAAACTCTCAAGTTCTTTTTCCAAAAGTAAACCTCGGTAAGCCGGCAATTTAAAAGATCTGATAGCCGAGACCGAAGCGTTAGCCCGATGTGAAACGGCAAAAGCATCATTAATATAAACCTCGGCTAAAGATGCAAAATTTTTACCTAATTGTTTAGAATTATTTTCTTCCCCCGGAAAAAATCTTAAATTATCTAATAAAAAAAGACCGCTTCCTTGATTAATTTTTTTCTTAATAACTTTAAAATCAGAATATTTTTTGTAATCTAAAAAAGTTATATTAACCGCCAATAACTTAGCTAATTCCTTAGCTACCGGAGCCAAGGAATATTTTTTTTCCCAACCGTTTTTAGGTTGACCTAAATGACTGGCTAAAATTATTTTACATTTTTTGCTTAATAAAAAATTAATTGTTTCTAAGCTTTGACGAAGTTTAAAATCTTCTTTAACCACCGATCCAATTATCGGAACATTAAAATCAACTCGTAAAAAAACAGTTTGACCGTTTATTTTTTTATAATTTTGGCGCAAATCTTGTAATTTCATATTTTTTACTTAAATCGAAGATTATTTCAATTCTGTTTCTAACTCCAAAGTAGCTCCGTTTCTTAAAACAAACACACTAAGATTATCTCCGATCATAAAGTTGTTTAAAACATCATTGAGACTATTATAATTATTAATTTCATAATTATTTATTTTAGTTATCACGTCACCGGTTTTTATACCGATAGAATCGGCTAAACCACCAGCCACTACCGCTTCAGCTCCGTTATTATAGACCCAAGCTCCATAGCGAGATAAATTATTACCGGTGATATTATCTAAGTTTACATAATAAATCCCCCAATTCAAATCACTTATTTCCTTGTTTTTTAAAAAACTAAAAATATCGGACCGAAAATCATGAATCGGACGAACATTTAAATCGGCATCAATTAAAGCCAATAAATCACCGCTTAAATTAAAAACAAAAGAATTAGCAAAACTTTTATCCAAAGAATTATTTAGTATTAAAAAATTTTGATAACTGTCGGAAAATTTAATGTTTTTTCCGGAATCAATTTTTTGTAAAGAATTAAGTCCAACAGCCGATGAGAAATTATAGGTCAAAAGAGTTTGTCCGACCCGTAAATCGGCAATGTTAACAAAATTTCTGGTAGCGAAAGAGTTATCGCTTTTTATTTTGGCAAAGACAAAACCGGAATCGCTAAAATCATGAATTTCTTCAATATCGTAAACTTTTTTTTCTTTTTTTGATATTATCACGTAAGAATCAGTATTTTTTAAAATATTTTTTTCAAAATTTTTATCACCTAAAACATTAAGCATTATCCAGCCGTCGCTACTTATAATTAAACCAGACATTAATTCATCGGACATCACATAATTACCGTCCAAAGTATTTTTGGTTTTAGAAAAAACCCCAACCACGGCTTCATTTAAATAATTAAAAGATTCTTCCACTTGCAAATCTTGACTGATATAAACTTTTTTAGGATCTTGAATTACCAAATTAGCGCTATTATATTCAGGTGAATTTAAATTAATTTCATTACTTAAAAAATTATTGGAATTTAAAATATTAGGCCATAAATAAAAGATACTTATAAGTCCTCCTAAAACTCCAAAAAACAAAGCCACTAAACCGATAATTAAATTTCGTTTCCAATTAGTTCTATCACTTTTTTTAAAATTAAACATAGTAAATCATTAACGCCAACTGATTGTTAAAAAAATAACAATAAGTAACGCTATAATAAATATTAAATTATATTTTATTTTTTTTACGGTCAAAGAATCGGATAAATAAAACCTGATAAAATTCAAACCAAAATAATAGCACACCGATAAAATTAAACCTAAAATATTATAATTAAACGGTAAAAAAAACAATGAACCGACAATCGGCAGTAAAGCCGTTAAAAACAATAAAGAAGCCAATAAAGTTTCACCGGCTTGTTTTTTTACTATAAAAATATTTTGTCTGATGGTAAAAAATAATATTATAAGTATTGCCGATAATAATACCCAATTTTTAACGTTTAAAAAATAAACCAAACCGTAAATGAAAGAACTTCCCAAAAAAACCAACAACAACCCTTTCACATCGCTTAAAACGGAAAAATTACCGAAATTAAAATTAAAATCGCGATTTAAACGTTGACGAAATTCGGCAAAATAATAATATGATATAGATAAACCTGCAAATAATAACAAAGCGATTAACCATTTGTTTATAAGCAAGCTGGAATAAAGTGATAAACTGTTAATAAACAACCAAGACAAAACAAAAAATATCAGTCTTTTTTTATCCAATAATATTTTGTTAAAAATTAAAACAAAAACTATAAACAATAAATTAAAAACTAACAGTGACCAATAATACAAAGTTGGCCAAATAAAACCACTTAGCAACACTAAAAAGAAAACTAAATGAAACAAAAATATTTTTCTCCTGAAAGATAAATTCATAAAATCTTTTTAAATTAAAATTCAACTGTCTTAACTTCGGATAAATTTTCCAAGCTGTTTATTTTAATAAAACGATTGGAAAAAGAATAAAGACTATTTTCAATATATAAAGCTCTTTTAGCCGAATAATCAATAAAATTATTATAATCAAATAAATTATCAGTGGAATGACTTATTTTTCCTTTTAACTTTATTTTTCCATCAATTATTTCAAAAACCAAAAAGCCATTAAAATTAGCTTTGGACCAATTATCTAAGTCTTCATATAAAACTACCGGAATAGCTATAATATTTTTAGCCACCGAAGCCAAGAAAGCATGATGATCGTATAAAGCGATAGATTCGTTACCGACTCCGGAAATAACATAAGAATCTAATTCTTGCGGAGTATCTGAAGAAATATCAAACAAAGAAAGTTTTAATCCGCTGGTTGTAGTGCGATCATCTTCAGTTTTAGTTTCTTTACCAAATCCGATAAGGATATCATTTCCAAACGGATGAAGATAATTAGAAAAGCCCGAAATTTTTAATTCTCCCAAAACTTTAATATCAGTCGGGTTAGATAAATCTAAAATAAATAAAGGATCAATTTGTTTATAAGTGACCACATAAGCTCGGTCGCCAATAAAGCGAACTGAATAAATTTGTTCTCCTTCCGCCAAGGATTCGCTTTGACCAATAGTTTCCATATCATCATTTAAAATATAAACATTATTAGAAGAAGAAGCATTATCAATATAACTGGACCAAGTTCTTGATTTAGTGGTAGCAATTCTAAAATAAGTATTGTATTCATCCATGGAGAATTGATTTAAAACATGTCCCGGAACGAAACCCTCCATCAAAGGCTCAACCACTCCATTTAAAATGGCTAATTTATAAACAACGGTAGTTTCCAATTCGTCTCTCAAATTAGGATGACGACTTTTTATTAAAGTCATCAAATCATTTTGTAAATTAGTTTGCTCCTGCGAATTTAAAGAATAAACATAAGTATCTAAAATATTTCTGATTTTATATTTTTTTTCATTTAAACTTAAAATTTTATCAGAGATACTGTTAATCTCATTAATGGTTTGTAAATCACTTTCGCTTAAACGAGGAGTAAGTATTTCTAGTAATGCTTCCGACTCTATAGAATATTCATCTAAATATTTAGTGTAAGTTATATAAATATTATCGGAGGAAACATATAAATTTTGACCACTCGGCAATAAATAAAAACTACTTTTGAAGTCTTGACTGACATCGGAAATATTAATGGAAAAAACCGAGGTCATATTAAAACTATTATAAATAGTATCAAAATAATAAATATCAGGTTTTAAACATCCTGCTTGACTAAAATCGGAACAAGCATAATTGAATTCTTGATTTTGATAATAGACTTTCGGTAAAATAGTATCGTTATAATTATAATTGTTAACGACAAAATACAAATAATCTCCGATTAAACGAGAATTAAAATATGATCCGTCAATAATCATATCTCTTTCTACTACCGGATTAGTTCGATCGGAAATATTAAACACTTTTAAAAATACTTGATTAGTATAATTTCCCGGCCAAATCATTTTAGCCGAATCAGTTGTATCAATATCTATTGAAATATCATTAGTTGGTTCGGACTGAACTGAAGAAATTCCGGTTTTAACTAAACTGCCAGATGTGCCAGTTTCCATAATACGCATTTCTGATTTTGTACCAAAAACTATTAACTTGTCGCCTTGAATATAAATATCACTGATAGAATCGGTAAAATTAATTTTTTTTATAACTTTAGCTTCTTCCGCCGGATAAGCTGAAACAATAATAACATCTTGACCGACAACAGCGTAAATATATTTACCGTCGCTTTTTATAATATCGGCTTCGTCTACTCCCGCTACTTGAATATTAGAAGAAGAAAAATCAAGATCGGTTGACCCAGAACCGTTCGCTGATTCATCAGAACTTACAGGAGCGGCTAAATCATCAGCTGATTCCATAGACAAATTTTGTATGCCAGTTGAGACAGATCCGTCCGAAAAAGATTTAGTAGTATTAGTATAGCGATAATCATCGGAGTTTTTTTGTTGTTCAGCTATAAACGATTGTAATTCTTGATAAGAAGAAAAATGACCGACAACTCCACTAGTTTTATCGTCAAAAATTGAAACCGACAAATTACCGGGCTGATTAGTATTTAAAGCTTCGGATTGATTAGATTTAATCCAATCGCTAACTTTTAAAACGACAAAAAAAACTAATAACACTCCAAAAAATATCAAAAAAACAAGACTTTTAGTGTTCAAAGGTTTTTTTTCATCCATATTTTTAAAATTATTTTTTAAATTTTATTTATAATATATTATAGTATAAAATAAAGAAATAAGCAAAAAAACACATATTTTTTAGACTTTACAAAGACAAATTCTTGTGATAAGCTAAAGGTGAGATTGTTGGAGACAGAACAAACCCTCAATCTTCTATTATTTAAAATTAAAACCTGATTTTAGGAAAGTTTAACGATGACTGATTTAAATAAAAACTTCAAATACTCACATTCAAAAACAAAAGAAGAAGCTTCAAATTACTCTTTTTTTGTTGTATTATAATATATCGGTTCAATTCACTCCTAAAACAGAATAAAAATTATGGAATATATTATCTATGTGCTAATTGCCATAGCTGGATTTTTTGGTGGTTTTTGGTATTACAAAAAAGTAACTTTAGCCAAAATCAAAGGAGCCGAAAATAAAGCGGAAAAAATTATAAACGAAGCTAAGGCCAAACAAAAAAAATACGAATTAGAAGCTCAAGAAAAGGCTATAAAAATAATTGAAGAAGCTAAAAAAGAAGAAGCTACTCGCCGACAAGAAATAAACAATTTTCAACATCGTTTAGAAGAACGAGAAAACAGTTTTTCACAAAAATTATTGGTCTTAGAAGAAAAACAACAAAAACTTTATGACAAAGTTAATGAAGTTCAAGAAATTAAAGAAAAAATAAAAGAAATAAAAGAAGAACAAATAAAAAAATTAGAAGCTATTGCTAATTTAACTCCCGATCAAGCTAAGGACATTCTACTAAAAAACATTGAAGAAAAAAATAGTGAAGATTTATTGGCTCGAATCACTAAATTAAAAAATGAAGCCGATGATATCATTAAAGAAAAGGCTATGGATATGTTAGCTTTTGTCATTCAAAGACTGGCTCCGAATTATACGGCCGATTTAACCACCACCACCGTTGATTTACCAAGCGATGAAATGAAGGGACGAATTATCGGTCGAGAAGGACGAAATATTAAATCAATTGAGCAAATGACCGGAGTAGAAATAATTGTTGATGATACTCCTAACGCCATTACCATTTCCGGTTTTTCTTTGATCAGACGTCATGTCGCCAAAAGAGCTTTGGAATATTTAATAAAAGATGGTCGTATTCATCCGACTAAAATTGAAGACGCGGTTACTAAAGCTAAAGTAGAATTATCAAACGATATTAAAAAAGCCGGTGATGAAGCCGTTTATGAACTGGGGGTTACCGGATTTGATCCTAAACTTACTCAAATTATTGGACGTTTAAAATATCGTACCAGTTACGGTCAAAACGCTTTAGAACATTCTATTGAAGTGGCTCATCTATCAGGAATGCTTGCTCAAGAATTAGGCGCCGACGCCAGTCAAGCTAAAAAAGCCGGATTATTACATGATATCGGTAAAGCCGTTGATCATGAAGTTCAAGGAAACCACACCGAAATCGGTCGTGATATTTTAAAGAAATTTAATATGCCGGAAGAAATTATCGCTCCGGTTGAAACTCACCACGACGATAATCCTAAAACTTTATTATCCATAATCGTTAAAACAGCCGATGCCATTTCTTCGGCTCGACCCGGAGCTCGACATGATTCTTATGAAAACTATATCCAACGATTAGAAGAATTAGAAAGAATCGCCAATTCTTTTGAAGGAGTAGAAAAGAGTTATGCCATCCAAGCCGGTCGCGAAGTCAGAATATTTATTTCTCCCGATAAAATTGATGATTTAAAAGCTTATGAAACCGCCCGAGAAATCGCTAAAAAAATAGAACAAGAATTAAAATATCCCGGAGAAATCAAGGTTAATGTTATAAGAGAATTAAGAGTCATAGAATATGCCCGCTAAAAAAACAATCAATCAAAAAGATTTAGCCGAAATTATCAGCGTTAAAAAAGATATTAATTTAGGCAAAAAACAAATTGAAAAAATTATTAAGGTTTTGTCTGATGTTATTATTGACGAATTAAAAAACGGTCATACCGTTAAAATTACCAGCTTCGGAACTTTTACTCCTAAAAACCGTTATGCTCGCGGTGGTGTTAATCCCCGTAATCCCAAAGAACGAATTAAAATACCGGCTGTTAAGATAACAAAATTTAAAACCGGAAAAAAATTAAAGGACGCTTTGAAAAATTAATATTTTGCGATTATCAAATATTTAAAATTTAATTTGCTAAAATTATCTTTTTAAATTATAATATCAAATAAATAATTATTTGTTTGATATTTATGTGCCTATAGCTCAACTGGATAGAGCATCTGGCTTCGGACCAGAAGGTTGCGGGTTCAAATCCTGCTGGGCACACTTTTGTTTTTAGGCTGGGTAGCTCAGCTGGTTAGAGCGTAGCACTCATAACGCTAAGGTCGAGGGTCCGAGCCCCTCCTCAGCCACAATTAAAGCGCTGTTAGCTCAGCTGGTAGAGCAGCTCCCTCTTAAGGAGAAGGTCGAAGGTTCGAATCCTTTACGGCGCACCAAACAAAAAATCGACTGTTTAAAGTCGATTTTTTTATATGAGAATTTTTCTTATTTAAAAACTATTAGAAAGAACAAGTAGAAGTAGAAAGAATTCCTCCAGCATTGGCACATTGTTCTCCGGCTGATAAACCACCGGTCTGACCGCCAAGACAGAATTTAATAATATAAGAAGCATCACTTCCAGTATAATCGTAGGTATTAACGGTAGTACTACAAGTTCCGTCAGCTGGAGTCGGAGCGCTAGGAACAGTAACCATATAGACAACTGTGCCACTAGCAATAGTTCCGCTACCAGTAGTTGTTACATCGGCTGTGGCCGGATATTTTTGCCAATCATTGAAATACAACTCCAAAGCAGTTTGCATTTGCTTAACATCAGCCACTCTTTTGGCATCACGAGCACTCTTTCGAGCGTTTTGTAATGATACTACTGCCAAGGTTGATAAAATACCAATGATGGCGATAACTACTAATAACTCAATTAAGGTAAAACCTTTTTTCTTGTTAGTCATAATTTTTTAAAAATTAAGTTATTGAATATAAAAACAAATTCAATAATTAATAAAGTTTATATAATTAATATTTATTCTATATATATTATAGTAAAAAATAAGAATAGCGTCAATATTTAAAAACAAGAAGTAGTTGTGGCCGTTATTCCTCCTGGCGAGGCACATTGTATTCCTGAATTTAAAGTACCAATATTACCGCCTAAACAGAATTGAATATAATAACTTTCCCCGCTACCGACTTGATAATAATCATAAACCGTAGTAGTACAAATTCCATCGGCCGGAGTCGGAGCGGTCGGAACGGTAACCATATAAACATAATCAGTACCACTGGCAATTTGATTACCGGAAATAACATCAGTTGGATATCCCTGCCAATCATTAAAATACAACTCCAAGGCAGTTTGCATTTGCTTAACATCAGCCACTCTTTTGGCATCACGAGCACTCTTTCGAGCGTTTTGTAATGATACTACTGCCAAGGTTGATAAAATACCGATAATGGCGATAACTACCAATAACTCGATTAAGGTAAAACCTTTTTTCTTGTTAGTCATAATTTTAAAATAAAATGTTAAGCGCTAAACATTTTAATGATTTCTTCTTTAACTATTAAACGATCATCCCAAGAAATTTTACGACCACCGGCCAAACACATCGCTTGTTCACAGCCCTTACCGGTGATCAGTAATAGATCTCCTTCCTTGGTCAGTTGTAAAGCTTTTTTTATAGCTTCACGTCGATCTAAAATTCTAAATAAATTTATACTTTCTTGTTTACCGGCTTCTTTCGCCCCATTTGCCACTTGATTAATTATATCCAAAGGATTTTCATCATAAGGATCTTCATTGGTAACAACAACAAAATCAGCTCGTTTACCGGCAATACCACCCATAATACCTCGACGACTTTTATCACGACCTCCACCAGCTGAACCTAAAACATGAATAATCTTCCCATTATAACCGTCAGTTGCCAATTCTTGTTTTAAAAAATAAATTAAATCATATACTTTTTCCATAGCCACCGGTTCAAAAGCATAATCAACTATAGTTAAAAATTTTTGCCCCACATCAACTATTTCCAATCGACCGGGAATATTTTTTATCTGCTCTAAATTTTCAATAATTTTATTTAAATCAAGATCTAAAACAATCGGTAAGGCCAATAGTGGCATGGAATTTAAAACATTAAATTCACCCCAAATTTTTAAATTAATTTGATGTTGAAAAATATTTTGATCTTTCTTAAAAGTAAAATCAAACGATGTTCCTTTTAAACTCATAATTATGTTTTCGCAAAAAACGGCCGAAACATCCAAATTATCTTTAAATTTATTAAAATAAAAAATCTTTTCTTCAGCCCAAAAAGAAGAAAAATAAGCGGCCTGATCATCATCGCCGTTAATAATAATAGTTTTTTTTAAACGATTCAAATTAATCTTGGCTAAATTATTTTCTGTCTTAACCACTCGACTATCGGAATTTAAATATTTAATAGCACATCTTTTTAAATGAGCAAATAATTCCCCTTTCGCTTTTTTATAATTTTCAAAACTACCGTGCGATTCAATATGCTCCGGATACAAACCGGTAAAAACCAATATATCGTAGTTTATAAACCGATGACGAAATTGGCGAATACCTTCCGAAGTAGTTTCAATAATAGCGTACAAACAACCGTTTTTAATCATTCGTTTAATTATTTTTTGAGTAAAAAACGGACCGACCATAGTCATTTTTTTATCATTTAACCATTCCTTATTACCATCGCTAAACATCGCCGTGGAAGTATAACCGGTTTTATACCCGCTATCGTTTAAAGCTTTAGCCATTAAATAAACCGAACTGGTTTTACCAGATGTTCCGGTTATGCCGATAACGACCAATTTATCACTGGGATGACCATACAGAAGATTAGCCAAGAAACTTAAAAAATAATGATAAGCCGGTTGTATTTTTTTAAAAAGTTTTTTGGGAATTATTTTTTTTAGATAAGATAAAAATATTTTCATATGATAAAATTATTTAGAAAAATATTTAGCAAAATCGTCGTCATCAATTTCATTCTTTTTATCCGCAACTTTTTCTTTATTGTTTTTTTTATTATCAATATTTTTTTCATTATCAGTTTCAGTTATTTCTTCATCTTCTTCTATTTCTTCACTTTCCTCTTCTAAAAAATCATCATCACTTTCAACTTCTTCTATTTCTTTGTGTTTTTCCGCTTTATTTTTAGGTTGGTCATTTTTATCCGATTTAACTTCTATTTCAGTTTCTAATTCATCTTCGTCTGAATTTATGGTGTCGTCAAAAACTAAAGGAGTTTCATCTTCGGAATACAAATAATTATCCGGTGCCTTGCTATTAAGGCGATCATGAACCGGCTGAGAAGCCATTGGAGTAGCTAAACTATTTTCATATTGTTCCCGTGATATTAATATTTCCCGAGGTTTAGAACCGTTAGACGGACCGATTATTCCCGACTCTTCCAACATATCTAAAATACTGGCGGCTCGAGAATAACCGATTCTAAGACGACGTTGTAATAAAGAAGTTGAAGCTTTACCGGCAGCCACAATAATTTCTTTAGCTTCATCCATTAATTCATCTTCGTCCCCTTTTATACCATCTAAACCAATACCGCTACCGCCATTAACTTTTTGTCTTTCCACTACTCCCTCCAAATATTCGGTAGTGCCATATTTTTCTTTAATATAATTAACAATATTTAAAATTTCATCATCCGTAACAAAGGCTCCTTGAATTCTTCGCGGTTTAGATAACTCGGCGGTACTAAATAACATATCACCTCGTCCCAATAATTTTTCCGCACCCGATGAATCTAAAATAGTTTTAGAATCAATGGCTGAAGCGACAGAAAAAGCGATTCGGGCCGGAGTATTAGCTTTAATTAAACCGGTAATAACATCAACACTCGGTCGTTGAGTAGCTAAAATTAAATGAATACCAACGGCTCGCGACATTTGAGTTAAACGAATAACACTACCTTCAATATCTTTGGAAGCGGCCACCATTAAATCGGCTAATTCATCAATGATAAAAATAATATAAGGCATCTTGTCTTTACCCGATGATTGATTATAGGTTTGAATATTTTTTTTACCGGCTTGATTTAAAATTTCATAACGACGATCCATTTCGTTCAAGCACCATCTTAAAGCATTAACGGTTTTATTAACATCGGTAATAACCGGAGTAAGCAAGTGAGGGATACCATTATAAACGGGAAATTCTACCCGCTTCGGATCAACCATAATAAAACGTAAAGCATCGGGATTATTTTGATACAGAAGACTAACAATAATAGTATTTAAACAAACGGATTTACCGGAATTAGTGGCTCCAGCTACCAATAAATGAGGCATCTTAGCAATATCATAAACAATACTTCGACCGGAAACATCTTTACCTAAAGCGACCATTAAATTACTTTGACGTAATTTAAAATCTTTACTCTCCAACGATTCTCTTAAACCAACTGTGGCTTTAGTGCGATTAGGCACTTCAATTCCAATTAATGATTTCCCCGGAATCGGAGCTTCAATTCTAATTGGATGAGCCGCCAAGGCTAGGGATAAATCATTACTTAAAGCGGTAATACGAGATACTTTTATCCCTTCAGACGGTTTAAAAGTATATTGAGTAACTGTCGGACCGACATTAACCTCCCCCATCTCTACTGAAATACCAAAATTTTCTAAAGTTCTTTGAATAATTAAAATATTATTATTAATATCACCACTGGTAGCTTTATCAACTTTATCGCTTAATAATTCCAATGGTAAATCAATTTTTATTTTTTTGGTTTTCCAATTTATTTCCTTAATTGAATCTTTTTTATCATTATAATCATTAATATTTTCCTCTCCAATATTTTTTTTAGAAAATAAAATTCCCTGTTCACGATTAACGTTTGGCTCTAAACGAACCTGATCATTTTTCTTATCAACTTCCTTAATAAGAATTTCGTCATATTCTTCATATTCTTCCTCCCCTAAATCTTCGTCACTTTTATTTTTATCGTCATCATCTTTAAAAAAATTTATAACGGCATAAATCGCTCGGTATAGAATACTTTTAGAACCAACTAAATCCGATAATGTAATATTAAATAATAAAATAACCGCCACCACTAAAATAGCTAAAATTATAACCAAACCACCCCAAAAACCGAAAATGTTTTGAAAAAATAATGATAAATAATAACCCAAATAACCGCCACCCAAACCGATAGTGGCTTTATATTCAGCTATTGAAGTTTTAAAAAAGAAATGAAGCAAGGAAACGGTAAAAATAAAAAATAAACTTAAACCGATATAATTAGCCGATTTAGAAAAAAACTTCTTTCCTTTATATAAAGCGATACTAAAGATTATAAGAAAAGCCGGAAAAACAAAACGACCCCAACCAAAACCAAGAGATAAAATATTATCCAGAAACGAACCGAAACGACCGGATAAAGAAAAAAGCGATAATAAACTTATAAGTCCCAAAACAAAAATTATTAAAGCAATAATACTTATTTTTATCCGATTATCACTTATTTCATAATCTTCTTTCACTTCCGATACCCCTTGACGTTTCTTATATTTTTTAACCATATTTTTATATTAGCATTTTATTTTAAGACCTTAATATTATACATCTTTTTAGGTTTTTTTAAAATTACTTTATTATTTTATCTATATTTTTTAAATATCGGCTATCAATTTTAAACCAATCCCATGATTTTTCCATTAAATAACCTCCTTCTTCCAAGCGATGAAAATCCGATCCGCCGGTAGCTATAAGATTAAGTTGTTCACTTAAGAATTGAGCATACATAACCGCCCCGATGGAATGATGCGGTGACAAAACTTCAATGCCGTCAATTAGCCCGGCTTCTTTTAATTTATCGGCCATATTATTGGAAAATTTATTATACCTTCCCGGATGACAAAAAACTATCTGACCACCAACCGCTTTTTTTATTTTTAATAATCTCTCCGCATTGATATATGATTCGTTTAAAACTCCAATTTTTTTATTAAAAAACAATTCATTTAAAATATCTTCTTCTCGTGGTGGCAGAAATAATTTACCTTTCAATTTAGATTTTTGACGAATATTTTTTAACACTAAATTATAATTAAATTTAACGGCTAAAACTTTATCGGCTAAACGATTAACCGGAATATAATATTCAAATTCGGCTAAAACTTTAGGGATATTAATTTTATAGCCCTTTCTTTTTAATTTAAGTAAAATATTTTGACAAAGCAAATAACGACGATGTCGTATCTCCCCTAAAAGTTTTTGTAAAACTTCATTTTGTTCGTTAAAATTATACCACAATAAATTAATTTTTTTTCTTTTATACTTAACATATAATTCTAACCCATTAATAACTTTAATATTATTTTTTTGAGCGGCTTTTTTAAATTCCGGTAAACCGGAGACAGTATTATGATCGGTTAAAGATGCCACTTTGACTCCTTGATTTTTGATTAATTTTATTAATTGAGTCGGACTTAAATAACCGTCGGAATAAGTGGAATGTAATTGCAAATCGATTAACATATTTTTATTTTATAATTTTTTTAACTTGGTTAATTAATTCTTCGGCTCGATCCGGTCGAGCGTCATATTTTAACAACCAAAATATCGCCGTTCGAATAGCGGTCCAACAATAATATAATTTAATTCTTTCTTTTAAACTAGCATTATATTTAACTTTAGCTTTTTTACAATAAGTTTCTAAAAATATTTTTTTTATTTTACTGATATAATTTTTGGAATAACCATAACGATTCAGTTTATAATCTAATTGCTGAATAAAAGTTCCTAAATCTCGAGCGAAATCCGATGCGCAAATATCGGCAAAATCAATCATGGCCATTTTTTTAGTTCCAATTTTAATAATATTATCGGGATGAACATCGCCATGAATCAGCCATCGCTTAGTGGTTAAATTAAAAAAATCATTTTCCAATTCAATTAAACTACCATAAATCTTTTTTAAATCTTTAAAATATTCATTACCATATTTTTCTTGAACTTCTTTCAAAATTTTATGATAACCGGGGATAACAGTTTTAATGCGATTATTTTTTTTATTAAAATTAACCACTTCCGATATTGGAGTTTTATGTAATTTGACTAACCATTCGGCGGTTTTTTTAACAATTTTTTCCGTTTCCCTTTTATCATTGTTTTTTATAAAAGTCAGCAAACTATCACCGCTTACTCCCCGATAAAAAGAAGCATTAAAATATTTAGAATAAAATAACGGTTTGGGAATGGTTAAAAAACCCTTGGAAAAACCTTGACCCCATAAATAATTTAAAGTATCATAGACATTTTTTCTGGGTTCACTGGAATGAGCCGTACAAAAAAATGAAAAAACTTTAATCTTTGTTTTGCGACTATTGTCGGGATGATAAGAAAAAGAGGTTTTAAATTCCAAAACTACATGATAAGTGGTTTCCCAAACATAATTTTTATGATAAATAATTTTTATTTTTTCAATCTTTTTAAAATCCGGATACAGAGGCAAAACTTTTCTTTTGAAAAAATTTAAAACATACTTCTCGTCAAATAATTTATTAATCTTATTCATATTAATTTTAGTCTGTTCATTATTATAATGATTAGACCAATGTTTAAGCCATATTAATTTTTTTATAGAATTAAAAATATTTTCCGCCTTAACTTTTTCTTGATAAGAGGTGGAATTTTCCAATGATCTGATAGCTTTTATAATTTCGTTTAGTCCTCGTTCAATCTCATCCGGACTCCAAGCTAAAGGACCAAAGGTATCTTTAAAATCATGCTCACTGGCCCACCAAAAAGTACAACTGGACAAACCCCGAAGCAAATGCCAACGAGACCAATTATTATTTAAATCCGTTTGATATTTTTTACTTAAAGCTAAGGCCAAATTAGCTAATTTCCATAAATTCAAATGAATTTTATTTTTATTATCAAACCATAAACGATAAGGATAACCCTCACTTAAATCATGTTCGGATGATTCCCAATTGCTCGGACGTAAACTGACACTTTTATTTTTTTTAAACAAAGCAATATAATCAGAAACTAAAATTGTTTTGATTTGTTTGTCTTTTAAAACTTGATCCAATTTACGACTAAAATCTTTATGTTTAAAACCGTATAATTCCCCATCAGTGGCGCTAATAACAACTTGATTATTGTTTTTATTTGCTAAATTAATAATTTTCTCGGGCGGATAACAATTAGAAAACTCTCGTGAACGAAAAATAACTTTTAAATTACTGCTTTTGTCTAAGTAAACCTGGCTAAAATCAATTGGTTTTTTTGAACTTACGGTTATCTCATCAACTATTATCCAGGAATAACCTAATTTTTTTATAATCTTAGCGACATCTAAACTATAGGCCATCTCCGGTAAAAAAAATCCTTTTAGTTTAGCCTTGGGAAAATATTTTTTTATTATCCGTTCATTTTCTCTAATTTGCCAAAAAACTTCCGATTTATTAATTAAAGGCAATAACCAATGATAAGCCGAACTGCCGGTAAGTTCCACTTGACCGTTATCAATTAAAAAATTTATTTTATCTAATATTTTAAAATAATTCAACTCCACTAAGCGCAAAATTAAACAACCGGAAATATTAATGGTAAATTTAGCCTGAGGATTTTTTACCAATATATCCGTAATTTTATCATAACTGAAATCAGCCGCTTCCTTTATTTTATAAGCATCAGAATTAGCCGGTTGATAACAATGTAAAAAATTAATCCAAATCATATTTATTAACTCTTAATTCGCAGTGTTTTTTTATATAACTCCACATATTTTCGAGCTGGAATTTCCCAACTGCTTGATTTTCGCATAGCTCGAACGATTAAATCGTGCCAAACTTTTTTATATTTATAATTTTCCAAAGCTCTGATTATCGCTCCAAAAAAAGACAAGTCATCATAATTTTTAAAAGAAAAACCGGTCCCTTTATTAGTAGCGGGATTAAAATTTAATACCGTATCATATAATCCTCCGATATCTCTAACAATCGGAATAGCTCCATAACGCATAGCAATCATTTGATTAATTCCACAGGGTTCATGATGTGAAGGTAGAATAAAAAAATCGGAAGCGGCATACAATAATGTTTCTTTTTCTTGGTTTAAAAAAGGCACTTCCGTTTTTTTAGGATATTTATTTTTATCAAAAAGAAACCAGGCTATTTTTTTGGAATGTTTCTTCTGTAATTTCTTTAATTTTTTTATATACTCGGCATCACCGTCCCCCATAAAAATAATTTGAATATCATTTTTTAATAAGGCCGGTAAAATTTTTAAAATAATATCAAAACCTTTTTGAAAAGCTACGCGAGAAGTCGAACAAAACAAGGGAATATCTTCATCAACCGTAAAATTTACCTTTTTTTGTAAATATCTTTTATTTTCACTTTTTAATGAAAAATTATCAAAACTATAATTTTTGTATAAACCTTTATCGTTTTGCGGGTTATAGGCATTATAATCAATACCGTTGATAATACCGAACAATCGATCTTCACGATTTTTTAAAATATGGTGCAAATCTTGACCAAATTTTTTAGTCATAATTTCTTCACGATATTTTTCGCTGACCGTATTTATAACATCAGCCGATAAAATAGCTCGTTTAACGAAATTAATATTGAGTATGTCCGGGTCATTTAATAGTGGTAATTTTTTACGACCATAATCTTTTTTGGCTAACGGAACTTCATACCAAGGACGACTCATTTGAAAAGATAAATTATGAATAGTAAAAACAGTTTTTGTTTTTTCTAAATTTTTAGTATAACGATATTTATTTTTTATAAAATAAGGAATTAGTCCGGTATGCCAATCATGACAATGAATAATATCGGGTTGTAATTCTAATAAACTAATAACTTTTAAA
The DNA here is from genome assembly GCA_964394905.1 of uncultured Gammaproteobacteria bacterium. Lineage (GTDB taxonomy): Bacteria > Patescibacteriota > Patescibacteriia > Patescibacteriales > UBA12465. Next base: position 19,535 of record CAYMZF010000005.1, read on the forward strand.
GCTGCGACATTAAAAACTACAAATCTAATATTATCTTTTTCGGAAACATAAATTTTTCGGTATTTAGAAAAATATTCTTTATTTTCAACAAAATAAACCGGTAAGCCGTCTATTAATTGACCGCGCCAAACATTAATATTAACAGAATTGACTGAATCAATTATTACTTTAATATCTTTATATAGTAATTTGAGATGATGTTTGTTTTTGTCTATTAATTGACCATAGAGCGGAGTAATAATAGCCACTTCATGACCTAAACGAAATAAAGCTTTAGGTAAACTCCTAGTTACATCACCCAATCCTCCGGTTTTAGAAAAAGGAGAAACTTCCGCTGCAATATGAACTATTTTTATTTTTTTCATAGGCATTATACTTTTAAATTGGAGGCGCAAATCGCCGCCGCCAAAGCATCAGAAGCATCATCGGGACGAGGTATCTCTTTTAAGTTTAAAATTAATTTTACCATAGTTTGAACTTGTTTTTTATCGGCTCGACCGAAATTAGTTACACTTTGTTTAATCTGTAAAGGAGTAAATTCAATTAATTTTATTTTACTTTTTTTAACACGCAAAAGTAACACTCCGCGAGCTTGACCGACTATTAAAGCCGTTTTGGCGTTAGTGTTAAAAAATAATTTTTCAATTGAAACTAAGTTCGGTTGATATTGAAGTATTATTTTTTTCAAACAATCATCCAATTGTTTTAGTCTGTCCAAAAAATCATCCCGAGAAGAAGTTTTTATTGAACCGTATTCTAGACACTTAAGTTTATTACCATCAACCTCTACCACTCCATAGCCGGTATCGGCTATTCCGGGATCAAGTCCTAATATTATTTTAGTCATTTTTGTTTTAATTACTAAATTTATTTTTTTTCCAACAAAGCATCATTTTTTATTATTTTTTTAATAATAAAATACAATAAAGCCATAACTATTAAAAAAGTTAAAAATGAACTTAAAACCGAACCAAAATCAAAAACAACCCCTTTAATTGAAAAAGTCATATTGGAAAAATCTTCTTTGGAAACAATTAATTGAATAAGAGGCATAAACAAACCGACCACAATTTTATCAACTAAATCTTTAGAAGCTTGACCAATAATTAAACCGATAGCCAAACCAATAACCGAATATTCTTTTAAAAAAGACATCAATCCATGAAAAAAATTAAATGGAGCTTCTTTAAATTTTTTATTTATTTTTTCAATTGATTCGGACCGATTCTCGGAAATATTTAGGTAAGACATAATTATTTAGTTTCTTTTTTATTATAGGCCTCTAAAATTTTGGCCCGAATTTCTTTGGTTAATTTAGCGTCAGCTTTTATAGTCATCTTGGCATTCTCTCGTCCGACACCTAATTTAACTTCGCCTAAAGTAAAAGAATTACCTGATTTTTTTATTACTTCATACTCAACTCCCATATCTAGTAAATCACCGGCGATAGAAATTCCTTCATTATACATAATATCAAACTCGGTTGATTTAAAAGGAGCGGCCACTTTATTTTTTACCACTTTAGCCTTAACCCGATTACCAATAATTTTTTCACCTTGTTTGATTTGAGCGCTACGTCGAACTTCAATTCTAATAGAAGAATAAAACTTTAAAGCATTACCACCGCTGGTAGTTTCGGGATTACCAAAAAAAACTCCAATCTTATTTCTAATTTGATTTATAAAAATAACCACAGTTTTACTTTTAGCGATAACGCCGGTTAATTTTCTAAGAGCCTGACTCATTAAACGAGCTTGAAGTCCCATGTGTTGATCACCCATATCTCCTTCAATTTCTTTTTGCGGTACTAAAGCAGCAACGCTATCAACCACAATAACATCAACCGCGTTAGATCTAACTAAAGTTTCCACTATTTCTAAAGCTTGTTCTCCGGTATCAGGTTGAGAGATAAGCATTTCTTTAATATTAATACCAATTTTTTCCGCATAAGCCGGATCAAGAGCATGTTCGGCATCAACAAAAGCGGCAATTCCGCCAACTTTTTGAACTTCAGCCACGATGTGTTGAGCTAAAGTAGTTTTTCCGGAAGATTCCGGTCCAAAAATTTCAATAATACGACCTCGAGGAACACCTCCGACACCGGTAGCTAAATCTAAAGATAAACAACCGGTGGAAATAGCGTCAACATCAACTTTGGCGGTTTCACCAAATTTCATAATAGCCCCATCGCCAAATCTGGTCTTTATTTGTTGCATGGCCAACATAGCGGCATCATTTTTTCCATTTTTAGATTCTTTAACTTCGGTTTTAACTTCTTTGCTTTTTTTGTCTTTGATCATAAATTTATTAATTATATTTTGAAAATATAATTATTTAATAATTAAATTAATATTATTATAAAAAACTATAATTAAAATTAAACAAAATTAATTTTAAACTTTTAATAAACTAGTCGCAGGAATTTTTAGCAACACCATTACAACAAAAAGGTTGAGCCGAGGACGGTTGACAAATAATATTTCCACTGGATCCTCCGCTCGGTTTAAAACAATTTTGATAAATATCTTTAACCCCCGATCCGACTTGAGAAGTATATTCAGCTCCTTCAAAAAAAATGGCGTGTTTAATATAAGCAGTAGTTTGATCAATAATACCGTCTAAAGGATCAACGTCTTCATTCTCCGAATTAATCCAATAACCGACTAATTGTCCGCTAATTAAATTAAGTAAACGATGAGTTACATCATTAACAATCACCTGACCGGTCTTTAAAGTACTGGACATCATCAATTTATTGAAAGTTATCACAACGTCATCAATCAAGCTCACCGAAGAAGTAGCCTCAAGTGCCGGAATAATAGATTTAATTTTAGGCGGAGTGGCGTCAATTTTATTACTTACCCAAAATGACCATTTGAAACTATCCCCTTGACTGACATTATTATCATTTTTATTAAAAAACGATGTCGGACCTTGAGCATAAGAATTACTATTTCCATCCAAAGAATTATTAGCCGCGTCAACAACGCCATTTAATCCATTTTCTAAATTAAGATCAGCCAACGGATAATAATGAAAATTACCGTCAGTACAAGAAGTGGAACAAGTAGAAAAAGGAGATTTACCGTTACAATCAGTATCGCTTGAACAAGTAGCTAAACTGGCGGCTTGTATTTCTATTTTCAAATTACTACTGGCCGGTAAACAAAAAATATCTTCACCGCATCCGTTAACTCCACATTTATTTTTTGATTTAAATTCCACTATTTTATAATTAGAAGAAATGGCAAAACTACCGGCAATGGAATTACCGACGCAAGAACCGCCATCGCAATTATATGATCGACAATCTTTGTTTTCACTGCAAGTAGTTCCGGCACTGACAGCGGTAGCCGAATTATTTACAACTCTAATGATATTTTCCATTTCATTACTGTCACCAACAACTGTGACCGGATTAATAACTTCCGAAAAATTTATTTGAATAATACTATTCATTGGTTGATCTTTTTGACCGCTGATAACGACATTTTCAGTTTTATCCTTTCCGCCATTAAAAGCAACCAAACTAAAAGCGGACGAATTGGAAGACAATAATTGAATATTATTACCGTCAGCTCCGCTAACTTTAGCCTTTAAAGCTACGGTTGAATTTTCGATATTACTATTATCAATAATAACATCAGGATTATTACTTAATTCTATGGCTGTTTTTATACTACTGGCTAAAATATTAGAATCAAACGACGATCCGACAGCAATATTAAAACTGCTGGTTGTATCGCCGGAAACAAAAGTATAAACATAACTTCCGATAGTTAAAGTATCGGCCAATTTTCTGGGACTTACTTTTATATTCCAAGAATTTCCCGCCTCATAACCGGAAGATAAATTTAAAACAAAATAATTAGTAAAATCAATTTTATTATCTACAATATCAAAAACACCTAAAGAAGTATTATCGCTCTCCCCCACTAATTGAGCTTTATTATCAGCCGCTATAATTACTTTAAAATCGGTATAACTTTTATTGTAATAAGAATTGATACTGGCGGTAGCAATGGAGTTCCCGGTATTAGTGGTTACGGAAACCACTTTAGCCGGTTGAAAATAATTAGGAGCGCTTAATATTTTTATGGAAGCGGAAGCCGCAACTAAATTACTGGTAACCGTAATTGAATCAGCGGAATTGTCAACCGAAGGAAAAACGCTTTTTATAATCGGTGGAGTTAAATCCAAATAATTACTAACTTCAAATCCCCATAAAAAGAAACTATAGGAACAAGAAGAAAAAATACTATCATTACCATTAGCTTTTTTAATACTGTCAGATAAATAAACTACATAATTTGAATAACTGTCTTCGTTTCCTAAATAATTAGTAGGATTAATAATAGCAATGGTATTACCATCGGTAAAAGAAGGAGTATTGAAAGCAACGGTTGAAGAACAAGTATTATTATCAAAATCAAAATCATCTTGCTTACAGATAATAACCGAAGAGTCGGTTAAAGAAGACGGATCAATCGCTTCTTTAAAAGTAATCATAATAGCTGTATTTCTCGCCACATCTTTTTGGTTAGCTTCCGGATAAACACTTTCAATACTACAATTACCGATAGCTCCCAAACCGGTTCGAGCTAAAATATTTTGGGCATTTAAATTACCATTGGAAGTTTCATCATCAGTTAAACTTTTAAATATAAAAGTAACAATTCCCCAAGAAGCTAAAATAATAGCTAAACCGATAACACCATTTTTTAACATTTTTTTAGCTTCACTTATCTTGTCTTCATCTCCACCGGAAGTCATCCATTTAAAGCCGGCAAAAATAACTATACAAACGGCAATAATGCCTAATAATCCCAAAGCGATATTTATAACCTTTACCACAACTGTTCTGGGACTAGTTGACTCTAAATTGATATCATTTTCTACAATTTGAGTACCTAAAACATCACTTTCAGCGGCCATAACCTTTGGCGCCAAAAATGAAAAAAAGACAATTATTGCCAAAAAAAACAACAAAAATACTCTTTTATTTTTTAACATAGTAATTTATAAATTATTTTATAAAAATTGCTAATTTATTAATTTTATATTATCATTATATCATAGAAAAAAAAATAATTAAACCTTTTATGACTATTGAGCGTCTAATAAAAAAAGCCCAAGAAATCAACCCCGAAATTGATACCGAAACAATAATAAAAGCCTATAAATTTGCCGAAGAAGCCCATAAAGGTCAAACCAGAAAAAGTGGTGAACCGTACATTGAGCACCCTCTCTATACTGCTTTTGATTTAGTTCAAATCAGAGCCGATTTAAGCACTATTGTCGCCGGACTTTTACATGATGTTCCCGAAGACACTAGTTATACCATTGAAGATATAAAAAATAATTTTGGTGAGGAAGTGGCTAATTTAGTTGATGGAATCACCAAATTAGGAAAAATTAAATACCGCGGTATTGAAAGATATCGAGAAAATTTAAGAAAAATGTTTTTAGCGATGACTAGTGATATTAGAATTGTTTATATAAAATTTTGTGATCGTTTACATAATCTAAAAACTTTAAGCGCTCTACCGGAAAACAAACAACAACGAATCGCTCGAGAAACTTTAGAAATTTATGCCCCCATTGCCGGTCTTTTGGGTATTTGGCGACTTAAATGGCAAATGGAAGATATTTGTTTTAAATATTTGTATCCTAAAGAATATCAAGAAATAGAATATAAATATGATATTGAAAAAAAATCGGAACGTAACCAATTTTTTCAACGAACAAAAAATATTTTGGAAGAAGAACTAAAAAAAACTAATATTGAATACGAAATCACCGCTCGTTTTAAACATTTATACAGTATTTGGCAAAAAATGCAACGCAAAGACAGAAAATTTGATGAAATTTATGATGTGTTCGCTCTACGAGTTGTCGTAAAAAATATTGAAGATTGCTATAAAGTTTTAGGCATAATTCATACTATTTGGAAACCGTTACTTAATCGATTCAAAGATTATATTTCCGTTCCCAAACCTAACGGCTATCGCAGTTTGCACACCACTGTTATCGGAATTGATAATAAAGCAACCGAATTTCAAATAAAAACAGAAGAAATGCATGAAGACTCAATTTTTGGACCGCAATCTCATTGGAGTTATAAAAATGATCCTGATTCCTACACTAAACCGGGTTGGGTTAAAGAAATACTGGAAATACAAAAAGAAAACCAAAAAACAGCCGACTTCGTTAAAGAAATTAAAGGTTCTTCTTTGTTTCAAGACAGAATTTTTGTTTTTTCACCCAAAGGAGATGTTATTGAATTACCGGAGAAATCAACTCCAATTGATTTCGCTTATGCTATCCATACCGATATCGGCAATAAAGCCACTCAAGCTTTGGTTAATGAAAAAATCGTTGATTTAAATCATGAATTAAAAAACGGAGATTTAGTGGAAATAATAACAGAAACAAATCGTAAAAGCCCTAACAGTGATTGGCTTAAATTTGTTAAAACCAAACACGCTAAAGAACGCATTAAACAATATTCTCAAAATAAAACTTTTGATAAATTTAAAAAGATATTTTCTAAATCGGATAAAACATAAAATAAAAAAAATAGAATATAAAAAAGAAATGCTTTAATAAACATTTCTTTTTTATATAAACAAATAAGTAATAATTTTATTTATTCTCGTTTAATTTTCCGGTTTTTCTTAATTGTTCAAATTTTTTTCCTAATTTAAGTCTAGCTAAAGCTGATTTTTTTAATTGAACCTTAGTTTTTTGTTTGGAATAGGTTCGGTTTTTTTTAAAAGATTCCAGTCTTTTATTATTCTTTAAACTGTTTTTGAAACGTCTTAAAAAAGATTCAAAACTTTCACCCTTTTTTCTCTTTAAATCGGCCATAAAGCACCTTCCTTTCTATTTTATAGCTAAAAATAGCTATCTTAATTATTATAACAAGTTAACTATAGCATGATAATTATTATTTTTCAAGTATTTATTTTACTGACTTAATCCTTTTTCCAAACGTCCAATTAAGTCTTTTTGAGCAATAATCTCTTGAACGCCCGATTCCATGTCTCTAAATAAAATAGTTTCTTCGGCCAATTCCTTCTTACCTAAAATTAAAATAATTTTTGATTTCAAATTTCGAGCTTCTTCTAATTGTTCTTTTAATCCATCTAAATGGAAAGCTTGTTTAACATTAAATCCCTTAGATAATAATTCTTTAAACAAAAACATCGCCTTGGATTTAGATTGAATATCAATTTGAGTTAAAAAGATAACATCTTTATTATCATCAATAAAAGAAGTACTTTCTTTGGCTTTAATCATAGTTCGCTCCAATCCTCCACTAAAACCAATAAAGGAAATATCTTTACCGGCTAAACGAGAAAAAACTTTATCATAACGACCGCCTCGTCCCAAAGCTAATTTAGGATTAACCTCACCGTTTTTATCAATCGGCCAAATTTCAAAAATTAAATCATTATAATAAGACAAATCCCTGGTTAGATAAGGATTAAAATTATAATTTACTTCCATCTTGTCTAAAAAATCCATTGTTTTGTAAAAACGAGCATTACTTTCTTCGGATAAGAAATCAATAATTTGAGGCATTTCACTTCTAACTTTTTGACATTCATCTTCTTGACATTCCAACAACAAAGACGGGTCTTTTAAAATATTTTTTTTGCATTCGGCACACAATTTAGTCCGACGACCCTTCTCTTTTATAAACTTATTAAATTTATGTAAAAACTCCTTTTGGCAATCAACTCCGCCTAAACTATTAACTTGAACTTGAACATCAATTTGTAATTCTTTAAAAATATTATAAACCAAGAAAATTAAAAAGGCGTCGGTAATCGGTTTAGCATCATTGATGATACTAAAATTAAATTGATTAAATTGACGATAAATACCACCTTTAACTTTTTCTTGTCGAAAAACCGGACCTATGGAAAAAAACTTTAACGGTTTCTCTAATATATTTAAATTGCCGTATTCCATGGCAATTCTAATAGTGCTATGAACCAAATCAGGCCGTAAAATTATTTTTTCCGTACTATTTCTCGATTCTACTGGAAAAAGATTTTTAAGTTTGTTTTTATCAAATATTTTTTTATAGAAATTAAAATCTTCTAAAATAGGAGTATCAATCCGATCAAAACTATAACACTCGGCTGTTTCATTTATTTTTTTAACGATTGACCTAAAAAATTTTTCGTCCGAATGAATAATATCTTTAGTGCCCATCAAACGAAAAAGATTTTTATCAAAACTTTTATTGGCAATCACCGTTTTTTTATTGCGTCCGCCGGAAGTTGTTCTTCTGGCCTTATCTTGACTAGTCATTTTTTTTCTTCCCATATTTTTATAATTGATGTAATCAATAATTAATTATTATAAACATTATCATATTTAAATAAAGAAAAAGTTGAAAAAGGCCAAGCTCTAAGTAAAACTTTTCCGGTAATAAAACTTTCATTTAAAGACCCAAAAGTTCGAGAATCTTTGGAAGCATAACGATTATCTCCTAAAACGAAATATTCATTACTGCCTAAAACTACCGGCTCCTCATCGGTGACATAAGTTTTAATATTATCAGTCAAATAAGAACTTTCATCTAATTTAAAACCGTCGGGGTTAGAAGTATTATAAATAAAAATTTCACCATCAATCATAGAAATGGTTTCACCCGGTAAACCGATAACTCTTTTGATAAAATATTCTTGCGGATTATTAGGATAACGAAAAACGATAACCTGTCCTCGTTCCGGTTCATTGAAACGATAAGAAATTTCATCAATAATTAAATACTCTCGATCATGAAAATTAGGCTCCATCGAAGCGCCTTTAACATAAAAAGGTTGAATAATAAAATACCTGATCGGTAAAATTATTACCAAAGAAATTAAAATGATTTTTAAAAACTCCCAAATGTTTTTTAACATATTTTTTTATTATTATATAATTAAAATAGCAAGAAATGAACAAAAAATCAAATTATTAACATCGCATCACCATAACTGAAAAAACGATATTTTTCTTTAACGGCTAAATTATAAACAGCTTTTGTTTGTTTTAATCCGATTAAAGCACTGACTAACATTATTAAACTGGACTTAGGTAAATGAAAATTAGTTATTAACGCATCAACCATTTTAAATTTATAACCCGGATAAATAAAAATATCGGTTGAAAATCTTAAAGTCGGTCCTTGATATTTTGCGTATTTTCCGGTAGTTTTATCAATTTTTAAAAAAGCAACCAAACTTTCTAAAATACGAGCTGAAGTAGTGCCGACGGCAATAATTCTTCGACCTTGATTTTTAGCTTTAATAATATTGTTTATAACCAGAGCCGTAATTTCAATATCTTCGCTATGCATATGATGATCTAAAACATTTTCGGTCTTAATCGGTTTAAAAGTTCCCAGTCCCACATGCAAAGTTCCTTCCGCCACTTTAATTCCTTGATATTTAATTTTTTGCATTAATTTTTTGGTAAAATGAAGACCGGCGGTCGGAGCGGCTACAGAACCAAGTTTATTAGCCTTAGCATAAACGGTTTGATAATTTATAACATCAGCTTTATTTTTTTTATCTCGCTTAATATATGGTGGCAGTGGCACCTGTCCGATTTTAGATAGATCTTTTATAAATTTAGAGTAATTTTCGTTGAAAGAGACTTGAGCAATACCGTCAACCGTTGAAATAATCTGAGCTTTTATTTTTTTTGACAAAAAAACATCCGTTCCAGTTTTTACGTGCCCTTTTATCAAACACTCCCAAATATTTTTTTTCTTATCTAAATTTTTTAATAAAAAAATTTCCACTTGACCGCCAGTAATTTTTTTAGCCATTAAACGAGCTGAAAAAACTTTGGAGTTGTTTATAAACAAAACATCGTCCGATTTTAAATAATTAGTTATATTAAAAAATTTTTTATGTTCAATTTTTTCAGTTTTTTGGCTATAAACTAAAAGACGGGAATGATCCCGCGGATAAACCGGTTTTTGAGCAATTAAACCGAGAGGTAAATTATAATCAAAATCAGATAACTTCATATAATTAATTTTACCAACGCTACTTATTATTAATCGCTAACTTTATAACCTAAATGCTTACGAGCGTTATCGGTAACTACGCGACCTCGAGGAGAACGATCTAAAAATCCGATTTGCATTAAATAGGGTTCATACACATCTTCAATAGTCGCCATATCTTCTCCGGTTGAAGCAGCTAAGGTATTTAAGCCGACCGGACCTCCACCGAATTTTTCAATAATAGTAGTAAGTATTTTTCTATCTACACAATCAAGGCCGTATTCGTCAATTTCTAAAACAGAGAAAGATTTTAAACAAACATCTTCATCAATAAATCCCTGACCTTCAACTTCCGAAAAATCCCGTACTCGTTTTAATAATCGATTGGCGATTCGCGGAGTTCGTCGAGAACGTTCAGCGATTAAATTTTCAGCTTTCTCGTCAATACTTATATTTAAAATTTTAGCGCTACGCTCAATAATTTTTTCAATATGTTTGTGATCATAAAAATCTAAATGATGAATAATACCAAAACGATCTCGAAGCGGAGCGGATAATAAACTGGCTCGAGTAGTAGCTCCGATAATAGTAAATTTTGGTAAATCTAAACGTAAGGTTCTAGCTCCCGGACCTTTACCGACCACTAAATCTAAAGCATAATCTTCCATGGCCGGATACAAAATTTCTTCCACCGTTTTATTTAAACGATGAATTTCATCAATAAACAAAATATCACCTTCGCTTAAATTAGTTAAAATAGCCGCTAAATCACCACTCTTTTCAATCGCCGGACCGGAAGTTATTTTAATATTAGCTCCGATTTCGTTAGCCAAAACATGAGCTAAAGTGGTTTTACCCAATCCCGGAGCGCCATAGAACAAAACATGCTCAATCGGTTCATGTCTTTTGTGAGCCGCCTTTATAGTAATATTTAAATTAGCTTTAATATTATCCTGACCGATATATTCGCTAAAAGACTTCGGTCTTAAACTAAGATCAAAAGCTTTATCGTTATTTGTTTCTACGGGATTAACAACTCTGTCATTATCGTCCATATTATTTTTTATTATTAATAAAAATTATTGATTGTTACCATTTTTAATTTAGCCTGAGAATATCTATTTTTAAAAGCTTTATTAATGGTTTTTCTTTTATATTTTATTTCCACTCCGATTAATTCTTCCCCCTTTTCCAAAACAACATCAACCTCCGAACCCTGTTTAGTCCGCCAATAATAAAATTTATAATCTTCTTCTAAATAACTGTTTTGTTTAATTAATTCACTGATAATAAAATTTTCAAAAAGAGCTCCTTTATCTACTCTGGAATTTAAATCGGAAAAATCCTCAATTAAAGCATTTCTGACTCCAGCATCATAAAAAAATATTTTAGCTGTTTTAGAAATTTCATATCTTTTATTTTTTGAATAAGGATATAAACGAAATAAAATAAAACTTTGTTCAAAAATTTCAATATATCTTTTAATTTTTCTCTGATCAGTTTTTAAATTAATGGCTAATTCCGAATAATTGATAAGATTACCTATTTGTAAAGCTAAAAGTTTTAATAAATCCTTGGCCAATCTTTTATCGTCAATTAAACTTAATTCTAAAATATCTTTAAAAATCAAACTATCAACAAAGTTTAAAAGATATTTTTTATCCTGCGGATAATCTATAACATGAGGATACTGACCATAAATCAAAACATTATTTAAAATATTTTCTAAATCAAACTTATATACACTGTCGGAAGTTTTGGAATTATCTTTAATTATTTTTTCTAAAATATTAAAATTTAAATCTTTTTCAATATTTTTTTGACAAAGATATTCGGAAAAAGTTAAGGGATAAATATTATAATCAATTTTTCGACCAGCCAAACTTTCACCGGTTTTATTTTTAATATGAAAAGAAGACGAACCGGTAATTATTAATTTTATATAATTTAATTGATCATAAATTATTTTAGCGGCTCGACCGGGATCACTAAGCATATGAATTTCATCAATAATAACCTCAACGGAATTTTTATTAAATAATGATTTATAGGTTTCAACATCGTAAGACTCTAATATTTTTTTAATCGGTTCGTTGTCAACTAAAAAATAATCGGCTTGAGGAAAAATTTTTTTAACTATAGTAGTTTTTCCAACCTGTCTAGAACCAAGCAATATTAAAATCTGCTTATATTTATTAAAATGTTGGCCTATTTTATTATCAAGATGTCTTTGCATAAAAATATATTACTTTTTTAGCATCAATTGTATAAAAAGATATATCTTTTTATACATATATAATATATTATATTAAAAAATAAGTCAATATTTTCTAATTTTACTCCATTTTTATTGCTTAAACTCGCAAATTCCTTGAAAATCGCAAAAAGGACAGGTAAAAGCTCCCGGTTTCGGCACAAATTCTCGTTTTTCAATTTCGGAAATATTTTTTAACAACCATTCTTCAATTTTTTCCATATCTTTGTCTTTAGCGGAAAAACTTAATTTATGACCGCTCTCCAAATAATAATAACTTAATTTATCAACTTTAATACCAAAAGAAGCTTCGGCTACTAATTTATACAAAAGCAATTGATACCTGTCGGCCGTTTCTAATTTATCCTTGCTTAATCCGGTTTTGTAATCAATAATTTCAAATTGGCCGTCAGCTAATTTATCAACACGATCAATTTTTCCTTTAATGAAATAATCTTTAAATTTAAAACGAAAATCTTTTTCCAAAAAATAAACATTCGGTAATTGTTCCGCCATCAAATTTTTATAAAAACTTTTTAACGACAACAAACCTTTATTATAATACTCATCCTTTTTTTTAATACTACCATAACCTTCATCCACCCAAAAATGCTCGTACCAAAAAAGTAATTTTTTTTCGGTCAATAAATCGGTTTTATTTTTAGAATCAGAAAATAAATTACTCTGTAAATTATTATTGGCGATAAGCGGTAATAAAAAATTATATAAAGTATTATGAATTACCCGACCGAAAGTCAAGCTGGGTTTCTCTTCGGCTGACGGAATTTTTAACAAATGAGCGTATTTATACTGCAAGGGACATTTATCAAAAGCCGCGAATTGAGAAAAAGAAAAATAACTTGGAAGTTTATAGTCTTCTTTAACTATATTAATTTTGGGTTTCTGTTCAGTTGTTGCTTTTAAGTCTTTCATAAATTCTAATTCGGAAAAATCAACTTCTTTTATGTTTTGTATCTCAACTTTAGCCTCAGCTAAGAAAGCTGATGGTCGTTTTTCTCGAGCTCCCCCGTAATTTCGAGCTCCACTTAAAAATATTCCTTCCTTAGCTCGAGTTAAGGCTACATAAAACAAACGACGTTCTTCTTCAATATGAAAATTTTCATTATCAATTAATTTTTCTTTTATTAATTCCGCCGGAACAGGAATTTTTTCCGCTCGACTGTCGCTGGGAAAACGACGTTCCACCAAATCAACTAAAAAAACATACTTAAATTCCAACCCTTTAGCCGAATGGACCGTCATTATTTTAACCGTATCAACATCAACAAAATCGTTTTTTAAAGTTCCGGTATCGCCGGATTCTAATTCAAAATTCAAAGCTTCAATAAAATCTTTTAATCGTAGTTCTTCGCTATTTTCTTCAAATTTTTTTATTTTTTGATATAACTGATTAATATATGAAAAAATCTCACGATCTTTCTCGTGATTTAAATTTTTTAAAATTTCACTATCATAAATAAATTTAATAAAAATAAAACTCGGCTTTTTATCATTAACCAAAACGGAATGACTCTCTATTAAATTTAATAATTTATGAATTTTAGCTAGAGATAAAGGATTAAGACCTTTAAGACTATCGGCCCGACTTAAAACTTCAAATAAAGATGAATAACTTTTTTTAGCTTCAGCCGTTAAAATTATTAAATCGTTATATGAAATTTTAAATTCTTCCATATTTAAAACTCGATATAAAGCGGAAGATTCGCGATAATTATCTAGTAATCTAAAATAAGAAATAATATCTAAAACAATCGGTTTATAATATAAACCTTTAAGCGATACAAAATGATTAGGAATCGCCAACCGAGTTAATTCTTTGGAAAAACGATCAGCCGTATCATTGGTTCGGCTTAAAATGGCAAAATCCAACCAATTAGTATCGGGTTCGTTATTATAAATCTCCATTATTTTAGCGCCTACAAAAGATAATTCGTCCGATTCTTCCGGAAAATTAAAAGCTGACACCGCCGGACTATTTCCTTTGAATTTTAAACCGGAGACTAAACGTTTATTAATATTTAACTTAACTTCTAAACGATTAGGATCGTTGTTTTTTATAAACTGATAAGCACAATCTAAAATTTCTTGGCGGGAACGATAATTTTTACTAAGGACAATTTCTAAAGCTACGGGATAATCATCTTTAAATTGCATAATATTGGAAATTGAAGCTCCCCGAAATTTATAAATAGACTGATCGTCATCTCCGACCACCATTAAATTATTACTTTTCCCCGTTAGTATTTTTATAAGTTCATACTGGGCTAAATTAGTATCTTGAAATTCATCCACCATCACATATTTAAATTTAGCTTGATAAAGTTTTAAAATATTGGGTCGGTCTTTAAATAATTTAATAGTATAATTTATTAAATCACCAAAATCTAAATAATTATTATCCAATAATAATTTATTATATAATTTATAAGCGGCCGCCAATTCTTTTAAACGATCAGTATCTAACTCATCGGCTTCATCGTCATCATTTTTATTAATATTTTTTTTAATTGTTTTTTTCTTGTTTTCTGTTTGACCGCTCATTTTTTTTATTAATGTTTCATAATCGGTATCGGAAACGTTTTCATCTTTTAAACGAGAAAAATGATTTAATAATTCTCTGATAAATTTATTGGGATTGCCGGCCGAAGCATAATATTTTAAATCGAATAATTCTAAATTTTTCTTTAAAAATACCCATTGAGCCGTACCATCCAATAATTTAAATTCGGGATTTAAACCGATTTCCAAAGCTTGTTGGCGTAAAATTCTTTCACATAATCCATGAAAAGTATGAATCCATAAATCAACATAACCGTAAGGTAAAATTTTATCGGCTCGTTCTTCCATTTCCCCGGCGGCTTTTTCGGTAAAAGTTAAAAGTAAAACTTCATCGGTTTTAATTTTCTTTTCCATAACTAAATAAGCTAAACGATTTATTAAAACCGTGGTTTTGCCGGTTCCCGCTCCGGCAACCACTAATAACGGACCGGTCTCGTGTTTAACGGCCCGAAGTTGCTCGGTATTAAGTTTTTTTAACTCTTCTAACATAAAAATTAATCAATTGTTAAAATATTTTTTATTTTTTGTTTGTTTTTAATGTCACCAATTATAGCTAAATTAAGACCGCTATTAACAAATAATTTTTGAGCCACTCGTTTGATATCTAAAGCGGTAACTTGCTTAATTTTTTTTAAAGATTCTTCCGGAGTTTTAAATTTAGAATTATTTACAAATTGATAACCATACCAAGAAGAAAAATCATCACTGCCTTCCATTTGAACAATTGTTTTTCCGGCAATTAAATCTTTAGCTTTTTTTAATTCTTCTTTAGTCACCAAGCTCTTTTTCATTTGACTATATTCTCGCAAAATAACAGTAAGCGCTTCCATCAACTTATCTTTAGGAACTCCGGCTTGAACGGTAATATAACCGCTATCACTATAGGTTTCAATATTGGAGAAAACTGAATAAGCCAATCCCTGACGTTCTCTAAGTTTAATAAACAAGCGAGAACTCATTGAACCGCCTAAAATTATTGATAGTAATTTTAAAGCATATTCGTCGCGATGATTAGCCGGAAAAGATCTAAAACCCAAAGATAAAACTATTTGATCAATTTTTTTATTTTTAATTATAAAATTAGGCTTTTTTTGTTTTTCAATAACTTTAATTTTGTTTTTATAATTATTGTTTTTAAAGTTACCGAACTTTTCATCTAAATTTTTAATGATTTCTTTATCAGAAAAATTACCGGCTAAAAATATAGCCATATTTTTAGTGCCATATTGACTGGAAAAATATTTTAGAACATCCGATCTTTTAAAACTTAAAATGTTTTCTTTGGTACCGATAGTATCTCGGCCGGCCGGAGTATCACCGTAAAGACAATTTTCAAAAACATCTTCAATACTAAGTTTAGGATTATCTTTATACATATTTAATTCTTCAATAATCACTCCTTTTTCTCGTTCAATCTCTTCACGGTCAAATTTAGAATTACTTAAGAGATCGTTTAAAACGTCAATCGCTACCCCTATTTTATTTTTAGCTGATTTTATATAATACCCGGTACATTCTTTACCGGTAAAAGCATTAAATTCGGCCCCGATTGAATCTAATTCGCTAGACAAAATTAACGTGCTAGGTCGCTTAACGGTTCCTTTAAAAAACAAATGCTCAATAAAATGAGATAAACCGGAATTTTTTTTAGTTTCATATTTAGAACCGGTTTTAAATACAACCAATACCGTAGCTGTTTTTAAATTAGGTAGTTTAATCAAAAATACCGGTAAATTGTTCTTTAGTTTTATTGATTTTATGGTCATATTATCAATCTAATTTACTTTTTATTAATTTATTTTAATTCTATCATATATTTGCTATAATTAAAATAAGATACTATTAATTAATAAA
The DNA here is from genome assembly GCA_964394905.1 of uncultured Gammaproteobacteria bacterium. Lineage (GTDB taxonomy): Bacteria > Patescibacteriota > Patescibacteriia > Patescibacteriales > UBA12465. The sequence goes on from CAYMZF010000005.1 coordinate 36,241, forward strand.
AAAAATATGCCCTATCAAATAAAAGATCATAATTTAGTCATTAATCGTAATAAAAAATATAATATTTTAGCGGTTAAAGATCGAGCCGAGGATGATAAACCTCGAGAAAAAATGTTAAAACTCGGAGCTGAGGCTTTAAGCTCGGCTGAATTATTAGCCATTATTTTGAGTGTTGGAACTAAAAAAGAAGAAGTTTTGACTATGGCCGACAGAATTTTGAAAGATTACGGTAAAAACGCCATTATTAATGAAAAAAATCCGGCTAAATTAGAAAAAGAATTTGGTTTGCCTTTAGTTAAATCTTGCCAAATAGTAGCTTGTTTTGAGTTGGGTCGTCGCTTTTTTAAAGAAGAAACCGGCGGAACGGTAACTATAAGAAACGCCAAACAAGCTTTTGTTCATTTAAAAGATATGAGTAATTTAAATAAAGAACATTTTCAAGGTTTGTATCTAAACAGTCGCTATAAATTAATTCATAGTGAAACTATATCTATCGGCACTTTAGATGCCAGCATTATTCATCCGCGCGAAGTTTTTCGCCCGGCCATTGAACACGGCGCCAGTGCCGTTATTGTCGCTCACAATCATCCTTCCGGAACTTTAAAAGCCACCAGTGATGATTTAGAAGTCACTAAAAAATTACAAGAAGCCGGTGATTTATTAGGAATTGAGTTATTGGATCATTTAATAATTTCTAAAAATAAGTTTATAAGCTTAATTTAAATTATGACCAAAAAGTATTTAATAAAAACTACTGTCTTGAAAGTTAGAGATAAAAAAAGCGTCAATTGGCATATAAAACAAAATGATTATTTTGGCACCTTAGCCACTATTGTAAACCTTATTAATCAAGACTATATTTTGAATAATAAAAAGGAACTTCAAAAAATACTAAAAAGCTTGGGTAAAGATTTAAATTATTTACAAAAAAATTTTATTATAAAGAAAAAATAAACTTACAGTTTAGCATGTTTTATTTATTGTAAATAGGTTTTAATAAACTTACCGATAAAAATTATTACTTGTTCCCTAGCCAAAGGCGAACTTTGAGCGACCCAAACGGCCAAATTATATAATTCTTTATTATCAGTTTTTAACCATTTATTATTTTTATATAAAAAAACTAATAAAGAAGTAACAGCAATTCTTTTATTACCATTTTGAAAAGGATGATTTTTAATAAGCAAATAGAATAAAATAGCTCCCTTGCTTTCAAGACCGACATATAGACTTCTTTTTTCAAATTTTTGAAAAGGAGTAGCAATGCAACTCTCTAAAACATTCGGATATCTTGTTTCAAATTCCGGTATCGGCTCGTTATAATCCATAGTATTGGCAGCTAAACGATGAGCTAAATATTTTATTTCTTCAATAGTTAAAGGTTTTAACATATATTTATTCTTGGCTTAACATTTTTATGGTATCACCATATTCTTGTAAAACTTTTTTAACGCCAAACTCAATCTCTTTTTTATCTTCTTTGCTTAAACCTATTTTAAATAAACCGTCTAAATCCTTTTTTTTAATAATATAATTACGGCCAATTTTATCAGCTTTTATTTTTCCAGATTTTATTTTATTCCAAACTGCTATTCTACTGATACCCATGATATCGGCTAATTCTTTAACTGTAAAATAATCTTTATTTATTGGTATTTTATTAATAATCATATAGTTTATGTTAATTTATATAATATATATTAACATACGTTAACTTTATAGTCAATAGTTAACATAAACATGAAAACATAAATATATATACCCTCCAATAAAACCATTAATTTATTAAAAAAAGCTTGTATTTAAACAAGCTTTTTTATTTCCAAATTACTTTTTATTTTTAGTTTTAAATATTTTAAATTTTGAAATTTTTTCAAAATAAAAATTATTTATTAAACTTTTTTTTAATCCGGAATTTAACGACGCCGGTTTATCGTCAATTTTATTCTGCTCCTTAATTTTTAAATCAGCTAAAGCGCGGTTATAAGCCCTGGCTAAGTCACATGGATCAACCTTAGATGGTTTTTTAGCCGGAGATTTTTTACTTCCCCAACAAGAAAGATAACCGGCAGGATGTAAAAACCAACCATCCTCACCAATTTTTTCATTCGCCTCTTCTATAACCTCCAAGATATAAGGATGATCAGCTCTAACTAAAGCCAACTCCCTTACTAAAAGCCCAATACTGTTTTCATTAATATAGATATAAGCATCAAAGCCATAGTCGAACACTATTTTAGAAGCACGATGAGTTTTACCATTACTTTCTACTAAAATGGCAGTTTGACCAACGGTTTCAATAGATTTTAAAACGCAATCTTTATCAAAGATTTCATTTTTTTTTAAAATAAGGAAACCGTCAAAATTATTGAATATTAAATGGCAAACATCTTCGTCGTTCTTAAATTTTGCTTTAAGTTGATGAAGACAATCATTAAAACTAAGAAAGCTCCTTAGGTTTTTATTATTCCTGGAGAATTCTTTAGCCTCACGATAACCATAAGCGTCGTGTTGATCAATAAAATAAGCTAAATCTTCCAAAATTGCTTTTTCTTGATCATTTCCGTATTTTTCTATTAAGAGCATAAAACAAGAATGGACTTTGCCATCCTTGTCTTGTTTTCCTTTTATACCCTTACCCCCAGCACAAATATCCAGCGCCAAGTCATTTTTATTTAATTCTTTTCCATCCCAATTAGCCGGGACGAAATTTAAAATAATGTCTTCTTTTTTGACACCGAAAACTCTTTCGGCCAAAAAATTTAAAACAAACCAGACAGACGCGACGGCATCTAAATCGACTGATTTGTGTGTATAAAGCTTCATTTATACCTCCTTTTTTATATAATTTTAATTTTTAAACAACTAATTTAACTTGAAAGATTATCATCTTTAAAATAAAAAGTCAATGATAGAATAAAGAATAGAAACAAATAGGATCCCGGCAAACTCCATAACCAATGATCAAGTAGCATAAAAATAAAAAGACCGATAAACAAAGGGATATAATATAATTTTTGAATATTTATTTTAAACAAATATAAAAGAAAATAAAGAAAAAAAAGTAAACCCCATAAACCGATTTCCGCCCACATCAATAAAAAAACATTATGAACCGGCTGAGCTTCATAAGCTTTTAAACTAGACTGCCTATTTAAAAGTTCATTATGATAATTACCCAAGCCGACACCTAACCACATATTATCCGAAATAATTTGCGAAGCGACAATATTTTGTTCTTTTCTTTCATTAAGTGATATTTTTTCCAAACGTGACGAAGCATCAACTCGAACTAAAACTAAAGGTTTAAGTAGTAGAAATAAAGCTCCACTTAATAAAACTAACGATAAAAATATCGGTAAAAATTTATAAAACAACTTTTTATCGGTAAAAAAGAAAACTAAAAATAAAAATAATAAAGAAAGCGCCAAAGCTAAAATAGCACTGCGAGAAAAAGATAAGACTAGGGCTACAAAATATAAAAATAAAGCCAAATAAGCAATAATCGCCTTAGTTCCATGATAATTATTTTTTACCATTAACAAAATTGTAAAAAATACGGCAAAAAACATTAAAGCACCTAATACATTGGGATGATCGGTAGCTCCATAAGCTCGTAGAAATCTTTCATTATTAGTTTCAATTACCGAAGTACCTAAATCAGAAGCTTCATGAGAAGCGATTCCCAAATATTTGCAAGAGAAAGTTTGTTGAGTAAAAAATTGTCCGATACCTAAACCGGCTTGAAATAATAATGCCAATAAAAAAACTAAAATAATTTTTTTAAAATTAAACTTAAAATTAAGCATCAAATACATCAAACCGACTGATATTAAAAATAGAACATAACGAAAAATAGATAAATTAATATCCACTGATATTAAAATAGATAAAAAAACAAAGAAATCCAAAGCGGCTAAAATTACTAAATATTTATCAACCCCTGGAGCTATTCCGCTTTCTAACTTATTTTTTATTTTATAAACAAAAAATAATATTAAAATAATACTAAGTAAAATATAATTGCCAAACAAAGCGATCTCGTTATAATTACTGTCACTTGAAACAATAATTAATTTAGTTTGCCATAAAAAAACAAAAACAAACAAATAAAAAAGATATTCAATTATCGTTTTTAAATTTATTTTTTTAATAAAATATTTTAATTTTGTTTTTATAACCATCATGCTCATAATAATCACTTTTTATTTATTTAAAATTTCTTTAATTCTACCATCAAAACGATTAATAAAATCTAAACGCTTATCTTCTAAAAATAATTTAATAATATTGTCTTCCAAAATTACCCCAGTCGATTGCCCGGCTTGTTTTTTCAAAGCGATCGGCATTATTTTTAACTGAAATCGTTTTAAAAATTTTTCCAATCTATTACCTATTTTTTTATTTATAGAAAATAATTTAAATTTGGTTTTAATTAATTGTTGATTACAGACAATCGACAAATCCAATCGATTCGGCAAATATTTAAACAAAAAAGTATTGGCTTGATAAAATTTTTCCCAAATATTTTTGTAATTATAGACAATACTTAAATCATTTAAACAATAAACAAAATAGAGATCTCTGTCGTTATATAAATAAGACTCCAAGTTAAGATTATCAGAACTAATATAGAAGCTTAAACAAATTTTATCTTGTTTGGTTTTGCTATTAGGCCGTAAACCCAATATTTTAGCCATAAAAGTACAAATGAACCGACACGACCAAATTTTACCCGGAGCGCTTATGATAAATAAATCAATATCACCGCTATCTCTAAGATTATGATCGCCAATAATATTAGAAACAGCGACACCTAAGACACTGGGCCAGAAAGATATTAATTTAACGAAAGCTTTAGCTTTTTTATTTTTTCTTTTTAAATAATTAAATTTTTTAAAACGTTCGTTAATTAAAATTTCCCGACCGCATAAAAAAAAGAAACCGTCACTTAAAACGATTTTATCCGATAATTCCTTTAAAGCTAAAACTACCTCTAAATAGGAAGTTTTATAATTTAAGTATTTATAAATTTCAAAAGCGGTAAGCGGATAAGAAAAAGTATCAAACCAAGTAATGGTTTTTATAATTTCCTGTTTTAAATTATTATCGACTGATATATCCATTTTGTTTTTAATAAAAACTAAAAATTAAGATTGCGGTCGATCAATTTCCAAAACTTCCACTTCCGACTTTTTATCGGTAATTTTTATAATATCTTTATCAATTTTTTTAAATTCTTTATAAGCATTATTATAATGATTAACCGTTGTTGACATACTAGTCCCCAATTTTTTCATAAAATCATCATAGCTTAAGAGATGACGGCCCAAGCTTTCTACGTTTTTTCTGATCATTTTAGCTCCCTCTTCAATTTGTAGAGATCGAAGTCCTTGTAAAATGGTCTGTAAATAAGCGGCAAAAGTAGTCGGAGAAACGATAATAACTCTTTTTTCGTTATAAGCATAATCAATTAAACTGCGAGTATTAACTTTAACCGCTCCAACTTCATTAACTAATAAATCATAATAAATAGCTTCGGCCGGAATAAACATTAGAGCAAAATCCATGGTGTTTTCTTTTGGTTTTATATATTTGGCTGTCTCGTCAATTCTCTTTTTTAAATCATTTCTAAATTCTTTTTCTAAAATTAATTTTTTATCGGCCTCTCTTTCATTTATAATTCGATTATAATTATCTAAAGAAAATTTAGCGTCAACCGGAATCAATCCTTCTTTAGTTATAATAACGGCATCGACAATATCACCATCTTTAAAAGGATGCTGCAATTCATAAGCGGTCGGCGGTAAAATGTTTTCTAAAACTAATTTTAAACCGGCCTCACCCAAATTACCGCGAGTTTTTTGATTAGTTAAAACTTTTTCCAAATTATTAAGTTGTTCAGAAAAACTGATCACTTGTTTGTTAGTTTCATCTAATTTAGTCAGTTTTTCGGTAATCTCGGAAATTAATTTTGATGACTGATTACTGATTCCCTGAATCAACTGAGCCGATTTATTGGCGCTATCTTGATTTATTTTATAGGTTTCACTTAATTTTTTATCTAATTCTTGACGCAATATTTCATTCTGCCGACTTAATTCACTTAATTTTTCGGTAAAAACAATTAACTTTTCATCGGATTTTCCACCGGAAGAGTTTTTAAAAAATAAATAAATCAAAAAACCGACCGAAACGATTAATATAATTAATAAAATAATTACTGTTGTTGTCATATTTTTTATTGTTAAAAATTAGATTATTCCCAATTAAATTTAAGGTTGTTGGTCTTTTCCAAAATATCAATTACAAAAATTACTGAAGCGTTTTTACTTTTTTTTAAAACCATTTTGTCGGGAAATTTTTTAAAAATTGGAATTAAAAATTCATCCCCCCAAGAAGGAGAAATTGAAGCCACGCCTGAAAAATCAATATATATTTTTTTGGCGTTTTGTCCTTCTTTTAAACTAGAAGAAAAAGCCAAAAGAGCTTCACGGCCCGATTGTCTAGAATTTAAAATAACACCAAATTTTTTTAATTCAATAACCATATTTTTAAAAATTAATTTTTGCCAAACATCCTCTAAAATATTTTTTAGCTTTTTTTATTCTTACTTCTTTAA
>CAYMZF010000006.1:0-35136 GCA_964394905.1 uncultured Gammaproteobacteria bacterium
TTCATAACCCCGATCAATTTGATAAATATTATCAATTTCCGTAGTTCCTTTAGCTATTAAAGCGGCAATTACCAAGCCAATACCCGCTCTTATATCGGGACTAATTAATTTTTTACCATATAATTTAGTCGGACCGACAATCAAAATACGATGCGGATCGCACATGGTAATATTAGCCCCCATTTGAGACAACATATCGGTCCAAATCAAGCGACGATCATAAATAGTTTCGTGAATTAAGCAATTACCCTTAGCTTGAGTCATAAGTACGGCATAAGGCGATTGCAGATCGGTTGGAAATCCGGGATATTCATGAGTCTGAATATTATATGGTTTTAAACCTTTATTCTTTTTTATCTTTACCCAATTTTTTCCTAATTCAAAATCAACGCCAATTTTTTTAAATATAGTTAAAAGTATGGCAATATGTTCGGGCTGACAATCTTTAATAGTTATTTCTGAGTTAGTGGCCGCGGCCATAATAGCGAAAGAACCGGCTTCAATTCTATCAGGCATAATTTTTATAGAACCACCTTTCATTTTTTCAACTCCGACAATAGTTATAACCGGGGTACCAGCTCCTTTTATTTTAGCTCCACATTTATTTAAATAATCGGCTAAATATTTTATTTCCGGTTCCATGGCGCAATTCTGTAAAACAGTTTTTCCTTCCGCCAAACAAGCGGTCATCATTAAACTTTCGGTTCCAGTAACAGAAATTTTTGGAAAAAAGAATCGACCACCTTTTAATTTTTTAGCCTTAATATGATAAAAACGATTTTCATATTTAATTTCAGCACCAAAAGCCGAAAAACCATCTAAAAACAAATCAATCGGTCGACCACCGGCTCCAATTACACAACCTCCAGGATGAGGAAATTTAACATCTTTAAACCGAGCCAATAACGGGCCGACAAACATTATGGAAGTACGAAATTTATTGGCCAAGCCGGCCGGCAATTCAATTGATCGAGAATTTTTTGGTTTTACAGCTTCTATTATTATACGACCATTTTTATCTTCCTTATAAGAAAAACCTAACTCTTCTATCATCTGTAAAGATTTGGCCGTATCTTCAATTTTAGGTAAATTACTAATAATCATCGGCTGATCAGATAATAAAGCACTAGGTATAACTTTCAAAGCTAAATTTTTAGCTCCTTTAACTTTAATAGCACCCGATAAAGGTTTTTGTCCATTTATTATAAACTTTGCCATAGATATAAGATTAATTATTATTGTATAAGTAATTTATAGACTCCTTCTTGATTACCGACTTTACCGGTAAAATATAAAACACTGCCTAGTTTATCCAAAGCCAAATTTCCAACTTTGTCTAACGACACCAATTTAATAGAATACTTATTATATTTTAAATCTAAAATAACAATATCATGCTCCGTAGAATAAATTAAATAATTTTTAGGATGCCATAGCAAACCGGTAATTTGTGATTCAAAACGACCGATTAAAAATTCTTCGGCTAAAATAGAATTATACGAATAAATTTCCATACCGGACGAATAAATAAAATTATTATTATCAATAAAATTAATGTTATCTATATTATTTAAAACCGCCCAATAAGAATTAAATTTAGATAATAAACTAAAAATATATAAAGTTTTAAATTTATGGTCATAAATATAAACAAAATTAGACGATCCTGTTTGTTCTAGTATTTCATAATCGCCACTAATCGGTAAAGATATTTCTTGAATTAATTGTTTCTGGCGATAAGAATATACTTTAAAAGAATAAGATTCTAATCCGGAAAATATATAATAATAATTATTATTATAAAAATCATAATCAACTATTCTTTTGTCATTAAAAATATATTCATCCTTTTTGGTTAAAAAATCATAACTGTGCAAACCATTATTTAAATAATATAAATCACCGTTTTTTATTTTTACTTTTTGAGAATTTCCCAAATCAATATCACCTAATGATATATATTTATTTTTAGAATAATCAAAAATAGAATCACCGTTAACCAATATTTTTTTATTACCCAAAAAATTAAGACTATAAACATCGGTTGTTAAATCAATTTCTTGATCAGTATTTAAATTAATCGCCTTATTGTCGGTTTCCAAAGCAATATTTTGACCATAAGAATCAATGGCAATATCTTGTACCCCGGAATTAAAAAAAATAACCGGTAAATTTTTTCTAAACAAAACGACATCTTCGATATAAGTTGTCTGTCCCGAATAAATCGAAACTCTTTGTTGCCACGGCCAATACCCTTCTAATTCAAAGGATAAATTATAATCACCCGGAAGTAAATTTCTTATTTTATAAGGCGTGGTAATTTTTTTGTTTTCTAAAACTTCTTCGTCCGAAAAAATACTGTTAAATTCTTTGACTATCGAAATTTTAGCCCCTCCCGGAGTGGAATCAACCGCCAATATACCGGTTTTTTGAATAAAACTTTTACCATTCAATAATGCAGTTAATGATACTTTATATCCGCTGGCCGACAAAGAAAAAATAGCGGTCAAAACAAAAAAAACTAGAACAAAAAAAGCAAATAGAATATTACGAAATTTATAAGTCATAAATATAATTAAAATGTTTTAGCTAAATTTTTAATTAATTTTTTTAAATCTTCACCTACTTCCTTATTCTTTATTCCTAGTTTTAAGGTAGCTTTAATAAAATTTAATTTATTTCCTGTATCTAACCATTCTCCTTCTATTTTTTTACCATATAAAGGGATACCTTTTTGCAACATTATTTCGTAAGCGTCGGCTAAACGAATTTCTCCTGATTTTCCATCCTTCATATCTTTTAAAATTTCAAAAACCTCTGGAGTAATAACATTTATACCAACTTGAACCAAATTTGATGGAGCATCTTCTTTTTTTGGTTTCTCAATAAACTTATCAATCTTATAAACTCCATCACCTAATTCCTCTCCTCCTATAACACCAAATTGACTAATTTCATTCTTATCAACTTCCGATAGACCAATAATAGTTTTACCATATTTTTCATAAGCATTAATTACTTGTTTAACTGGAGAAATTTCAGCATCATACAATGTATCACCAAACATAATTAAAACTGGTTCATTAAAAACCAAATGAGATGCACAATTTACCGCATGACCGTCACCCAAAGGAACTGCCTGACGAACATAAGAAAATTTTGCTAATGAATCTATCTCTTCCACCTTTTTAACTAAATCTAATTTATTTTTTTCTACTAAAGTTTTTTCTAATTCAAAAGAATAATCAAAATGATCTTCAATTGATCTTTTTCCTCGACCAGTAACAAAAATAATTTCCTCAATACCGGCCGAAACGGCATCTTCCACTAAATATTGGATAACCGGTTTATCAACCACCGGTAACATTTCTTTAGGCTGAGCTTTAGTAGCCGGTAAAAATCTGGTTCCGAAACCGGCCACCGGCATTATAGCTTTTCTTACTTTTTGCATATTAAAAAAATTAATTATTTTTTAAAACCCCATTTTTTAAAATATTTAAACCAAGATTTAATATGTTCTCGAGTAATTTTATCTAATAAAATGGCTAAATACCATGGATGTTTGGCACTTTCTCGAGCATGACAATGAATAACTTCAGCTTCGGGATTATAGATAACTTTTTTTTCCGCTTCTTTAGCTCGACGACAAATATCGACATCTTCAAAATACATAAAAAAGTTTTTATCATCAAATCCCAGAAAACCTTCTTTTCTTATAATTAAACAAGAACCCATTAACCAATCAACTTCTTGTATTATATCATGAGAACTGTTTTTCATCAAAAACCAATCTAAATATTTTGGAAATAAACGACCAAAAAAAGTTCGTCGCAAAACCGGAGTCCAAAATCCCGGAAAATGAGAGCAAGAATATTGCAAAGTTAAATCCGGGTTTAAAAGTTTAGGCCCGACAATATAAACTTCAGGATTGTTTTTTATATAATTATATAATATTTTAATTGCTGAGGGTTTTAAAATGGTATCCGGATTTAAAATTACAACAAATTCTCCTCGAGCCTCTTTAATTCCCAAATTATTACCGCCACCCATACCCAAATTAACAGTACTTTGAATTAATTTAAAATCAATAATTTGAGTTTTTAAATCAGCTAGATCATCGCCCGAAGCGTTATCAATCACAATAATCTCATAAGTTAAACCGTTCAAATCAGATGTCGCAATTGATTTTAAACAATTCTTAATTTTATCTTTATTTTTGTAATTAACAATAATAATTGATAAATTCATATCATTAAACATTAAATAGCTTAATAAGTTTTTTAAAAACAAAATAATAAATACTAAAAAGAAAATTGGCTAATTTTAAAAACGGACTGTTAATTTCTTGATAAGAAATTTTAGCCGAAATTAAATTAATTAAATCTTTATCTTTAATAACTCTATTTTTTTGAATCTTTTTTCGTTCCACTAAAATTTTTTTCCAAGAAGACGGTTTTAAAAAATAAAACCAGACGGCCATTTTTTTAAACCACCAACCGTTAAAAATAGAAAAAAACATTAAACCTAATTCCATTATCAGCCACGCCGGAAAAAGTAAAATTAACGATACTGTTTTGTAATTTTTTAATATTGTAATAGTACGATTACGATCCATATAATAATATTTAGCGATTGATTTACTAAACTCATATTTATGATAAACAATAGATTTAAGAGAAATTACGCAACGATAACCGGCTAACCAAGTTCGCCAACCTAGATCCTGATCTTCATTATACATAAAATAGCTTTCATCAAACAAACCAATTTTTTTTAAAACTTCAGCTTTAAACAAAACAGCGGCTCCCGATGGATAAAAAATATCAGCTCCATCAGTAATTTTTATACTATCAAAATTATCTTGATAATTTAAACAATAACCAAAACCTAAAAAATGAGTACTATTGCCTAAGCTATTAACTTTTTCCTTTTCCGGCCATAACATTAAACGTGATTGAACAACTCCAATTGTATTATCACTTTCAGCTAAATTCACTAATTCTTCTACCGCTTGGCTATCAATTATAGTATCCATATTAAACAAAACCATATAATCACAGCCGTCCTTAAAGGCTTCCTTAATAGCATCGTTGTTACCTTTAGCAAAACCATCATTATTTTTATTTCTAATAATTTTAGCTTCCGGAGCTAACGTTGATAAATAATTATAGGAATTGGTAGAAGTAGAATTATCAACTATATATAAGGTAGACGGTCCGAAATAAGTTTGATTACGTAAACCAGATAAACAGTCCGTCAAATATTTTTCCGCGTAATTTTTGTAATTTATTAAAATAATAGCTACTTTTTTTTCCATAAAAATATCTGCTTTTTATTTAATTAATTCGTTTGGGTTTTATAAACACCGAAGCAATCCCGGCTAAACATTTTCCAACGGGCCAAAAAAATTTTAAAATTCGGTATTGCCAAGCTGGTTGCCATTTCTTAAAATATTTTAACATTGATTCCAAAAAATATTTTTGCGCTCGGCCCCGTTTTAATAAAGAAAAACTTTGTCCGACATAATCAACGCAAAAGGCTTTTGAATTATACCAAACTTCTCCCCCCATTTTATAGACTTGGCGACAAAAGTCAACTTCTTCAAACCAAATAAAATAACGTTCGTCTAATAAAGGAAATTCTAAACCGCTTAATTTTTGGTAAGATTCCTTATTAATAAGAAAGAAAGAACCGCGAACCGAATCAACTTTTTGACTTAAATTGTAATTAAAATCAGAATATAAATAAGATTTTAAAACCTTGGGAAAAATATGAGGTAATTTTAAAATAATTAATAACTGATCGCTTAATGTCGGAAAACGACGAACGTGTTTTATTATTTTATTATCACCGTCCAATAATAGACAACTAGAAACAACCGCTTGAGGATTTTTTTTGGCAAAACTTAAAGCGTTATAAAAAGTTTCCGGAAAAACCAACATATCAGGATTTAAAAGTAAAATAAAATTACTTTGAGCTTGGTAAATAGCAATATTATTAGCTTTAGCAAAACCTAAATTTTTAGTATTAGTTATTAATTTAACTTGCGGAAATTTCTCGGCGACCATCTCGGCTGAACCGTCAATAGAAGCGTTATCAACCACCAAAACCTCCAATGAAAAATCTTTATAAAATTTAAAGATAGTTTCTAAATTTTTAGCTAATTTGTCTTTGACATTATAAGATACGATAATAACGGATAAATCCATAAAATAATAATTTAAAAATAAAAATTAATTTTGACTTATTTTAATTAATTTTAAGCGATCGGTTTGACCGCTTATAATAATTACATTGTTTTTTAAAACTTGGAACTCCCCGGCTAAAAATTTTATTAATTCCCGGTTGGCCTTATTTTTATCAGCCGGAGCCGAAACACTAATAGTTATTATTTCAGTTTTTTGTCCTTCAATTTCACTTACGATTATATCCCTAATTTTAGTTTCAGAGGCTTTCGGAAAAACTTTGCACAATAGATAAACCTGACCGCTTTGTTTTAATTTTTTTTTATAATTTTCTAAGATCATATTTTTTATTCTTCAGAAAATAAAATAGCGTTAGGGATATTTCTCCCCGGACCTACCATATATTCATCATTATAGTATAAAGCCGAGGAATAACCGCCATCCAAATTAATGGCATAATCAACTTCCATAACTTTTAATATCTCCGCCAAATCCACCACGGTAGCCGATCGAGCTACAACCAAATAAATTGTTCCTTTACCGCCATTTGAGCCCGCTTTATAAGCGATAGCATTACGTAAAGTTTTAGTTTTTAATTGACCCTCGTCCACTTCCCAATCAATTAATAAGTTTTGTCCGTTTTCTATTAAACGAGGTTTATTACCGATAGCCGCTTGCAATTTAATTCCATAAACAGATTCAAAATTACTAACACTTTTAAAATCACGGCTATCTTTAAAATAATAAAATTTATTATTTGTGTCAAAAGCCATTATCGGACCGGTTGTCGGATATTTTAATTGCGAACTATTAATAAAAGTTTGTAAACGAGAATTATAAACCGGAAAAAAATAATAATTTAACTTAGCCGCTGAAGTATCAAAATAAGAAGCGTTAATAGCGGCAAAAGCATTATTTGAAATTACATAATCAATTAGTGGTTGAGCTACACATTTACCTAAACAATCTTCACTATTGGCGGTATCGGTGATAATTTTTAAATTAGGATTATCTAAATTAATAGTAATGAGATCAATAAAAAAATTTTCTTCGTTAACTGTCACTTCTTTTCTGTATTGGTAAGAACTGTAATCACTTAGACTTTCTGAAAAAGTATTTTTATGAATCATGGCTAAATCTTTTCGGTTAATACCCAAACCTAATTCTCTCATTATTTTAAAAGCATCATCCGGTCGACCTAGATAATATTTTTTTAAATCTACCGGATTAACATACCAAGCCTCGCCATTTTTTTCTACTTGCAAAATTATCCGACCAGCTAATTTTTCAGTTAATTCTAAATTACCGTCAATTGTCATTCCGGCTTGAGCAATTTGTTGAAAATCATATTCGGTGATACCTAAACCCAATTCTCGCATTACGCTAAAAGCATCGGCCGGACGACCAAGATAATATCTTTTTCCGTCTTCTGGATAAATATACCAAGCTTCACCGTTTCGTTCCACATCCAAAAGAATTCGACCGAATAAAGACTCAGCGTGAGTTTTTATTATCGGAATAAGTAAAAAAAACAAACTAAAAACAATAAAATATCTACTTTTTTTCATAAATTTATTTCAATTTTATTATATTATAACATTTAAAAAGTAAAAAACAAAATAAAAGAAAAAAGCCGTATTTTATTTGCTAAGTCCTAAAATATTTGATATTATGAAGTTGTATTTTTATAAATTAAATTACAATTATGGCTAAAATTTATATCTATGATGAATTTTCACCCGAAGATACCGCTATGATGCAAGCATTATATTCCCGTAGTCCTAAAAGCGTAGTAGAACACGTAGAAAAAGTAAAAAATAGCGGATCGGGTAAATTTATGGAAACTTTCTATATCGGTTATGGTCATGCCAGCATCGCCGATTGTGGCAGTACCACCATATTCATAGAAGATGTCTCTATTTTAGCCGATAAAGCTATCCAAGATTGGCAACTATATTCAGGCCAAGAAACTTCCACTCGTTATATAGATATGGGCAGTCGAGCCATTGTTGATCCTTTAAACACCCCAGAATCTCAAGCCATTTTAACCAAATGGATGAGTTTCTATAACGAAAGTCAAGAAGACGTCCAAAAACATTTAAAAGAAAAATATCCACAAAAAGAAGGTGAAGAAGATTTAATCTACAATAAAGCTATTAAAGCTCGTTGTTTTGATATTACCAGAGGATTTTTACCGGCCGGCATCACTACTCAATTAAGTTGGCATACTAATTTACGTCAAGCTTATGATAAATTATGTTGGTTGAAAAACAATCCTTTAGACGAAGTTCGCGATATTGCCAATAATATTTTAAAACAATTAAAAGAAAAATATCCTAATAGTTTCTGCCAACCAACAATAGAAGAACAAGAAAAATACCGCCAAACCGTAGCCGCTAAATATAATTTTTTAAAACCAAAAAATATCTCCGAATTAAAAATGATTACCGACATAAAAAATGAAGATTTATCAATATATCAAGAAATTATAAATAATCGACCTGACAAAACCGGTTTACCTAATTTTTTAGGCGAACTTGGAACAATAAGTTTTGAGTTTAATTTAGATTTCGGTTCTTTTCGTGATGTTCAAAGACATCGTAACGGTATTTGTCGTATGCCGCTTTTAACTACAACTTTAGGTTTTAATGATTGGTATTTAGAACAATTACCGGAAAATTTAAGAACAGCCGCTAAAAAATTGATTACTGAACAAGAACAAGCGATAAATAATTTAAATACAACCGATGAAATAAAACAATATTATATTGCTATGGGATTTAATGTTTTTTGTAAAGTTACCTATAATCTTCCAGCTACCGCCTATGTCGTTGAACTTCGATCAGGTAAACCGGTTCATCCGACTTTAAGAAAAGTAGCTCATCAAATGTATCAAGCTTTGCAAACAACTTTACCGAATTTAAAATTAAAATGTGATTTAGAACCCGATGACTGGGATTACCGTCGAGGTTTGCAAGATATAATTAAAAAATAATAAACATACAAAAAAATATGAAAAAAAAGAAAATTATTATTGGTTTAACCGGTCAAATAGCTTGCGGTAAAGGAGTTATAAAAAACTTTTTAATAAAGAAATACAAAGCCAAAGATTATCGCTTCTCAACAATCTTGCGTGATATTTTAATTCGTTTAAATATAGAACAAAGTCGCTTAAATATTCAAAAATTATCTACCATACTAAGAAAAAATTTTGGCGAAGATACTTTAGCCAAAGCCATGGCTCAAGATGTTAAACTAAATAATCACCAATTTATCGTTATTGACGGAATCAGACGTTTAGCCGACATTGAATATTTAAAAGATATTGAAGGTTTCTTTTTGGTTAGTGTTCAAGCTGATAAAAAAATAAGATACAAACGAGTTATTGAACGCAATGAAAATCCCGGGGATGATAAAAAAACTTATCAACAATTTTTAGCCGATGACAACCGTGAAACCGAAGCAGAAATCCCTAAAACCATGAAAAAGGCTAATTTTAAAATAGATAATAACGGAACCTGGGAAGATCTTTGGGATCAAATTCATCAATTGGTAAAAAAAATAAATACTTTAGATTAATAATAACTACACCATACATGACTTTTAAAGATTATCAAAAAACATCTCGTCTAACGGCTGTTTACCCGGATAAAGGCCATAATTATATTTATCCAACTTTGGGTTTGGTTGGCGAAGCCGGAGAGGTAGCCGAAAAAATAAAAAAAGTTATTCGCGACGACAATGGAATAATAAGTGAGGAAAAAAAATTGGAAATTGAAAAAGAATTAGGCGATGTTTTATGGTATTTAGCTCAACTTAGTACTGAATTAAAAATAACATTAGAAGACGTAGCTCAAAGTAATTTAGAAAAATTAAAATCACGCTTAGAAAGAAATTGTATTAAAGGCAGTGGTGACAATCGGTAATAATAATTAAAAAAATAATTATTAAAAATATGGGTATTAAAAAAGGGCGATTGATAGTTTTTTATGGCACCAATAATTTAGGTAAAAGCACTCAAGCCCGACTTTTAGTAACTAAATTAAAAAAAGCCGGATGGCCAACCGAATATTTTAAATATCCTTTATATGATTTAGAACCGAGTGGTCCTATTATTAATGATTATTTACGTCACAATAATCCCTATAATTTAAGCCCGAGAGAAGCTCAAATTATTTATGTTTTAAATCGAACTCAATATCAAACTGAATTACAAAAAAAATTGGATCAAGGAATAAATATTATTGCCGAAGATTATATCGGCACCAGTTTAGCTTGGGGTATAGGAACTGAAATTGAAATTGACTTTTTGGAAAGAATAAACAATCATTTAATAAAAGAAGATTTAGCTATATTATTTAACGGTGAAAGATTTAAAAGTTCTATTGAAAACAATCACAAACACGAAACTGATGAAAAATTATTTGCTAAGGTAAAACAAATTCATTTAGATTTAGCTAAAAAATATAATTGGCAAATAATTAACGCTAATTTGAGCATTGAAGAAATAAACGATATTCTATTTAAAATAATAAAAGATTTTTTATTAAAATAAATAATCAATATTACTTATGAACTACGATATTATTATTGGACTGGAAATACATGCCGAAATAAAAACAAACAGTAAAATGTTTTGTTCTTGTTTAAATGAAACTTTAAATCCCGAACCTAATTCAACCGTTTGCCCTATTTGTTTGGGTCATCCCGGAACATTACCTTTAATAAACCAAGCAGCCATAGAAAAAGTAATTATTTTGGGCCTGGCTTTAAATTGTCAGATAAATCGTCATAGTAAATTTGATCGGAAAAATTATTTTTATCCCGATCTACCTAAGGGTTATCAAATATCACAATATGATTTACCGATAGCTCATCATGGTTACCTAGAAGTTAATCAACAAAAAATAGAAATAACCAGAATTCATTTAGAAGAAGATACCGCTAAATTAAGTCATCCGGTCGGAAAAAATTATACTTTAATAGATTTTAATCGCGCCGGTGTTCCTTTGCTGGAATTAGTAACGGAACCGGTAATTTATGATTCCATAACCGCTCGAATGTTTTGTCAAACTTTTCAACAAATACTTAAGTATCTTAATATAAGTTCGGCTAATATGGAAAAAGGAGAAATGCGTTGTGAGGCCAATATCAGTTTACAAAAAAAGAATTGTTGGTTTAGAAACGATCATGGCCAAATAGAAACCATTAAATCCGAAAAACTAAATAATAAAGTTGAATTAAAAAATATTAATTCTTTCAAATCGCTAGAAAAAGCGATTGCTTATGAAATTAAACGACAAACGGAATTATTAAATAACAACAAAGAAGTTTTACCAGAAACCAGAGGTTATAACGATAAAACCGGTGAAACTTTCAGACAACGATTGAAAGAAAGCGGAGCTGATTATCGTTATTTTCCCGAACCCGATATTAAACCGATAACAATAAGTTCTAAACAAATAGAGGAATTAAAAAAACAAATAATTGAATTACCTTTAAATAAAAAAAATCGGTTTATAAAAGAATACGGTTTTTCTCCCGCTACGGCCGAAATTTTAATTGAAAATAAAAATATAGCCGATTGGACGGAAAACGTTCTTTCCGAGTTAAATGAAGCCATAATATCCGCCGGCGAATCCTGGGAAAATCAAAACATTAAATTAAGTAAACTAAGCTCTGATTGGTTAATTAGTGAATTATTTAAATTTTTAAACCAGGATAAAAAAAATATTGATGATATAAAAATAAAACCGGTTGATTTCGCTAAACTAATATTATTATTACATCAAGAAAAAATAACCGTTAAAGCCGGACAAAAAATACTAAAAATTATGTATGAAACCGGTAATAATCCCAATGATATAATGACAGAAAATAATTTAGAACAAAAAACGACTGACAATTCGGCTGAACTAGAAAAAGTTATAATTGAAATAATAAAAAAATATTCTAAACAATGGTTAGAATATAAAAACGGTAAAGAAGCTTTACTCCAATTCTTTATCGGACAAATCATGGCCGAAACTAAGGGCCATTATCAGGCCAAAACAATAGTAGAATTAATTAAAAAAACAAAATGATCGGTAAAAAAACAGCTTTTACTTTAGTTGAATTATTAGTAACTATTTCCATAATAGCCATAGTTTTAACCGTAGCGTCAGTTTCTTTTTCCGGTATCAGAAAAAATTCTAAAGATGCTAAAAGAATAAACACCGTAAAACAAATTCAATTCGCTTTAGAATTATATCGACGCGATATCGGAACTTATCCCTTAACTTTAACTTTTAACAGCAGTTTAAAAAATCCTTCTTCAACTGATATTATTTATTTAAAAAAAATACCGTCTAATCCTCGACCAGAAAGTAATGAAATTTGTCCCGAGGCCGAATATTCTTATCAATCAAACGGACAACTTTATTATTTAGAATTTTGTTTAGAAAAAAATGAAGAAGAAATTTCATCCGGCTATAATTGCGCTTCCATATCCGGAGTCGCTACCGGAACCTGTCCTATCCTTTAAGCCATTTTTGAATTAATTTTTCGGCTTCAATATAATCATCTATCCAATTTATTTTAATTCCTTGTTTTTCCCATCTTCTAAACCAAGACATTTGACGTTTGGCAAATTGACTGATCGCTGTAAATAAACCATTGACTAATTGTTGATAGTTTATTTTTTTTTGTAGATACTGGGCAATAAATTTATATTCCAAACCAAAACTTTCTAACCTGGCAAAACTGACTCCGGCTTGATGTAAACGTTCTACTTCCCCGATCATATCTTCGTTTTCCAATCTTAAAAGCAATCTTTGATAAATTTTTTCTTTAATTACTTCTCTATCCGGATTTAAACCTAAAATTAAAAAATTATATTTAACTTCTCCTTTTTGAGGCGTAAAATTATTATTACCCAATAATATTTCCAAATAGCGGGCTAAACGTCTTTTATTATTCATCTCGCTATTATTCAAACCTTGAAAAAATTTAAGATTAATTTTTTTTATCCGTTTTTGTAATTCAATTAAATTTAATTCTTCATATTCGTTTCTAATATCAAAGACCGGTTTAACCGCCGTCAATAAATAATTATCAACTACCGCTTGTAAATACAAACCGCTACCACCGACCAAAAATGGTAATTTTTTTCTAAGTAGTACATCATCAATCGCTATTAAAGCCAATTTTTGATATTGAGCTAAAGAAAAAATTGATTTAGGATCGGCAACATCAATCAAATGATAAGGAATATTTTTACCTTGATAATTATAATCAGATAGGTCTTTGCCGGTGCCAATATCCATCCCTTGATAAACCTGACGACTGTCGGCACTAACTATTTCACCAAAAAATTTATCGGCTAGTTTAACCGCTAAAGATGTTTTACCGCTGGCTGTCGGACCTAAAATCACCACCACCCGAGGTTTATTAATTTTAATACTTGCTGATTTAGATCTGACCGTCATTTTAGACTTGATATTATTTATTTTTTTTGGTTTATTTAACATTTTTTTGTTTTATTTTGTTATTCAATAATAATTCCCCCTGTAACTCAAACTCTAGAGCCTTAATAATTTTAACTTTAACAAATTGACCAATCAAATCTCGATTATTACATACGTTTTGTCGAAGTTGATTTACTTTATTTTTTATTCTAACTAACTTAGCCGTTCTAGTTCGACCGAATAATTCTCCTTTACGATTTACTCCGCCAATTAAAATTTCAACTTCTTTATTTAAATATTTTTTATTATTTTTTATGGCAATTTTCTTTAATAAATCATTTAATTCCACTTCCCTATATTTTTTTTCAACCGAACTAACATCATCAATCATTTGATGCGAAACCGTTTGATAACGCGGACTATATTGAGAAATAAAAATCAAATCAAATTTTTCTTCCCGAAGAAGTTTTTTGGTATTTAAAAAATTTTTTTTAGTCTCTCCCGGAAAACCGACGATAACATCAGTAGTAATAGCCGCCGGCAAACCATTTTTATAATCTAAAGCTTGTCTAATATTTTTTACCACTTTTTTGTATTGACTAACTTTATATTTACGATTCATGGCACGTAAAATATCATCATCACCCGATTGAACGGCTAAATGATAATGTTCACAAATATGTTGACCGGATTTTAAAACTTTAATTAACTTAGAACTGACATCTTTAGGATGACTGGTGGAAAAACGCAACCAAAAATTGCCCGGTAAATCATCAATAGTTTTAAGTAATATCGGAAAATCCATATCCGATTTATAACTATTTACATTTTGGGCGATTAAAGTTATTTCTTTATAACCTTTACTTAATAATGTTTTTACTTCTTTAATAATATCCCGCGAAGAACGATAGACCTCTCTCCCTCGAGCATAAGGCACAACACAATAAGAACAAAAATTATTACAGCCGTTACCGATAGGAACAAAAGCTGAAAAAGTTGAAGAATAATCAGCCGGTATGTCTAAATATTTCTTTGTTTCATTCTCCGAAATTTTTTTTATTCCTACAAAATATTTTTTTAAATACTTTTGTAACCCGACAAAATCGGAAATATTAAACCAAATTTTAACCTTCGGTAAACGATGACGAACATCAACCCGGTCACTTAAACATCCAGTAATCGCCACAACACTTTTTTTATTTTTCTTTAGAATTTGACCCACCAAACCATAAACTCGATCTTCGGCCGCCTGTTTTACGCCACAAGTCACTAAAACAACTAAGTCGGCTTTCAAAAAATTGCTTTCAGTTTTAAAACCTAGTTGCTTTAAATAAAAAGATAGGCGTTCACTGTCCGCCCGATTCATCTGACAACCAATGGTAATAATATTATAAGTCATAAAATAAAAATTAATTACTCGAACAATAATTAAGAACTCTTAATTGATATAAAGAAAAATCATCATTAATATTTTTAACTAATTTAATATTTAAATTAAAATCTTTTAATCGTCGTTCATTTAGATATTCTATATCTTTGTCTGGTAAAGTAAAATTGTAATAATAAAGCGGAACCCGAGTTGCCAAACGATAATAATTTTTATTCATATTATTATCATCAAACCGACCGACAATAACCTTTCTTTCCGGAAATAAAAATTTATCGTGATATTCGGTTATAATAATAGCGTCTTTTTCGGTTAAATCAATAACTTGACCTACTTCAATTTTAGCCATACGACTTTTAGAAAAATAATATTTTAAACCTTCCTCAGAACCGGCATAAACAAACTTTAAAGATAAAAATATAATTACAATTATTATCAAAGCAGAACATAAATTACCAATTAATTTTCTGATTTGTGTTTTTTTTATCCAAAAAAATATGTTTTTAATTTTTAAAATAAAAATTGAGACAAACGGAAACAAACTAATATAAATTGGTAGCCAATAACGCGTATAAGAATTACCGATAGTAAAACTGTTAGGATCAGGATTATCAACAAACTTCCAAGAACCATAATAAACTATTAAAATTAAAGACAAAACTAACCAAGCCAATCCATAGGACCATATTTTTTTAAAAGTCTGACGATCGTAAACAATTAAATAAACCAAGCCAAAAACAAAAGGCCAAAATAAATACCAAAACATTTCGGCGCAATATTTAAAAAACATAAAGAACGATTGCAAGGGATAAAAACCAAAATAAAATACAGTAT
Source organism: uncultured Gammaproteobacteria bacterium (assembly GCA_964394905.1). Taxonomy (GTDB): domain Bacteria; phylum Patescibacteriota; class Patescibacteriia; order Patescibacteriales; family UBA12465. The sequence goes on from CAYMZF010000006.1 coordinate 15,852, forward strand.
TAAAAATTGACTTAATTAAATCACCGGCTTCGGATAAATGTCCCGAAAAGAAAGATTTAAATAAACCGCCACTGGCCTGACCTATATTTTCAATTGATCTGTTCATTTCATTATAACCGCCATAAAAAGGAGAATTGTATAGAAGCTGATTGTTATAAAAAATAGGTAAAAGAGCCAAAAAGGCAAACGATAAAATAATGGCCAGACGCCACCAATTAAATTTTTTAAAATTAAAAATAAAAAATAATAATCCGGCCGGAACTAACCATACTAATTCCGAAGATCGAACGGCAACAGTTAGTCCTAAAAATAAACCGGTTAAAGACGCAAAAATAAAATCACGCGAAAAAAGTTCTTGATAATATTTTTTTTTGTCGGCCTGATCGATTTTTATAATCGGAATTTTCTTTTGAATCAATTTAGTTAAGAAATATAAAAATATGATAAAAAACGATAAAAACAAAACATTATGAAACATGCTACGAGCCGAATAATATATTAATACCGGAAAAGAAAAAAATAACAAAAAAGAAATAAAAGCATTTTTAGAACCAAATAATAATTTTATCAGTAAATAATAAAATATTAAGCCTATACTAGCAAAAAACGGAGTTAAAAATGGAATAATTCCTGAACCAAAAACTTTAGCCAAATTTCCATAAATTAAAGTCATCCCCAAAAAACTGACCGGTTTAATTACTCCTTGATAACTAAAATAACTGCGAGGCTTAACTATGTCTTGAGCAATTAAATTATATTTTTCAAAAAAAGTCAGCTGGTCGGTTTCTTGATATAATTTAGTAAAAATATAATTGGCATTTTCATCGGGTGAAAAAAACTTTAAAAAATCTTGTTTAACTTGAAAAGCCGGTAAAATTGAGGTTAAAACAAAAAAAACCAAAGCCAATATAAACACCGGTAATAAAAACTTATCATCTTTAAAAGGTTTGATTATTAGTTTTAATATTTTTTGAAAGTATTTCATAATAAAACTTTATCAAAAAAGTCCCATATAATCAATAAAGGGCTACTAAGCCCTTTATTGAGAAATTTGTATATAAACGAATTATTTATCTTTACTTAATATATTTATACTAGTCTTTAAATCTTGAGCCGAAAATTTATCATGAATAATAGTTGATTGTTCATTATTACTTTCTCCGGCTAAAAATTTTTTTAAATCATCTATCTCTTCTATTTTAACCGAATTTTTATCCGGAAAAGACATTCCAAATTCTTTACCGGTATCAGTATCTTTTAGAGTAAATAAATCTGGCCCTATTACTTTACGATGCTCGGTAATTTCAAATCTTTTACCATAATCTCCTAAAGATTCTTTCAAACTGTCGGAGTTTTTAAAAGCCACTTTTATTTTATATTCATTATTATTTTCAACTACCGGACTATCATTAATAGTTTCACTTTTTACTTCATCGTTGTGTTCAACAATATTATTATGAGATTCAATATTATCATTTTTTAAAATACCATTAGAAGATTGGTTTACATCAGTAACCGGATCATACGAATTATTTGGTTGTTCTATGGCATTACTAATATTATTACTTCCATCATTGTTTTCTACTTCCATCATATTATGCAAATTATCCGGAGAATATTCACTATCGTCGGATATATCAATTTCAGAGTTAACAGGACTAATACTAGAATTATATTTATCTAAATCAATACCCTCAGAAGCTAAGGCTTGTTTGAAAGCTTGTTCATTTTCATAATCGCTTAAAACATTAGATTCGGTTTCTGAAGATTTATAGTAATCATCTAAATTAGTTCCGTCAGAAGCCAAAGCTTCTTCTAAAGATTGTTTGTTTTGGTCTTCAATATTTAAATTATCCGGGTTAACTTCATTAATAACCGAATCAACTTCGGCTGATGGCAAATTAGTAACAGCCGGAATATCTTCTAAAATATTAGCTTGAACTCCATGATTTAAAATAACATTAATATTACCATCAGCTCCTAAAATAACTTTATCACCCGGATGAACAACTATACTATTGGCCGAACCGACAAATGATTCACCGTTTTCCGCATTAACAAAAGTTATTTTTTCATTATTACCCATGTGACCATCAAAAATTTTTGATATTCCATCACCCGGTTCTAGTATTATAGTTTTTTGATTTTCTCCAATGGCTTCATTTATTACCGTATTAACTTCGGGATTAGAAACATAATTTTCCGCTTTAACTTCAGCTAAATCCACTTTATTTTCTAAACTAATATCAGTATTTTGTTCAACGGTATTAGCGCTTGGTTTAATAGTATCAATATTTTGTGAAGAATTAGATTCTTCAATTTTTATGTTTTTAAAATCACTATCATGATTATGGCTAATATTATCGGAAATAGAATTAATTATTTCTGGAGTTATAAAACCAAGAGCGGCTGAACTAATTTTAAGAAGGTATTTTAAAATATTTTTATCTCTATCTTCTTTTCTATTGTTCATCATTTTTTCTTCTTTCAAATCATTTAATTCTTTAGCTTTAAACTTAAATTCTAAAAAACGAAGATAAGACTTGCTTTGAGCAACTTCTTCCTGTAATTGTAAATATTTTTCAGGATTATTTTTTTTGAAACTTAAATCATCTAACAAAATTAAAGCCCGAGCATTCAATAATTTTAATCCATCTAATTCTCTATCAATCTCTCGTTCTTGTGTTTTTATTTCTTCTTGCCTAATTGTTTGATTGGCCTGATTATTTTTTTTATTTCTTTCCGTTTGATATTTTTCATCAACTTCTTTAAGAATTTGATATTTTTCTTTAATAATTTTAATTTGTTCACTTATTTTTTCTCCTTGATTTAAATCTAATTGATCTTTATTTTCTTTAAAAATAGCCTTGCCCGCTAAAGCTCCCATATTCCAACCAACATAGGCTCCTAAAACATTTTTAAGTATAGGAATTTCTTTAGAACCAAGTCTTAAACCAACTATAGCACCAGTAACTATAGCGGAATTGATAACTCGATCTTGATTAGAAATATTAGTTCCTGATAATAAATTTTTAGCTTTAGTTAATAAACTGGAATTCTTTTTTAAAAAAGCAGTTTCTTTATCAATTTGATTTTTTTCTAAATTTAATTCTGTTTTATAAATTGACAAAAGTTGTTCACGTCTTTTTTTATTACAACCCGGATATTTTAAATCAACATAACTATTTAATATTGTTTCTTGCCCAGCTTCATCCATAGCAAAAAAATCTTTATTCCATTTTTCTGTCCCTTTGATAAAAGTAGCCGCCGATAATTCTTGCCATACTTTGTCATTATCAATATTATTTTTTATTTCACCAACCTTAGCTTTTATTTTTTTTTCTTCGCTTTTACCTTTTAAATATTTTTCAACAATTCTAATAGTTGCCACTCCAATTGTTCCACCAATACCAAAAAAAGCTGAGCCAGCTATAGCCCCGGTAGTATAAGCTCCGACTCTAGCCAAATCAGACCAAGCTAATTCGGTTTTACCAATTTTTATTTTTTTCTTACTATCTCTCTCAGCTTTAAGAACTTCCTTTTGAGCAATAGCTGTAATATTATCTTCATGATTTTTTAAAACTTCAAGAATATCCGCTTCAACTAATCCCAATCTACTAGCAATTGTTTTAATTTTTTCTCTAAAATCAACCTTATTTACTAATTCTTGTAAGTTAACTGTTTTTAAATTATCAATAATACTATAAAAATTATTAGCTACTTCGTAATCTTGAATTGATTGTTTAAGCCTATCACTTTCTTTTAAGTCTGATAAATCTTTATTGTTCTCACCTAAAAATAAATTTTCTTTACTGTAAAATTTAAAATCAGTTTTATTTTTTTCTATTACTGATTCTAAAACATCGGCTACTTTATTATCTACCGGATCAATCATTTTTTCTTCTTCTGTATTATTGTTATTTTCTCCAATTATTGATTCTTCTTCCGTCTTGTTATTTTCTTCATTTTCAACTACTTTTTCTGATTCAGCTATTGGTTCTTCTATTGTATTATTCTTTTCTTCTTCATTTTCAACTACTTTTTCTGATTCAGCTATTGGTTCTTCTATTGTATTATTATTTTCTTCTTCATTTTCAACTACTTTTTTCGGCTTGGGATTTTTGTATTCCCTAATCATTTTATTGATTCCAATATTTTTGGCTCCCATATTTTTATATTAATAAATTATATAAAATTATTTAGCTAAACTTTGTTCCATTTCTTTTACAAATTCTTCCATAGACACTTTTATCTTTTGGTCTAAATCCGGTATATATTTTTTAGTTATTTCATTTATTTTTTCAGGATCAGGAATTAAAACATCACTTAAAGACTCTTCGTATTCTTTTAAACCCTCTTCACTTAGATTTTCTAAAATTACTAACCCTAAACGACGACTAATTTGTTGTTCCATGTTGGCTCTAAATTCGTTTAAATCTTCTTCCGATAAATTTCTTAAATTGAATCGATCAATTAACCCTTCAACTAAAGGATTAAGTTCAGTTGTCTGCGATGATAAATCTTGGTTTAAGTTGCTCATAATTTTATTTTAATTATAATTTTTAATATTTAAGTATTATATCATTTTTTATTATTTTAGTCAAATTTGTATAAAAATTTATACAAAAAATACCATTTTTATTGATATTTTAATTATTTGTATTATTTATAGTAGTAGTATTAATATCGGTGGTAGTGGCTATTATTTGATCTTTAGTAAAATACCAATTAAGTATTTCTCCAGCAATTGAAGTAGTTATACCACTACCTTCAATACCTTCTTCTACCATAACGGTTAAAACTATTTCCGGATTATTATAGGGAGCAAAAGAAGTAAACCAAGCATGATTAGTTTTATTGGTTCCCCATTGAGCGGTTCCCGTTTTTCCGGCCACTTCTACCGGCAAAGAATTTAAACGACGAGCGCTACCACTAACAATAGTCTGACGCATACCTTCTTTTACAATTTGTACATTTTCTGAATCGATAAAATTTTGTCTAATAATTTCCGGTTCAACATCTCTTAACACTTTATTTTCACTTTCTAAAATTTGCTTAGCTAAATGAGGTCGATATAGTTTTCCACCATTAGCAAAAAAAGCTGTAAAATTAGCTACTTGCAAAGGAGTAACTAAAATATCACCTTGACCGATAGATACATTATAGGTATTTCCAATATACCAAGTTTCACCTTGGGTCTCTTTTTTCCATTCCGGAGTTGGAATAAAACCCTTACCTTCTTGGGCTAAATCTATTCCACTTTGCTGTCCAAGACCAAATAAGGCTAAATATTCATCAATTTTTTCAATTCCTAATCCCTTAAAATCATTATAACCGGCTCCGATATAATAAAAGAAAGTGTTAACCGATTCAGCAATAGCTTTATAAACATTAGTTAATCCATGACCGCCGGCTTTCCAATCGGCAAAAAACCAAGCTCCAACATTAATGCCACCAGTACTCATAACCGTAGTATTGGCCGTTATAATTTTTTCTTGTAAGGCGGCAGCGGCTAAAGTCGGTTTTAAAGTTGAACCGGATGGAAAAGTACCGCTAATTGCTCGATTAAATAATGGCATATTAGGATCATTGGCTAAATTACTATAATCCGTTTGACTAATTCCTTTAGAAAAAATATTGTTATCATAAGCCGGCCAACTAACTAAAGCTTTTATCTCACCGTTATTAGGATTAAGAGCTACAATTGAAGCTCTTTTCATATTATTTTCATCTAAATATTTTTTTAAAATTTCTTCTGATTTTTTTTGTAAATCAATATCAACGCTTAAAACTAAACTATGACCATCTTCAGGATTAGTTTGTGAAACAACTTTTTTTTCTCGACCAAAAGCGTCAACTTCAATATTTTTTTTACCCTTTACCCCCTTTAATTCATTTTCATAAAAATATTCCAAACCTGATTTTCCGATATAATCAATTAAAGAATATTCAGTTCCAAAAACTTCTAAATCATCTTCGGAAATTTTTCCGATATAACCTAAGAAATGAGATAAACTTAGAGAATTTTCTTCCGAACTTAAATATTTACGTCTCATTTTTACCGAGATTGATACTCCCGGCATTTCTTCGGCCGCCAAATATACAATCATCGCTGAATTATAATCAATATTATCCATTAAAAACAATGGTTGATAAGAATCAAGCGAACCATATTCTATTTTATCTAATTTACTTTTAATTTCGGAAAAATAGGGACTATCGGTTGTTATTTGTAAATCGGTTTCACTGGATAAAGTTGAATTTTCAATACCCGATAAAATATTAGATAATTTTCTAATAATCTCATCTCGTTCCACTTCGTCTTTAGGTAAATCAATCGGGGTTAAATACAAAACAAAATTAGCTTCGTTTTTAACCAACGGAGTCATATTAGAAGAATAAATTATTCCCCGCTTCGGCTCAATGTTTTCAACTTTAATTCTATTGCCTTCGGCCAGTAACCTATAATCATCGCCTTTAACAACCTGTAGCCAAAATAAACGAACGAACAAAATAAAAAATGACAATAACAAAATTATAATTATATTTCTATTTTTTTCTAAATCAAAGGTTTTTTTTAAAACTTCTTTATCATTTTCACCAAATAAAAAAGAATCTTCCATCCAACCCAAATGATAGTAGGAATCTTTTAAATTTCCAAAACTATACTTTTTCTCTTTAACTATAAACGGATCTCCGTTTTTGTTATAATCAAACTTCATTCTCTTTAATATTACTCTATTATTTATTGATTATATCATATTTACTAGTTGAATCAAATTACTAAACTTTTTTAAACATTGAAAAAAGGCAATTAAAATGATAGTATAAAGCATATGAACAAAAAAATAATAATAATTGATGGCAACGCTTTAATTCACCGCAGTTTTCATGCTTTACCGACCACTTTAATGACTAAAGACGGCCAAATAACCAACGCAGCTTACGGCTTTGCTTCCTTTTTAATTAAAGCTTTAACTGAAATTAAACCTAATTACGCCGTTTTAACCTTAGATCGCAAAGCGCCCACTTTCAGACATGTTTCTTATGATAAATACAAAGCAACTCGAGTTAAAGCTCCTCAAGAATTGTATGATCAAATTCCCATGGTCAGAAAAATAGCTCAAGCTTTTTCTATTCCAATTTTTGAGTTAGACGGTTATGAAGCCGATGATTTAATCGGAACTATCGCCACGGAGATTAATAAAAAAAACCCAAAAACTGAGGTTATAATTATCACCGGAGATTTAGACACCCTTCAATTAGTTAACGACAAAACTAAAGTCTATACTATGAGTCACGGTTTAAATGATTCTATTTTGTATGACACCGATAAAATAAAAGAACGATTTGGTTTAGAACCTAAACAAATAATCGATCTAAAATCTTTAAAAGGAGATGCTTCCGATAATATTCCGGGAGTAGCCGGTATTGGAGAAAAAACAGCCGTGGAATTACTGCAAAATTTTTCCACTTTAAACAACATCTATAAGAATATTAATAGTCCTAAAATAAAAGATCGCACCAGAGAATTATTAACTAAAAACAAGGAAATGGCCTATACTAGTTATGACTTGGCCACTATTCATCTGGATGCCCCAATTAATTTTTCAATAAGTGAAGCTGAACTAAAAAGTTTTGACAAAAACGCCATTAATACTGTTTTCAGCGAATTAGAATTTAAATCGTTATTGAATAGAATTTTAAATTTAAAAATAAATAAAGACATTGAAACCAACGATGAAAATAAATTTGAACGAGATAAAAGAACATTCAATTATACTCTAATAGACGACGAAAAAAAATTTAAATCGTTTTTAAACAAAATAAAAACGGAAAAAATTATAACTTTAGACACGGAAACAAATTCTTTGGATACTTTGCAAGCAAAATTATTAGGTATAAGTTTTTGTTGGAAAAAAAATGAAGCTTATTTTATTGATTTAGCTGGTCACAATAAACCGACTAATTTATTTAGTCAAACCATTAATCCCTGGATAGCGGAATTAAAAAAAATAATAGAAAATAAAAATTTAACCGTTATCGGCCACAACATTAAATATGATTTGCAGGTTTTAAAAAACTACCATATTGAAATAAAAGGCAAGATTTTTGATACCATGATAGCCTCTTATCTATTAAACCCGGAAAATCGCCAACATAATTTAGATGCTCTAAGTTTTTCTGAACTTAATTGGGAAAAAATAAGCAGCAACGATTTATTTGATAATAAAGATAAAGAAAAAAAATTTGCCGAAGTAGATATTGAAAAATTAAGCGTTTATTCTTGCGAAGACGCCGACTGTACTTTTAAATTAAAAGAAATTTTAGAAAAAAAATTAATAAAAAATAAATTACTGAAATTATTTCAAGAAATAGAAATTCCTTTAATACCAACTCTAGCGGACATGGAAAGAAACGGCATTTTACTTGATACAGTTTTTCTAAAAAAACTAGGACAGAAATTAAAATCAGAAATAAAAGAATTAAAAACAAAAATATACAATCTGGCCGGAAAAGAATTTAACATTAATTCCACCAAACAATTAAAAGAAATTTTATACGATAAATTAGCCATCAGTCCGGTTGGCATCAAAAAAACTAAAACCGGTTGGTCAACTGCCAGTGACGAATTAGAAAAAATAAAACATTTACATCCTATTATTAAATCATTACAAAATTATCGGGAGTTAAATAAACTTCTGTCCACCTATATCGACTCTCTACCCAAGCTTTTAAATCCTCAAACTAAAAAAATTCATACTAGTTTTAATCAAACTATTACCGCTACCGGTCGATTATCGTCATCTGATCCTAATCTACAAAATATTCCCACTCGAACTAATTTAGGTAATCAAATCAGGCAAGCTTTTATCGCCTCACCGCAACACGTACTTTTAAGTTTAGATTATTCCCAAATTGAGCTACGTGTTATGGCTCACTTATCAAAAGACAAAAATTTAATTTCAGCTTTTAAAAATAATTTGGATATTCATCGTTCTACCGCCGCTACCATTAATCATCTTCCCTTAAACGAAGTGACCGATAAACTACGTCGCCAAGCTAAAGCGATAAATTTTGGCGTATTATACGGACAAGGACCTCATGGCTTAAGTCAAAATGCCGGTATTTCTTACCAACAAGCCAGAGAATTTATTGATAAATATTTTGCCTCATACACCGGTGTTAAAAAATTTATTGATTATACTATTAAATCAGCCCAAAAAACTAATTATACCGAAACAATGTTTGACCGACGACGCTTTCTGCCGGAAATAAATTCCAGTGAAATGATGAAAAAGCGAGCCGCCGAACGAATGGCTATTAACAGTCCCATCCAAGGAAGTGCAGCTGATATTTTAAAACTGGCGATGATAAAAATTTTTACCGAAATAAAAGATTCACCTGATATAAAAATGCTACTGCAAGTTCACGATGAATTGATTTTTGAAGTAAGGGAAAATAAAATTGATAAATATTGTCCAATAATAAAAAAGATTATGGAAAATATCGTCCCGTTAGACGTTCCTTTAATCGCCGACGCTTCCGTCGGAAAAAATTGGGGAGAAATGAAAAAAATTTAAAATAAAAATATGACCACAAATTTAAAAAATGAAAAAATCGCTTTATTGGGTTTAGGTCTAGAAAATCAAGCCCTACTTGTTTGGTTAAATAAAAAATACAAAAAGTTAGATATTACCGTTTGTGATCGCCGATCAAAAAAAATAATAAGTTCCTCTTGGCCGGAAATAAAAAAATATAAAAACATAAACTGGCGAACTGAAAATAATTATAATGTCGGTTTAGAAAACTTTTCTTTATTATTTCGCTCTCCGGGTTGGCCAATAAATTGTCCCGGCATTCAAAAAGCTTTAAAACATAACAGCATTTTATCCAGTCCGATGAATTTCTTTTTTGAAAATTGTCCCAGCAAAAATATTATCGGCGTTACCGGCACTAAAGGAAAAGGAACTACTTCTTCCCTTATTTATGAGATAATAAAAAACTCCGGTCAAAAATGTTTTTTAGGCGGTAATATTGGTATCGCTCCCTTAAATTTTATTGATAAAATCAAAAAAAACGATTGGATTGTTTTGGAATTATCAAGTTTTCAATTAGAAGATTTAGCGCATAGTCCTAAAATAGCCGTTTTAACTAATTTATTTAAAGAACATTTATCACCGGCCGATCCCAATAATCCCAATTTTCATAAAAATATCTCCGCTTATTTAGGCGCCAAATTAAATATAGCCGCCTACCAAGATAAAACCGGTTATTTGATCGTTAATCAAAAATTAAAAAATAAAATAAAAAATTATTATTTAGCCGGTCAAAAAATATATTTCCGTCGTTCCATTACTCAAAGTAATTTAGTGGGTGATTTTAATAAAGAAAATATCGCCGCCGCTGAAACCGTAGCCACTATTTTAAAAATAAATCCAAAAATAATAACCGCCACTATTAATAAATTTTCCAATCTAAATCATCGTTTAGAATTTGTCCGAACTTTTAAACAAGTTGATTATTATGATAATAGTTTTTCCACCACTCCCGAAAGCACGGTTTTAGATTTAAAATCTTTTCGAAAAAATATTATATTAATCGCCGGCGGGGCCGATAAAGGAGCTAATTTTAAAAATTTAGCTATTGAAATAAAAAAACGAGTTAATTTTTTAATATTATTATCCGGTGTCGGTACTGAAAGAATAAAAGAAGAGTTACATAAAGTTAAATATCCAAAAAACAAACAACAAGAGGTTAACAGTATGCTTAAAGCCGTTACTTTAGCCAATCAAAAAGCTAAATCGGGTAATACGGTATTACTATCTACGGCTTGCGCCAGTTTTGGTTTATTTAAAAATTACAAAGAACGAGGCAATTTATTTCAAACCGAAGTTAAAAAATTAAAATAATATGATTATATTTTTTTACGGAGAAAATGATTTTAAAATCAAACAAAAATTAAAAGAATTGGAAGATAAATTTATTAAAGAAGTTGATTTAAGCGGTCAAAATATTTTTCGTTTGGATGGAGAAAAAATAAAAACGGAAGATTTTTCAAATAAACTAAGCAATGGTTCCCTGTTTTGTCAAAAACGAATGATAATTATAACCGATTTAATAAAAAACAAACAAAAAAATATTTTAAAAGAATTACTTGATTATCTTCAAAAAAATAAAGTTGACCAATCGGACGATATTTTCATATTTATTGAAAAAAATATCAAAAGCAAAAATAATAAAGATTTATTAAAATTAACCGGCGAACGAGAAGCTCCTTTAAATATTGAAGAAAAAAAATTCTATAATTTTTTAAGTTCTCAAAAATATGCTCAAGAAATAAAAAACTTTAACTCTATAGAATTGGCCACTTTTATCAAAAAAGAAGTTGAATTATATAATTTAAAAATTGATGCTCGCGACGTTCAATTACTTATCGCTTTAATTGGTAATAATCCTTGGAATTTAAGCAATGAAATAAAAAAATTAGCCTATTATAAACCAGCTTCAGCTTTACCGGAAAAAATACAAAAAAATGATATTGAAAAAGTGGTTACCGGAATTTTTACTGAAAATATTTTTATCTTTACCGACGCTATCTCAGCTCGAAACACTAAATCAGCTTTAAAAATACTGGAAGAACAATACCTGTCCGGTTCCGAACCTGATTATATTTTATCAATGCTCCTTCGTCAATTTAAAATATTATTACAAATTAGAGAATTATTAGATTTAAACTACAATTCTCAAAAAATAATATCTTCCCTTAAATTACATCCTTTTGTTGTAAATAAAGGAATAAACCAAGCCAAAAACTTTGAAAAAAATAATATAAAAAAGATTCTTAATAATCTGATAGAAATGGAAAATCTTAACCGAAAAAACCAAATTAATTTGAAAGTTTATTTAGGATTACTAATTGCCAATCTTTAAATCCAATAAATTGACAAAACCGCAAAAACCCTTGCCTTTTTTAAATTTATTTGATATATTTAATTTAAATAGATTTCGCGTCTATTTTTTAATGTTTTTGTTTTTAAAATTGGGCAATTAGCTCAGTTGGTTAGAGCGCAACACTGATAATGTTGAGGTCGGAGGTTCAACTCCTCCATTGCCCACTTTTCGTTTAATTTTAGCGGGATAGAGCAGCTGGCAGCTCGCCAGGCCCATAACCTGGAGGCCGTAGGTTCGAGTCCTACTCCCGCAACCAATAAGAGCCTCGGTAGCTCAGTGGTAGAGCAAAGGACTGAAAATCCTTGTGTCGTCAGTTCAATTCTGACCCGGGGCACCTTATTTTCGGGGCGTAGCCCAGTTGGCTAAGGCGTCTGGTTTGGGACCAGAAGATCGTGGGTTCGAGTCCCGCCGCCCCGACATAAAAAATTAAAATTAATTAATAACAAAAAATATGCCAAATAAAAAATCAGCAAAAAAAGATCTAAGAAAAAGCATAAAAAGACAACAAGCTAATAATGTTGTTAAAAAACAAGTTAAAGATCTTGTTAAAAAAACAAAAAAAGAAATTGAAGCTAAAAACGTTGAAGTTAAAAAAGATTTCAATAAGGTTATAAAAGCTATTGATAAATTAGCTAAAAAAGGAATAATTAAAAAAAATACCGCTGCTCGAAAAAAATCTAAATTACAAAAAAAAGTAAATAATTTAAAATAAATAATAATTTACCTATTCTTGGATTTTAGCTATCTTAGCTTTTTCTCGGATTAGGAACAACAAAAATGTTAGACAAAAAAAACAAAGAAAAAATTATAAAAAAGTATCAAACTCACGAAAATGATACCGGTTCATCTCAAGTTCAAATTGCTATCTTGTCAGCTGAAATTGAAGAATTGACCGAACATTTAAAAAAACACAAACATGACTTCTCTTCTCGTCGCGGTTTACTTCGAAAAGTTTCCGAAAGACGTCGATTATTAAAATACTTACAAAAAGAAGATGAACAAGCTTTTATTGAATTAGCTAAAAAATTAAAATTAAGAATAGCTAATAAAATGGTAGTAGACGAAGAGGAAAAAAAGAAAAAAGAAGCTGAATTAGAACAAATGATTGCTAAGGATGAAGAAGAACTAGAATAATAATTACTATGATAAAACATAAAGAACAACGAGTAGGAATTTTGGTAGATGTCTCTAATATGTATCATTCTGCCAAGAATTTATTTAGAAAAAAAGTTAACTTCCAAGAAATATTAAAACAAGCAGTCGCTGGTCGAAAACTTATTCGGGCGACTGCTTATGCTATTAGAACCGAAACCGAAGAAGAAACTCCCTTTTTTGAAGCTTTAAATCAACAAGGATTTGAAGTTAAAATGAAGGACTTACAAATCTTTGCCGGTGGGGCTAAAAAAGGCGATTGGGATGTCGGAATTTCCGTTGATGCCATAAAATTGGCTGATAAATTAGACGTTATTGTTTTGGTTTCCGGTGATGGCGACTTTACTCCTTTAGTTTCTTATCTACAAAACAATAAAGGTTGTTTAGTGGAAATTATGGCTTTTTCTAAAACCGCTTCAACTCGTTTAATTGAAGAAGCTGATGATTTTATTGATTTAGGAAACGATAGAAAATTTTTAATAAACAATTATAAAAGTTTTAAAAAATAAATAATAATTAATCATTGGTCATTAAATATCGAGAACTGTATAAGATATACAGGGCTTTAATTTAATGACCAAAGAAAAGTATGAATGAAGAAAAAATTATAACCGGAACTTGGTTGGGCAAACCGCTAAGTTTAAAAACCGGAAAATTAGCTAAACAAGCCGATGCTTCTGTTTTAGTTCAATACGGTGAAACCGTTGTTATGGCTACCGTAGTTCAATCAAAAAACGAACGAGAAGGAATTGATTTTTTTCCTTTAATGGTGGAATTTGAAGAAAAATTATATGCCGCCGGAATGATAAAAGGATCACGTTGGGTAAAACGAGAAGGTCGTCCTACCGACCAATCAATTTTAACCGGTAGAATGATTGATCGGGCCATTCGTCCTCTTTTTAACGAAACCGAAAGACGTGATGTCCAGTTAATCGTTACCGTTTTGTCGGTTGACGGTGAAAATGATTATGATATTGTTTCCTTAATCGCCGCTTCCGCCGCTTTAAGTATTTCCGGCATTGAATGGAATGGTCCTATCGGAGGAATTAGAGTCGGTTTAATTAATGGAGAATTTGTTTTTAATCCAACCTATGAACAACAAGCTCTTAGTTCCTTAGATTTGATCGTAGCCGGTACTACTAAAAAAACTATTATGTTAGAAGCCGGAGCCAATGAAATCAAAGAAGATATAATCTTTGATGCCATTAAACAAGGTCAAACTAATATGCAAGAAGCGATTGATTTAATAAAAAAATTACAACAAGAAGTACCGGCCAAAGAAAAAGAAGCGAAAAAAAAGTTATTAAGCGCCGAGGATATAAAAAACAAAGAAGATAAAGAAAAATTATTAGTTATCGGACGAGAATGGTTAAGTAAAAATATTAAAGAAAATTTATTTAATAAAATATATTACACCAAAAACGAAAGAAAAATGGCCATGCGGGTAATAAAAGAACAATTGGATGAGTATTTGTTTTCACAAAACATAGAAAAAAATCAACGAGATTTTGTTATTAAATCTTTAGTTGAAGCAATGGTAGAGGAAGAAGTCACTAACGCTATTTTAAATGACAAACGTCGAGTTGATGGTCGAGCTTTAAATGAAATCAGATTATTATCAGCCGACACTACAATTTTACCAAGAAATCATGGTACCGGATTATTTTCTCGCGGTGAAACTCAAGTTCTTTCCATAGTAACTCTAGGCGCTCCCGGGATGGAGCAAACCTTAGAAGGCATTGAAGGACAAAGTAAAAAAAGATATATGCATCACTATAATTTTCCACCCTACTGTGTTGGTGAAGCCAGTCCTCTTCGAGGTACCGGTCGTCGAGAAATCGGTCATGGAGCTTTAGCTGAAAAAGCTATTATTCCAGTTTTACCAAAAAAAGAAGATTTTCCATATACTATCAGAGTTGTCAGTGAAACACTAGGATCAAACGGATCTTCTTCTATGGCTTCAACTTGCGGATCATCACTAGCTTTAATGGATGCCGGTGTTCCTATTAAAACTCAAGTCGGTGGTATTGCTATGGGATTAGCCTCAAATAAAGATATGAGTCGTTTTGAAGTATTGACTGATATTCAAGATTTAGAAGACGGTCCCGGAGGAATGGATTTTAAAATTACTGGAACTAAAGATGGTTTAACTGCTATTCAATTAGATACTAAAACCGACGGTTTAACCGAAGAAATAATTGCCCAAACCTTTAAACAAGGTCGTGAGGCTTTGAATCAAGTATTAGATGTTTTAAATAAAGAATTACCTACTCCTCGAGCTGAATTATCACCTTATGCTCCAAGAATTATAAGTTTTAGAGTTAATCCGGAAAAAATTGGTTCAATTATTGGTCCCGGAGGAAAAATTATAAATAAAATTATTGAAGAAACTGAAGTTTCAATTGATATTGATGACGATGGTTTAGTTATGATTTGCTCCACTAACAGTGAAAACGGAAAAAAAGCCGAACAAATGGTAAAAGATATTGTTCGTGAATACGAAGTTGGAGAAATATTCACCGGAAAGGTTGTTCGCTTAATGGATTTTGGCGCTTTTGTTCAATTATCGGCTAATCAGGACGGTATGGTTCATGTCAGTGAAATGGCTCCCTACCGAGTTGGCCGACCATCCGATCTAGTAACTATCGGTGATACTGTCCAAGTAAAAATAAAAGAAATTGATGCTCAAGGACGAGTTAATTTGACTATGAAAGGATTACCGGAAAATGAAATTTTATGGAAAGATAAAAAAGGTGAAAGTTCCGATAACGGAGGTTTTCATGATCGCGGAGGAAATGGTTATGGTAATGGAAACGGCAATAACCACAATAGTTTCCGAAATAAAAGATCAAATTTTGATAAAAAATTCTAAATATAATAATCATTGACTTTTTGTTAATATTAAGATAATATTTAGACACTAATATTAATAAAAACAGATAAAAATCAAATTTATGCTAACAATAAAACTAGCCAAAGTTGGTAAAACAAACAAAAAAATGTTTCGAATAGTTATTTCCGAAAAGACTAAAGATCCATATGGAAAGGCTTTAGAAATATTAGGTTCATATAATCCTTATACTAAAGAACTAAAAGTTAAAGCCGATCGAGTTAAACACTGGGTTAGCCAAGGTGCCGCTATGACTCCTTCAATTAATAATCTATTTATTACCAATAAAATAGTAGAGGGTCAAAAAGCCAAAAATTCTAAACCTGGAACTCCAAATAAGAAAAAAGTTGAAAAAATTGAAAAAGCCAAAAAGAAAGAAGCTGAAGCTCAAGCTCAAATTGAAAAAGCCAAAGTTGAAGCGGAAGAAGCTAAAAAAGTAGCCGCTACTCCAAACCCGGAAGCATCAATAACTCCGGAAATTCCAGTTGAAAATCAAGAAACTATTGAAGAAAAACCGGTTGAATAAAATTTTTATGTCCTTGACTTTTAAGTCTAAGGATATTAAAATAAAATCAGGGTTGGTAATCCAACCGCACCATTTATGGTGATAATAATTAAAAAGTTCTTACAAATCTGTTAAAAATGTTAAATTCTAGACAATTTGCAAGAATTAGTCGACGACTATGTCGGAAAATCAAGACAAGCAATTTTTAGAAACTGTCATTAAATCTATTGTAAGCGTCCCTGATGCTGTCTCAGTAGAAAGAACAGTTGACGAACGAGGTGTTCTTTTAACTTTGAAAATCGATCAAAGTGATATGGGATTTGTAATCGGCCGTCGTGGTCAAACAGCTCAAGCTATCAGAACTTTATTAAAAGTTGTTGGAGCTCGAAACAATTCTCGTGTAAATCTAAAAATTTACGATCCAAATAATGGTAATCGTCCTGCTAGAAGAGATGATTCAAGAAACGATTCCATGGACACATCAGCTATTGATGATTTGAAAATTTAATATTTAAAACTTTCAATAAATCAACAAAAGACCACAACCGTGGTCTTTTGTTTTAAACAACAATTATATGAAATTTAATATCATCACCATCTTCCCTGAAATTTTTTCATCTTACTTTAATGAAAGTATTATAAAAAAAGCTCAGGGAAAAAAAGTAATAAGTATAAAAATTCATAATCTTAGAGACTTTACTAATGATAAACGTCATACGGTTGATGATACGATTTATGGTGGAGGTGCCGGAATGCTACTTAAAATTGAGCCATTATATAAAGCTATAAAAAAAATTGCCAAATCAAAGAAGACATCCGGTCAAAAAATTATATTATTATCGGCCAAAGGAAAAAAATGGAATCAAGGTTTAGCAAAAAAATATTCTAAATTAAAAAACATTACTTTAATTTGCGGACGTTATGAAGGGGTTGATGAACGAATTAAAAATTTTATCGACGAAGAAATTTCTATCGGTGATTATGTTTTAACCGGAGGTGAAATCGGTGCTATGACAATTATTGATTCTATCACTCGTTTAATTCCAGGAGTTTTAGGAAATAACGAAAGTTTAATTGATGAATCACATAATGAACCCGGAATTTTAGAATACCCGCAATATACTAAACCGGCCGAATTCAAAGTCGGTAATAAAAAATATAAAGTACCAAAAGAATTACTGTCCGGTAATCATCAATTAATTGCTGATTGGAAAAAGAAAAATTTAAAAAAGAAATAAAAAAACCAAAAGAATACCAAAAGTACCTCAAAAATAGGCTTATATTAAGCCTATTTTTATGTTGACAAATAATTAAATTAGTGATAAGATTAGCCGTTAAAGTTCTTTAAAAACAAAGTAGCCCCATAAGGCGATCCGTATATAAAATATAATAAAACAAACAGTAATAACCAAAAAAAATTGAAATCATGAAAAAATTATTTTTATTATTAACATTATTAATAATGTATTCTTTATTCTTTAGCTGTAATAAAGACATCTTCTTTGATGATAAACCGAAAAAAGAAGTGACGCTACACTTTTCTTTTGAATCCGTAAAAGGAGGTCTTGAACTTGAAAAAGAAAATAACGATGGTAAAGGTCCAATAAGCTCCGGGGCTACCATTCAAGGTCCTGTTGGATATTATGGAATATTTTTTTTAATGCCAGCTGATGAATATGATTACGCCGAAGGAATCTTCGTTATAAAAAATTCAATCGGTGATACCATTTATAAATCAGCTGAAGCAGAAAATGGGTGTGAATATAAATTTTCTTTAATAGGAATTTATACTTTATCAGTTAGCGGAATCTACAATGAACAGTTTTCGTTTGTAAACATAACGATTAACATAACTGATAATTCAACTCCTCCTCCTCCAACAAGTACAATCCCCAGATTATATGATTTTATTATAGAAGAGGATAATACTTGCAGAATTACAGCCGTGATACATAAGGGATATTATATATCCCAATCCAACTGGTTTGGAGTAAAACGAATAAATGGCTTAAATTTTGTTACTAATCAAACAGTAACAGTTGACGGAGATAGTGTCCGATACACTATAGAATTTCCGGCCGTAGACCAAAATTACGTCGAATTTAATTTCGCCGTAAACAATGGAGTAGCCGGTGGAACATGGATGACACCTACCGATGAAACTCCATTATATTCGGGATATGAAAATGTTCCTTATAATTCATCCGGTAGTTGGTTTGGATTTAGATTAGTTATTAATTCAGGCCTATATGAAATTAGATCATACTCTAATGAATTAATTTTAAGTACAGGAAGTGAAAGCGTAGACTTTCCTGGAAGAAATGGGGATGATTTAAACCATAATTACACAATGCGTTGGAGTGGTTATATTCGTTGGATTAAAACGAACAACACACAACAAATTGTACGCTATAAAATTGCCGGAAGTAGTTTTATATATCCATCTACAGCTGATTGGACTTCACCTTTGGGAATTTGGAAACAGTTTACTGTTTTAAACAGTACCTCAGGAGAAGTTCATTATCAAATTGGACACTGGACAAATAATGTTTTTATCGCTGATATAAACATTACCAGCATGTCAAAATATTATGAACAAAGAGATACGTCTTTTGTTCAAATATTATAAAATTATTCCTACAAAAAATAAGCCTTCTTATTATAGAAGGCTTTTTATATACCAGGAAACCCCAGACATAGCGGTCATATAGATCCGATAAGAGATGATAGAATGTAAACCGCTGTCTGGGGATGAATGAGTATCCCGGACATATATTTTATTT
>CAYMZF010000007.1:0-28722 GCA_964394905.1 uncultured Gammaproteobacteria bacterium
CTTCTTTAATTATTTCATCGTTTAAAGCGCTTATAGCTTTATCAATATCTTCTTGAATTATATATTTTTTACCGTTGGCTTTATATTCAAATTTGACTGAATTTTCAGCATAAATTTTATCCTGTAAACCTTCCCATAAACCAGGAATAGTAAATCTTCCCGGTTCTAGAGCCATACTTTCTGATGGTTCGTCGGTATAGATATTAACTTCTACTGAACCGCCGGCCGGAACATTAACAGTATTTTTTATACGAAACAATTTATTGTCCGAACTTAATAATCTGGTAGTGGCCACTAACGGTTGATTTTTTGATGATTGGTTTACAATAGTAACTTGGCCGACAATTTCTCCGCCCGAATCTTTTACCCCAGTACTGGAAAAGGTATTTTTAGTTTCTATTTCCATTTGGTTCATGCTAGCTTTAACGGATCGATCTAAATTTACTTGACCATCATCTTTATAGGCATAAAAATTTAGACTGTCTTCTAAGGTTTCTTTATTGGTATAAGCTATAATATCTAATTTAACCACTGAAAAATAAGCGACAATTAAAAGTAAAACTACCGTTAAAAAAGAAAAACGAAGAACCATTTTTCGATAATGAGAAACTCGACTATTAGGACCAAAAGAATATTTTTTATCTTCCATATAATTACTTTCTTGTAAATCGCCAGAATCATCTTTTATTTTTTCGGCCATTAAACGAAAAAATTCTTTTTTAGAATCAAAATTCTCGTTAGGTGAAAATTCACCTGAATTTTTCATAAGCTCGTCTCTAATTTTTTCTTTTATTTCCACAAAATTATCTAATTCATTAGAATCATTTTTTTCTTGATCATTTATTTTTATTTTTTTGACAATTTTTTTGTTTTTTTTAGGATTAACAGGAGAAGTTTTAAGAGGCATAAAATTATAACATATCGCTAAAAAAATATTTGGCGACAATTTAATTAAAATTTATTATATCTTTATTTATAATAACATTTTTCTATAAATTAAACAATATCGGCTATGCCGTTTAATTCATCTTTTAGAATATTTCTAAGCTCTAAATTATTTTTTATTTGCAATTCCGATTTAATTAATTTTTCTCCTTGAGAAGTTTTTATTTTAAAATAAACAGCATCATCACCCGGATAATTTTCTAAAATAGCTTTTATTTTAGAAAAAACATCGGGCGATATCCCGTCTTTAAAAGAAATACCTAGAGATCGATTAGGAGTACTTTTTCCATTACCGTTGTTTTTGTTGTAATTATTATAATTTTCGTAATTATTACTGTAACCATTACCATAATTATTATTATAACCATTTCCATTATTTCCGCCATTAAAACGTTTAAGAATTTTTATATTTTTAAATTCTTTAACTGTTTCTTCCAGGCCATCTAAAGTTAATTCCACTACTTTATTTACTAGTAATTTTGTCTCTCCGTCTTTATCGGATACATTAGCGTTAATTAAAATAGTTTTACCATCCTGCCAAAGATTAAGCGTTTCTTTTAAAATTTTAGGAAAAACAAGTATTTCGGTAAAAACTAAACCGTCACTTATTTTTACAAATAACATATTTTCATTTTTTTTAGTAACTATTTTTTTTATGGAAGAAATCACTCCGGCCGATAAAATATCTTGATTTTTATAATTATTTAAATCAGCTAAGCTTATAATCGCACCGTCTAATTTTTCTTTAAAAACTCGAAAAGGATGTTCGGAAATATATAAACCTAATAAATCTTTTTCCCACTTTAATTTTTCGGCATTATCTATTTCCATTTCTTCCCGCAAAGTCGGATAAGCGAACACCGATGTTTGAATGGAATCAACAAACAAACTAACTTGCGGATTATTTTTTGATTTATTTTTTTCTTTACTAAATTCCAATAAAATATCAACATTCCCCAATAATTTACTGCGACTGTCAAAACAATCAAAAGCGCCACATTTAATCAAGCTTTCCAATGATTTTTTATTTAAATCTTTATCGGTAATTCGTTCTAAAAAATCAAAAATATTTTCAAATTTACCGTTGGCTTTTCTTTCTTTAATAATTTCTTCCACAATATGCGAACCTACATTTTTAACGGCATTCAAACCAAAACGAATAGTTCTAACATTTTCTCCTTCGGCTGCAATTTGATTAGTAGCCGTACCGCTGGTTATAACCGTAAAGGAAGCGAAAGATTCATTAATATCAGGTGGCATAATTTCCATACCCATTTTACGACATTCTTCAATTTCAATGGCAATACGATCCATATCATTTTGATCGGATGTTAGCAGAGCGGCCATAAACTCAGCCGGATAATGAGCTTTTAAATAAGCAGTTTGATAAGCTACAAAAGCATAACAAGCGGCGTGAGAACGATTAAAACCATAACCGGCAAAAGGTTCAATAAAAGAAAAAACTTTTTCTCCTAAAGTTTTTGCTAAACCATTATCAACACAACCTTGAATAAATTTTTCTTTTTGTTCGGCTAATAATTCCGGAATTTTTTTACCCATCGCTTTTCTTAAAGTGTCAGCTTCTCCACGAGTAAATCCGGCTAAAACTCGAGAAATTTGCATAACCTGTTCTTGATAAACGGCCACACCATAAGTTTTGCTTAAAACCGCCTCTAATTTAGGATGAAGATAGGTCATTTTGCGACCATGTTTACCACTGATAAAATCAGGGATCCATTCCATTGGACCGGGACGATACAAAGCTACCATGGCAATAATATCTTCAAACTCAGTAGGTCGCAAATCTTTTAAATATCTTTTCATGCCACTAGATTCAAATTGAAACACACCGGTAGTTTCAGCTTTTTGAAATAGAACAAAAGAATCTTTATCGTCAGTCGGTATTTTATCAATATCAAGCTCTAAACCTCTGGTGTTTTTTATAATCTTAATGGCTGACTCAATAATGGTTAAATTTTTTAAACCCAAAAAATCAATTTTTAATAATCCTAAATCTTCAACCGGATGCAGAGAATATTGCGAAACAATTGTTTTATCGGACGAGGAAGCGTATTGTAACGGAACATAATCGGTCAATGGATCTTTAGTAACCAAAACTCCGCAAGCATGAACCGACGAATGACGAGAAACACCTTCCAATTTTTGAGCAAAATCTAAAATTCTACGAGCCGCCGGATCTTTTTTATAAATATCTTTAACCTCGGACAGATTCTCAACCGCGTCCTTTATTTTGTAATTCATCGGAATCATTTTGGCTAGTTTATCACAATAATCATATGGTTCATCTAAAACTCGACCGACATCTCTAATGGCCATACGAGAAGCCATAGTTCCGAAAGTAATTATTTGTGAAACATTTTCTTGTCCGTATTTTTGAGCTACATAACGGATAACTTCTTCTCGTCTAATATCAGCAAAATCCAAATCAATATCCGGCATGGAAATTCTATCCGGATTTAAAAATCTTTCAAATAGTAATTCATATTTAATCGGATCTAAATTAGTAATACCGGTCAAATAACAAACCATGGAACCGGCGGCGCTACCTCGACCGGGTCCAACTACAATCTTTTCGTTTTTAGCCCAATTAACTAAATCAGATACAATTAAAAAGTATGACGGCCAACCCATTTTGTTTATAACTTCCAATTCATAATCTAATCTTTTTTTAACTTCCTCAATTTCCTGATTCGAGGCGTCAGCAAATCGCTTAAGAATTCCGTCTTCGCATAATTTAGTTAAATAGGAAGCCTGATCATAACCTGCGGGAACGGCAAAATACGGTAAATGAATATCATCTAATTTTATTTCAACATTACATTTATCGGCGATTTTAACGGTATTTTTAATAGCTTCCGGAACATCTTCAAAAGCGGCTATCAGTTCTTTCGGATCACGACATGAATAATTGCCATGACCTAACATTTTCATTCTATCAGGATCATCTTTTTTCTTTTTACTTTGTAAACACAATAGGATGTCTTGAGCTTCATCATCCTCTTTGTTTAAATAATGAATATCATTAGTTACCACTAAAGGAATATTTAATTCTTTGGAAAATTTTTTTAATTGTTCGTTAAGCCGGATTTGTCCTTCTAATTCTGGATGATCTTGTATTTCCAAATAAAAATTATCCTGACCGAAAAGATTATTATAGGCTAAAATTTTTTCCTTGGCTTGGTCTAATTGTTTCGCTAAAATCAAAGACGGAATCTCCCCTCCCATACAAGCGGTACAAGCGATAAGTCCTTCATGATATTCTTGTAATATTTCAAAGTCAATTCTCGGTTTATAATAAAAACCCTCTAAATGAGCTTTAGAAGTTAATTTAATCAAATTTTGATAACCAGTATTATTTTTAGCTAAAAGCAATAAGTGATAATTACGAGCATCACTTCGAGTATTTTTATCAAAACGAGAATTAGGCGCTACATAAGCTTCCACTCCAATAATCGGCTTAATTCCGGCTTTTTTGCATTTTTTATAGAATTCCACCACTCCATACATCACTCCATGATCGGTAATAGCTAAGGCCGGGCAACCTTGATCTTTAGCTTTGGCAATAAAATCATCCAGATTAGTTAAACCGTCCAGTAATGAATAATGAGTATGATTATGGAGATGCACAAAAGACATAAAAATAAGTTAAATTATTTATACTATATCATAAGTTAAAATTAAAAATAATTCAAATTAAAAAATAATAAAAAAAATCGGATAGAATCCGATTAAAATAATGTCAAATAATTTTATTTTTTATTCTTAAAATAAGATTATTATATTTTTTGAGAATTACTCTCAAGTAAATCTTCTTTAAAAATAAAAATAGATAATATCCCAATTCCTACTAAACCTATAAAAGGTAGAACGAAAAGAATTAACGCAGAAATTAATAAAAAAATTTCCATTATAAACCTCCTTTTTTTAAATTATTATTTTATTATTTTTTTAATGATCTCATTTAAATCTTCATTGGTATAAAAACTAATCTCAATTCGACCGCCTTTTTGACCACGCTTGATATCCACTTTAGTGTTTAAATGCTTCTGTAAAGTATTACGCAGTTTCTCGTCATTTTCTTCAATATTTATTTTAGCTTTCTTAGTTCCACCAGATTGCTTAATTAATTTGTCAGTTTCTCTAACTGATAAATTATTATAGATAATTTTTCTAAAAATTGATATTTGTTTAACTTCCCCGCTTAAACCCAAAAGATATTTGGCATGAGCTTCAGAAATTTGTTTTTTAGCTAAAGCTGTTTTTATTTCTTCCGGTAAAGATAAAAAACGTAAAACATTGGCAATGGAAGATCTGGATTTACCTAATCTTTTTGATAAATCATCTTGAGTTAAATTAAATTCGGTCATCAATTGATTATAGGCCATAGCCGATTCAATCGGATTAATATTTTCTCGTTGTAAATTTTCAATTAAAGCAATTTCTAATTTTCGTTGTTCACTGGCTTCTCTAACTATTACCGGAACTTCCCGCAAACCTAATTCCAAAGCACTGCGTAATCGTCGTTCTCCGGCGATTAATTCATAAGTACCGTCGGCTTTAGGAGTAACAATTAAGGGTTGAATAATCCCGTATTCTTTAATAGAATTAACCAAATCATTTAAAGAAACAGGATCAAATTCATGTCGCGGTTGATAAGGATTGGCACTTATTTTTTCGGGATCAAGTTTAGTAATAACACTTTGATTAACTGTCGGAGTTATTGAAGAATCGTTTAAACTCACTGTAAAATTTTTATTATTAACTTTTTTAGGAATAAGAGAATCAAGTCCTCGTCCTAAACCTTTGTTCATCATATATTTAAATTAAATTAATTATTTCTTTAGCTAAATCTTCATAAGACTTAGCGGCTAATGATTTGGGATCATATTGTAAAATACTAGAACCATAACTGGGAGCCTCGGCTAAACGAACCGAACGAGGAATAATGGATTTAAAAACTTTATTAGGAAAATATTTATACAATTCATCTTTAACTAAGGATGATAATTTATTACGTTTATCAAACATGGTAATAACCACACCTAAAATTCCCAATTCCGGCTTTAAATTATTTTGAATCAAAGAAATAGTCTCCAGTAATTGTCCTAAACCTTCTAAAGCATAATATTCACTTTGAATCGGAATTAAAACTTTATCGGAGGCCACTAAACCGTTTATAGTAAGCAAACCTAAAGACGGCGGACCATCAACAATAATATAATCAAATTGATCTTTTATTTCTTTTAAGGCCGTATCCAAACGAAATTCGCGATTATCTAAATCAACTAACTCAACTGAAGCCCCAGATAAAGCGATGGTAGCCGGAATAACAAAATAATTATTTTGTTTAGTTTTAAGTATTACATCAAAAATTGAACAATTACCAACGATAACATCATAAATACCTTTTTCTACTTGACGATGATTAATACCTAAACCGGAAGTGGCATTAGCTTGAGGATCAAGATCTAAAAGCAAAACTTTTTTACCGAAATAAGCTAAATAAGCTCCCAAATTAACAGCGGTAGTAGTTTTACCGACTCCTCCTTTTTGATTAACGACGGAGATTATTATTCCCATAAGTAAGTCTGAATTAATAATAAGTTCTCTTTCATTATAACGTATAATAAAAAAATCGGCAAATATATTTTAAACCAAACTATAAAATTTTTTGACATTTACAAAAAAATACTTTATTATGTTTTTATCTTGGCCGATGTGGTGAAACTGGCAAACACGCACGACTCAAACTCGTGTGCCGCAAGGTTTGTGGGTTCAACTCCCACCATCGGCACCAATAAAAAAAGCTTTTAAACAAAGTTTTTTTTATTATTGACTAAAACAAGAAAAAGGTTTAAAGTAAATAATCATTTAGAACATTAACAAAAAAAAATATAACAATGAAAACAGAATTAGAAAAATATCATGATTGTCTTAAAGAACAAGCTTTCGGCCAAACCCGTGGACGAAAAAAATGCAATGACGAAGGTATTCTAAACATAATTGATCCCTTTGAAGTTGATATTACTAAAATATTAAACTCCAAAAGTTTCCGTCGATTAAAAGAAAAAACTCAAGTTTTTTCTTTTTCAAAAAATAATCTAGTTAGAAATAGATTAATTCATACTTTGGAAGTAAAAGAAATCGCCAAAACATTAGCTTTAATACTAGGACTTAATGTAAGTTTAGTTAAAGCTATCGCTTTAGCCCATGATATCGGCCACACTCCTTTTGGTCATTTAGGAGAACGATACATAAAAGCCACTCTTGATACAAACTTTAATCACTCCTCTTTCGGCGTAATTATCGCTCAAAACATTGAAGAAAAAGGACAGGGATTAAATTTGTGTTTTGAGACTTTAGAAGGTATTATGCATCATGGTTCAAAAAACGGATTTAAAATTGATCGTTCTTTACCGGTTGAATATGGCGTAGTAATGCTAGCCGACAAAATCGCCTATCTATTTTCAGATATCGAAGATGCTTGCCGTTTAGGAAAATTTCAAGATCCTTTATCAAAAAAACTTTATTTGTTTGGAAAAAATCGAACTGAACAGGTTACCAGTTGTATTACTGCCATTTGCAAAGAAAGCTATCAAACCGGATATCTTTCTTTTGAAAAATCAACTGAAAGCGAAGTTTTTCAAACATTAAGAAAATGGATGTATGATAATTTATATTACATCCTTGATGGAGAAAATGAACGAAACGTTTTTTGGAAAAAGATAGATAAAGTTCATCATCTTTTAAATGAAAATTTATTTTTATACAAAAATTTAAAAGATTGCGATATCGCTACTATTTTGGCAATTATGACTGACGATGAAATCTATAATTTATCTTTAATAGATAATCTATCAATTAAGGATATCAAAATTATAGAAAGTATGGGATTTTTTGAAATAGCCCCTTATTGTCAATTTTTTAATTACGAAGAAAGTAATTTATTGACTAATAAGTTATAACACAAAAAGAGTGGATTTTTTCCACTCTATTTTTTTATCAAATTTTTATACTTTTAAACAAATTGCTAATTAAATAATAACCCCACCACCTAATACTTTGTTTTTATCATAAAAAACAGCACTTTGACCGGAGGTAATCGCCCGTTGTTTACGAGCAAATTTAACTTGAGCTATATTTTTTTTCTTATCATAATCAATCAGGCCGGTTACCGCCTTATGACGATAACGAATAACTATTTTCGCTTTTAAAGGAAATTTTAAAGATTTTATATCCAGCCAATTAATATTTTTTACTTCCATTGTTTGATGATATAGTATTGGATCATTAAAATTTTTAACTACGTATAAAATATTATCTTTAGTATCAAATTTGGCAGCATAATACGGACCGGTTCCGCCGACATCAATTCCGCGTCTTTGCCCGATAGTATAAAGAGACAAACCCTGATGTTGACCCAATATTTCTCCGGTTGACCATAACTTTATAACTCCGCTTTGTAATTTTAAATATTTTTTCAAAAAATCATTATGATGTTTACCGGGAATAAAACAAATTTCCTGGCTATCACTTTTTTCCGCTATTAATAATCCGGCTCGTTTGGCGATTTGTCTAACCTTAGGTTTTTTAATTTTTCCTAAAGGTAAAAGTAAACGGCTTAATTGTTTTTGGTTTAAAGTATACAAAAAATATGATTGATCTTTATTTTTATCATAACCCCGAAACATTTCATAAACCGTTTCTTTATTTTTTTTTATTATTTTTTCTATCCGAGAATAATGACCGGTAGCAATATAATCAAAACCCAAAGACCGAGCGTATTCTATCAGTCCCCCAATCTTTACTTTTTTATTACAAATTACACAAGGATTAGGTGTCCGACCTTGAGCGTATTCGTTCAAAAAATTATCAACCACTTCTTTTTTAAAAATTGAAGAAAAATTATAAGTATAAAAAGGAATACCTAAGCTTAAACAAACTTTTTTAGCATCCATTTGCGCTTGTAACGAACAACATTTATTCTCTACCGTATTTTTATAATTATCATCAACGGAATTATCTTTCCAAAAATTCAAAAAAATTCCGCTAACTTGATAACCAGCATCAATTAAAAGTTTAGCCGCTACGGCCGAATCAACTCCACCGGATACTGCCACTAAGACTTTTTTTCTATTATTATTTTTCTTTACGATTGTTGTCATAATTATTTTTGTAAACTTTCAAAAACTTCAATATATTTTTGTGCCGTTTCTTCCCAAGAAAAATGTTTTACTCGTTCTTGTCCTGAAATTATCATTTTATTTCTCAAATTTTCATCAGTTATTACCATTTTTAAAGCAGTGGCTAAATCTTGAGGTTTGTCCGGGTTTATTAAAATAGCGCTATCGCCTAATACTTCCGGCAAACTGGAAGTATTGCTGGAAATAACCGGTAAACCAAAATACATCGCTTCCAGCGGCGGAAAACCGAAACCCTCATAAAAAGACGGATAAGCTAAAACCTTAGCTTGTTTATACAATAACGGTTTTACTTTATCGTCAACATAACCGATAAATCTAATATCATTTTTATACTTAGAGGCTTGCCATTCTTTTTTTATACTCTTAGTCTTCCAGCCCCAAGCTCCAGCTAAAACTAATAAACAATTTATTCCGTTATCACGTAATAAATTATAGGCTGAAATCAAGCCGGAAATATTTTTTCGCGGTTCAATAGTGCCAAAATATAAAATATAATCATTATTGATATTATATTTTTGAGCCAAATAATCAATTGATAAATCATTATTAATATTAGTATTTTCGTTTAAATCATTTAAATAACCCGGCAACCCCGGATAAATCACCGTCACTTTCTCCTCCGGTACTTTTAGTAATTCCACAATATCATTTTTTGTATTTTGAGAAACGGCTATAATTTTATCGTATTTTTTAATATTTTTTTTAATATCGATAACTTTATGCCATAAGTTTTTTCTAAAACTAAAAAATTCGGGATAACGCAAAAAAGATAAATCATGAATAGTAATGACGTTGTGGCTATTTTTTGAGAAAGAAGCGAAATTAATATGCGGTAAATAAAAAACATCTACCCCTCCGACAACTTTATCTAATTTTGGATAATTAAAAATCTTTTGTAAAAAATAATTAAAAAACTTATTAGGATAACGTTGTATTATCGTTTTAACGGAAAAATCGGGCCTTTTTACTTTTTTAAAGGAATTATAAAAAAAATAATAAACATTACGTTTATCGTTTTTTAATAAACTTTTTAATAAATAAAAAGTAAAATTGGCTACCCCGCTATAATTTTTATCTAATAATACTCGGATATCAATCCCTATTCTCATAATTTTTTTGATTAACGTCGGCGATAAACTTCTTTATATTAGTCTTAAAATTTTCTAAAGAAAATTTCTGAGCATGTTCTCTAATTTTTTGGCTATGCCAAATATTTTTATCATTCTTAATATCAGTATAAAACTTTTGTACAACCAAAGACATTGACTCTATGGTTTGATCATTAAAGAATAAACCGGTTTCGTTTTCTATTATCACATCCAAGGCTCCGCCTTTTTTGAAAGCAATAATCGGACGACCGGAAGCCATAGCTTCAACCTGAGAAATACCGAAATCTTCTTCTTGTGGATTTAAAAAAGCTAAACATTTACTAAACAATTCCGCTTTATATTCATCGTTTACATGACCTAAAAATTCAATATTAGAACAATTTTTGGCTATTTTTTTTAAACGTTTCATGTCCACCCCATCACCAAATATTTTCAGTTTATAATCCGGACCTAATTTTTTAAAAGTCTCAATAGCCAAATCAACCCGCTTGTAAGGAGCTAAACGACAACCGATTAAAAAATAGTCACCCAATTCTTTAGCGATAAAAAATTTATCGGTTTCTACGGGCGGATAAATTATCGTTGAATCGCGACGATAATATTTTTTTATTCGAGCTTGAACAGCATGAGAATTGGCGATAAAATAATCAACTCGATCCGCCGCTAAACGATCCCATAATCGAACTCGACTCAAAATATTAGAAGCAATTTTTTTTAAATATTTATTATACTTTAAATCATTAATATATTGATGAGTATCACTCCATAAATATCTGGTCGGAGTATGACAATAACAAATATGAACGGTTTCCGGTAAAGTAATGACACCTTTAGCAAAAGAACTGGTGTCCGAAATAACTAAATCGTATTTTCTTAAATCAAAAAATTCAACCGCCAAGGGCATAATCGGTAAATACCATTGATAAAAACGAACTCCACCCGGCATCCTTTGAATAATAGAAGCATCCACTTGACGGTTAGGATAACGGTGAGCAACATTTTTTTTATCATACAGCAAAGTATAAATAGGAGCATCGGGAAACATTTGTGAAAAAACTTCCAATACTTTTTCCGCTCCCCCGTCTTGAGCTAAATGATCATGAATTAAAGCAACTTTCATATATTTTTATTCGGCCTCGCGATGTTTAAAAACCGCAAAAGGAGTTCTAAATAAAATAGATAAATCTAATAGCATTGACCAATTTTCAATATAATAAATATCTAATTTAACTTCTTCTTCAAATAATAAATCACTTCGTCCGGAAACTTGAGCTAATCCGGTAATACCGGGTTTGATAGTTAAAGTCTTTTTATGATGTTGTTCATACTTAGCTACTTCTTCCGGTAAATGCGGTCGAGGTCCGACCAAACTCATTCGTCCGATAAACACTAAAAATAATTCCGGTAATTCATCAATACTCCAACGTCTGATAAATCGTCCAATCCGAGTAACCCGAGGATCATCTTGAATTTTAACCAAGGGCCCATCTTTGCGTAAATTTCGATCCTGTAATTCATGATAACGCATACTATCAACTCCCGGAATCATTGATCTAAATTTAAAATAATTAAAAGTTTTTCCTCCTTGACCAACTCGACAAACCGAAGTACCGTCATCTCGACGAGAGAAAAAAATAGGACCATTAGAATCAATTTTAATTAAAATAGCGGTGATAATAATAAGCGGTGATAAAATTATAATAATAATACCGGAAACAATAATATCAAAAATTCTTTTTGCTATTCTTCCCCAACCATCCAAAGTTGTTTTTTTAACTTCCACTATCGGAACACCGGCAATTTCGGTAACTTCGGTTTGCAAAACTTTGACTTCTAATAAATCGGCCACATATTTAAAAGTAATATGATATTCGTTGGCAAAATCATATAAACGAAGGGTTTCGGTTTTTATCAAGTTAGGATCGCTTTGAATAATTTCATCAATTTGCCCTCCTTGATATTTATTTTTTTCATTAAAGTCGGCTATAAACTCAGCCACTTCTTTGGCGGTATCTAAAGAAAAATCACGCACTCGTTTCACTACTTTGTAACCGGAATATTTTTTACTAAAAAATTCTCTAATTAAATTATCTCCGGTTTTAGATGAACCGACTAAAATTACATTTTTTATCCCGATACCATGGGCATATAAACTTTTTTTAATCCAATAAATAATGGTTCGGCCTAAACTTACATAAACAATAGACAAAAACCAAGCCATTAAAACTATAAACCGAGAATCAAATAACTCTCTTTTAAAAAATATTAAAGCAACCACTAAAACAAAACCGGCTGAACAAGCTAAAAAAACACGATAAATTTCTTTACTAAGATGACGTTTTCTAGTTCGATATAAACTGGAAAAAGCAAAAATTATCACCCAAAAAAGAGCAATTAATAAAACCGCTCTAAAGTATTCTGTAAAAGGTAAATTAAAAATTATCGGACGAATACTTATAGTAAAATTAGAAAATCTGATAAAGTAAGCGGAGATACCGGCTAAAACCAATAAAATATAATCGAGAGGAACAAGAATTAAAGAAAAAAATAATTCCGTTTTTTTCATAAATATACTTAATATTCTTAATTTTAAAATTAAACCAAAAAATAAGCCGGATTCTGTCCAAGGCCGAAACCTCTGGATGGTCATTTATCTAGGCCGACTATTACTAGCCGGCTCGTGCGAGCCACTTTTCGTCATACCCGAAGGCATGGTTTGCTCTTGCTCTCTGACAGGGTTTACCAAGCACCTTTGTCACCAAAGGACTAGAATCATAGCTATAAATAACATTGATTCACTTTTCACCTTTCCCTCGGAAAACCGAGGTAGTATTGTCTCTGTGGCACTTTCCCTGTTTAATTAATCGCTCAATTAAACGGTGGACGTTATCCACTGTCAACTATTGAGAGTCCGGACTTTCCTCTATATAGACCAATAAATTAGCCTTTATAGTAACCATCTAATTTAGTTTAATAAGACTATCGTAAAACATTAATTTAACAACAATCTTACTTGGATAATACCAAAGAAAGGTCTTTTAGTCAACAAAAAAACTTTTTTGATTATTGTATAAATATTCAATTTCGGCCGAATTAAGCGTTCCGTTCCAAAGACCAAGTTCATCCATTATAAAATTATCTCCTTGACTGCTTATTACTAATCGATCAATTAAAGTTGAACTCAACCAATTTCTATTCCAAGAACCATATAATTGACCATCGATATATAAATTTAATTGAAGA
Source organism: uncultured Gammaproteobacteria bacterium (assembly GCA_964394905.1). Classification (GTDB taxonomy): domain Bacteria; phylum Patescibacteriota; class Patescibacteriia; order Patescibacteriales; family UBA12465. The sequence goes on from CAYMZF010000007.1 coordinate 13,523, forward strand.
TGATAAGAATCATAAGCCAAAACGGCTTGATGCCACAAATTATCATTTTCAACCACAGAAAGACTATTGTTAGTATTAACTTTAAAATTTAAATTATTAAAATAATAATAAAAATTATCACGACTTAAATTAAAACCGAATATATTTTGTTCCGCACTCATTAATTTTATAAAAAATTCGGAAGTGGATTGTACAAAATTATTCTTCCACCAAAAAGACAAAGACATGTTTTTGTAATAAAAAGGATACAAAAATTGCGCCGACACCCCTTCGTCCCCAGCGGTTATATTAATATTATTATTCCCTGTTTCGTTTATAACTCGAGAACTGGAAGATAAATTTAAATGACTCAAGCCAAAAATATCATAAGATAAATCACCGGCATATTCGTCAAAATTCCAATAATTTGTTACTTCGGCTTTTCGAATTGATACCGGATAACAATTTACCGAATTTAAAGGCAAATTAAAATTATAAATTTGAGCAACTTCTTCTTTGTCTAAAGCTCGATTAAAAATAGTAATTTCATCCATTAAATTATAGCCGTTATCGCCTTTAACACTAAAAGTATCGGCGGAAGTAAAAAATCCGCTTTCCATGCTTTTACGATACACTTCGACTCCATCTCGATAGAAAGCCCAATAATTTAAATTTTTATTAACCACCCAAGTAAACAAATGCCAAGTTTGATCATGAGGCCAAACAACCTCTCTAAACCTAATACTAGGTGTCATACCGACAATATTACGCAAATCGGAATAAGTCGGATATAATTTTACGGTAAACGATTCACCGCTGACAGAATTAGAAAATACAATCGCCGGACGAGAATTATCCATAATATTTTGATAATAATATGAAATACTAAAATTATTAGAATCAAATGATGAATCTAATTGAGCGGTCATATAATTTTGACTGAAATATTGTTTTAAACCGCAACCGAATTTACCTTCTTGCCAAATTGAATTAATTTCTGAAGCTTGATTGTTTATAAAATCATAGGTGGTTGTTCCCTCACATTCATCAAAATGCCAAGAATGAATAATATTATTTAAATATAAACCGGGATCAATACAATAACCGGAAACTAAATCATCAGCATAAATTATTTCATTATTATTTGATTCATTTTCTTCTTCCTCTTCTTCGCCATTATTACTCTCTTCATCGGTAGTAGTATTATTTCCTTCATTATTGTCTATAATGGTTGAAGTATTATTAGTGGTGGTATTATTTTCTTCGTTGGTGTTTATAACAGTTGAGGTATTAACTAGGTTTTCGGTGGTAGTTTGATTATCACCCACCAAAACAAAATCAAATCCGTTATTCTTACTATTAAAAGAATTACCCAAAGAAAAATGATTGCCGGAAGTTGACATATCACTAGCCGTAGAAGTTGATAATGCTTTTCTAGTTAAAACATAATTGTCTAAAATTTCAGAAGCTGGCGACATATAATAATAAATCGCTTGTCCATAACCAAGTTTATCAATAATATCAATATCATTATCACTTGATACCGGATCATCACTTAAATAAACAGTATAAGCATCACCGGTTAAAGAAAAATTATTTCTAGTGGAAATAGCTTGAGCTTTAGCTTTTATTTCAGATGAAGAACTGGCCCGAGCAATCATATACTTACCGTAAGGATTAATATTTAAACCACCCGGGTAGGAACCATCGGCTAAATTTCCCAAACGCATCATTAAGGACGGCGTAGCACTGGTTTTTGTCTTATACAATCTGATGCCGGCGGTTGATAAATTAATGGTTGAAGAACTAGGATTATATAATTCAATATAATCATCCGTTAAAGTAGAATAAATACGACTAAGAAGTAAAGAAGAAATTAAATTATCATTAGCCGAATTATCGCTGACTGAAGTTTCTTCTAATTCATCACCGGAAGTATTATTTTCAGTATTATCGGTATAATTATTAGTACTAGTGCTAGTATTTTCATTTGTACTGGTACTATTATTATTTTCATTAGTACTGGTATTATTATTTTCTTCGTGATTATTATTATTATTATTATTATTATTATTATTTTCCTCCTCAACTTCCTCATCTTCAATTAAAGAAACTAAAACAAAATCAGATCTGTTATTATTACTATCATAAGCATTACCCAAAGAAAAATGACTGCCGGTTTCAGCCATGGTTATAGCCGTAGAATTACTTTTAGCTTTTCTAACTAATAACCAATCATCTAAAATTTCCGGGGCCGGATATTTTTCAAAATATTTAGCTTCACCATAACCAACTTTATCGATTATATCTTCATCACTATCACTTGAAACCGTTCCACGACTTAAATAAATAGTGTAACCGTTACCTGTAAAAGTAAAATTACTGCGACTGGCGATAGCTTGAGCTTGATTTTTCAAATCATTCTCAGCCGATGATCGAACTATTAAATACTTACTTTTAGATTTAATAATTGTGCCACCGGGATAAGAACCGTCACTGATATCACCGATACGCATTATAAAGGTCGGAGTAGCACCGGTTTTAGTTTTTGATAGTCTAAAAGAAAATTCTTCTAAATTAATATTAACTTCGGTCGGATTATAAAGCTCAATATAATCATTGTTAAGAGTTGAATAAATTCTGCTAATAACAATTTGGTTAGCTAAATCGGAATAATAGTCATCCGTATTTTCATCTTCATCTTCGTCATTATCTTCTTCGTCAATATTATTATCATCATTGTCTTCTTCTTTCTCCGATTCTCCGTTATCATTCGATTCTTCACTGTCAAGTGAAACATCATTTTCATTTTCTTCGTTATCGTTATTATTATCGTTATTATTATTTTCAGAATTAAAAGTAGAAATATTTTTATCGTCAACAGTAATAGAACTTTTTATTTTCCCTAAAATAATTTTATTAACGCTAGATACCGGTGTAGCCTCAGTAATATTTTCAATACTTCCAGTCGCTAAAGTATTGTCGGATAATAAATTATCGGATAATTCTGATGAAGAAGAAGTATCTTCCGATAAATTATCGGTATCAACTAATTCTTTCTCGGTAGAATTTTTATTAAAAATATTATTAATTACTCTTTTAATCGCCGAAACCGGATAATTAATAAAAGTCCATTTAAAAATTAAAGCTACTTCCGGAGTATCACCTCTAATTTCAGTATCATTAAACCCGCTGGATAATTCAATATCCACTTTTACATCTTTTAAACTATTCTGATAATACTGGGTTAACGGAAAAAAGAAATAACGTTCATTGTTGTATTCTAATCCGGCATTAAATCCCCAAATTTCCGGTAAAGGAATTATAGTTTTTTTCCAAGCTGAAATTTTAGAAAATTCTAAATTTTTTGATAAACAATCACCGGTTTTTTCATTTAAAACGCTAAAATTATCAAACCCGTCAGGCGTAATATCAATGGCATAAAAATTGGGATCGTATTCTAAACCGGATAAATCTAAAGGATTAGAAATATTGGCGCTTTCATAAATTTTTTCGGTTAATCCCACACAAATCCAATCACCGCTAGCCGGTCCTTTTTGAGTATTAAAATCAAAATCATACGACAAATCACTAGCAGCTAAAGTTTTAGCCAATTCCGCCACTTTTATTCTCTGAGTTTCGCTTAAATTTTTAGGAATTTTGGCTCCCAATAATCTTTCATCGTTATATGAATTTAAAAAATATTTAGCCGGAACTTTTATGAGCCCATCAGGCATAGCTTCGACAATATAGTCAACTCCATTTTCAGATCCAACATAAATTGCCACATGGCCGGTGTATAAACCGCTTATTATTTTATTTTTTACCGTTACTAAATTTTCGGTATTATAACCATAGAGATTACCATTACTGGAAGTTCTAAATAAAAGAGTGCCTACCGGCATCGCCCAAGTTTGATGACCAAGAAAAAGATTTAAAACGAAGGCGCTTATAACAAGCGCCAATTTCTCTCTAAAATACATAGACCGAAAATTAATTTATATTTAAATCATGGCTTTAGCCAATCCTTTTTTATTGTCTATAATAATAATCCCAATCAGCCTGACTAATTACCGGTAATTCATATTTTTCTGATGTATAATTATTAAAAATATCAATAACTAAATACCGAGTAAAAATATCAATCTCACCACTGGTTACTAATTTTTCAAACAATTTATAGATTTCGGTATTCTGATCATTTTCTAAAAAAGACGCCAAAATAAAAACACATAATCGTCTTACCGTAAAAGTAGCGTCTGACCGACGTAAAATATTTTCTAACAAACCGACTAAAATTGTTTGATCAAGATCACTTTTAGACATATTAGCCCCAACAATTCTTAAAGTTTCAGCTACAATCACCATTTCGTTTTCATTTTTTAAAATACTTAAATAGAAATCATTATTATCACTGTCTAATAAAGATAAATTGTGTAAAGTCGCAATTTTATCAGTCGTAGAATATAAATTGTTCATATAAATATTTTTAAAATAATTAGCGTTACTGTCTTGATTCAAATAATCTTTAAAATAGAAAATAATATTTTTTTTAATTTCCAAATTACCGCCGTCAGTCGTTAAATAAGTGTTAATAGCGGTTATAAATTTAGAATCAGCCGGTAATTGAGCCATTGATAAAATTTTCATAATTTCAATTCGCCAATTTAAATTCTCATTTTCATTAAAAACTATAGTTGATAATTTATTAAAAAATTTAGATTGATTAATAACCGCCAAAATACTGGATCGATAAATTGTTTTTTCTAAATAACACTCTTCGTGACAATAAGGTTGTTCATATACTAAAACCGCCAAACGATTTAAAGCGATAGTGGCCTCCAATGTTTTAGGCCAAACTCTCCACCAAGAACCGTATAAACTTAAAAATAAAAAAATGATAAAGATAAGTGTCGCAATTATTGAAGAAAAAATAATAATCATTTTTTTGGAAAAAAATTTTTTTATGTTTTCAAAAAAATCTTTAAAATTTTTCATAAATTCAATTTAATTAAAAAATCGTCTTTCGGCGTAATTATTTAAATAATTCTATCATCTTAATCTAATAAGAATTTAGACAATTAAACTAATAATAATTACGCCGAATATAGTTATAAGGTTAAGAGACTTTTTGATCCAAAAAGTGCCAAACCTTTTTAACTTTAGACTATATTAAAAAAGACGAGCTAACGTCATGACAATAACAAAAGAGCCTTAACGGCTCTTTAAATTATTTTTAAATTTAATATAAAAAAAGAAAAGATTAAAGGTTGAGTAATTCTTCTAAATACTCCCGGGAATTAGATAAACGTGGAACTTTGTTTTGTCCGCCTAATTTGTTTTTACTCTTTAACCAATCATAAAATAAATTATCTCTAGCTACAACGACTTTAGGCCTATCTAAAATTAAATTATTATATCTCTTAGCTTCATAATCAGAATTTAAATTCTTTAATTCTTTATCCAATTCCTCCACAAAGAAATCTAAATTTTCCGGTTTTTTGGAAAATTCAATCATCCATTCATGACCACCTCGACTACGACCATCCATAAATATTGGAGCAACAGTATATTCTGAAATAATTGCCCCACTTTTTTCGCTGGCTAAACGCAGGGCCTCATCGGCATTAGCTACCATTAGTTCCTCGCCGAAAACATTAATAAAATGTTTGGTACGACCTGAAATTTTTATTCTAAAAGGTTGCAGTGATGTTATTTTAACGGTATCACCAATTAAATAACGCCATAAACCGCCATTAGTGGATATAACCAAAGCATAGGTTTTACCAATCTCTACTTCCGATAGAATCTTAGCTTGAGGCTGTTCTTTGTTCAATTCTTCAAGTGGAATAAATTCATAAAAAACACCGCTATCTAAAACAAGCAACATATCATCACGAGAAAGATCGTCGTTTAAAGCAAAAAATCCCTCCGAAGCATTATATGTTTCTAAATATTTCATTTGCTTAGAAGGTATAATTTTTTCAAACTGGGCTCGATAGGGAGCAAAACTTACTCCGCCATGAATAAACAATTCTAAATTAGGCCAAACCTCTAAAATATTATCTTTTTTTGTTATCTCTAGTATTTTATTTAAAACAACCAAAGTCCAAGACGGAACACCGGCTAAAGATACAACATTTTTAGAAATAGTATCAAAAGCAATAGCTTCAACTTTCTTTTCCCATTCACTAAGAAGAGCCACCGACATTTTTGGTGAACGAAATATTCTAACCCACCAAGGCAAGCTATTTATTAAAATAGCGGAAAGATCCCCGTAAAAAATATCATTTGAATTTTGTTTAGTCATAAAAGAACCGGCCACACTCAAAGTTTTTCCGGAAAATATTTTGGAATAAGGATTTTGATCTAAGTATAGAGCAATAATATCCTCTCCGCCTTTATAATGACATTTTTTTAAAGCATCTTTAGTTACCGGTATAATTTTACTCTTACTATTAGTTGTGCCGGAAGATTTGGCTACCCACTTTATTTTTCCCGGCCATAAAACGTTTTTATTATTTTTTACCGCCAAATCAATATCTGAAAACAATTTTTCATAACTAGAAACAGGAACTTTATTTTGCCATTCTTTCAGGGCTTGAGAAAATTCTTGTTGAGATATTTTATTATAATTATATCTTTTTCCCCAAAGAGTATTTTTAGCTTTTTTAAGCAAACCAAAAAACACTTGTTCTTGCGCCAAGAGTGGTTTGGCTTTAAACAAATTTATCTCTCGGTAACGAGAGATAAATCTAAGTTTAAGAAGTTTGTTTATAAAAAACATATCTTATATTACTTTATCTTTTTTGACATTTTACTGAAACCAAAAATATAAATAATTTCTAAAATAGCCAAAGTATTGGTTAAAAAGAGAACAATAAACCAAACTTTATGACCATTACGAGCCGCTTTCCATAAAGCGATGGCTTCCCACGGCAGAGTCCAAACAATGTACACAATAGAAACTAATAATAAATTATCAATTAAAAATTGTTCCATATTTTTTATATTAATTTTATAAAACTAACTAAATTAAAATTCGGCATTATGCGGGGTACGAGGAAACGGAATAACATCTCTAATATTAGTCATACCGGATAAATACATTATAGCCCGTTCAAAACCTAAACCAAAACCGGCATGATTTACCGAACCATATTTGCGTAAATCCAAATACCACCAATAATCTTTCGTTTTAAGACCTAATTCACTCATACGACGCTCTAAAACGTCTAAACGCTCTTCTCGTTGGCTTCCGCCGATTATTTCACCTATTCCCGGTACTAATAAATCAGTCGCTGCCACCGTCTTATTATCATCATTTAAACGCATATAGAAAGCTTTTATTTCTTTAGGATAATCAGTTAAAAAAACCGGTCCGTTAACAACCTTATCGGTTAAATAACGTTCATGTTCAGTTTGCAAATCAATTCCCCATTTAACAGGATAAGAAAATTTCTCGCCTGATTTTTCCAAAATTTCAATGGCTTCAGTATAAGTCATTCGTTTAAATTCTGATGTTAATAAATTTTGTAAACGATCTAGTAAAGTCGGATCAATAAATTTATTAAAAAATTCCATTTCTTCCGGTAATTCTTTTAAAACATAAGAAATCAAATATTTCATCATCTTTTCGGCTAAAATCATATCATCATTTAAATCAGCAAAAGCCATTTCCGGCTCTACCATCCAAAATTCGCAAACATGACGAGTCGTATTAGAATTTTCCGCTCGAAAAGTCGGACCGAAAGTATATACTTTATTTAATCCCATAATCATAGTTTCAGCCTCTAATTGCCCGCTAACGGTTAACCCGGTTTTTTTACCAAAAAAATCTTTAGAGTAATCAACTTGCCCTTCTTTATTTTTAGGAATATCTTTTTCTAAATCAAAAGTAGAAACATTAAACATCTCCCCCGCTCCTTCACAATCACTACCTGAAATAATCGGAGTATGAGCATAAGAGAAACCCTCTTCTTGAAAAAATTTATGAATAGCATAACTTAAAACCGAACGTAAACGAAATACGGCCGAAAAAGTATTGGAACGACTGCGTAAATGAGCGATCTCCCGTAAAAATTCAAAACTATGTTTTTTCTTTTGCAAAGGATAATCGTTTAAAGCTAAATTAATAATTTTGATAGTTTTAGCTTTTAATTCAAATTCTTGCCCGGCCGCTGGAGATTTAACCAATATTCCTTCAACTTCAAGCGATGAACCGATGGTTACTTTTTCAATTTCAGAAAAATTTTTTAATTTATCATCAAAAACAACTTGTAAATTTTTAAAAAAGGTTCCGTCATTAAGTTCAATAAAACCAAAATCTTTAGAAACCCGAAGTGTTCTAACCCAAGCTCCAATTTTTATATTTTTATCCAAATAATCGGTTTTTAAGCGATAAATGTTTTTTATAGCCGTATAAGACATACTTTTAATTTAATATGTAATTAATATTCATATAATAATGGAAAAATAGCTTTTTGTAAAGAAAAACTTCTTTTAAAATGAATATTAAATTCTATATTTAAGATTTTGTTTGATGTCTAAATAATCGGGTATTGCTTGAGAAACAAGATTCCAAAAACGCTTAGAATGATTAAATTCTTTAAGATGACATAATTCATGAACAATAATATAATCAATCATTTTTTCGGGTAAAAATATTAATTTATAATTAAAATTTAAGTTGCCACTTTTAGAACAACTTCCCCAACGTGTCGTTTGATTCCTAATAGAAATATGATTATAGGTAAAACCATAAAATTTATTTAATCGCTTAATTCGATCTTCAATTAAACGTCGAGCCGGTTCTTTATATAAATTATAACGTTTTTTACTTTCTTCCGGTTTAAGAATAATTTTTGGTTGAATAGAAATAATTTGTTTTAATTTAGAAATAATCCAATCAGATTTAGCCACAATAAATTTTTCAATTATATTTTTACTGACAAAATAAGGTTTAGTAACTATAATACGACCATCACCATAAATACTTAATCTCATGTTTTTAGTTCGAGAGCTGGTTTTAAGCTGATAATTTATTTTTTGATTATTGAGTTTAATAGTTTTTAACATGAAGTAATTTTACCATTTTTTAATAAAAAAACAAAAAAAACAACTATAATTGACAAAATATAAAACAAAAGATATACTTAACAGAATCATTAAAATTTTAATAAAAAAAACAAAAAACAATGAAAGCAATCATTATCTCTAAGACAATGAATTACTACATTGTTTTAGAAAATTTAGTAGAAATAGAATCTTTGACCAAGGGTCAAGTTTTAGAATGCCATCTTTTTAGTTATAATTTTTTTAATATTGAAAACACTAAGATATTAAAATTAATGGTTATAACTGAAGAAAATTTTAAAAAGATTTTGTTTACTAAAAAACCAAAAGAAAAAAAACGTATTTACGCCTCAATTCAAGATGATAATAAGGCTAATACCGTTTCCATTTATCTAAGCGATAAGTGGTTTAAAAAAAATGTCAAAGAATTATCGGGCAAAGAAGATATTCTATTGGATTATAACGATAAATTCAATAGAGTAATCTTTACTAAAAATCCATTAACTATAAACATGTTAACGGATTCCAATAATTCTTGGCCAATAAAAACATATTAATCACGAATAAAAAAAAGGACTGTCAAACTTCAACAGTCCTTTTAAATTACCAAAACCAGTTAAATAACAGGTTTTGGTAATTTATTATCTATATAAGACAAACATGCAACCTCAGACAAGGATGCATGAACTGAAAAACGAATTAAACGAGAACCATTGTTCTCAATAACCGGTTTTTTTAATTTTTTACAAATTTCTCGGTCACAAAACCGGAAATAAATCTTATCAGCTTGTCCATTATATTTTTTTTGATCTTTTTCAGGAAAAATTAAATCCCTGTTGATAACGTCTCCGTTATCAAAAACAACCTCGGTAATTCTTTTACCGTTTAAATTGTTTAAAAGGTTTTCAATTTCTTTTGGATCAGTTACAAAACCAACCCTTCTTTCATTTTCTACTTTTTTTTTCATACTTTTAAAAATTAAATTATAAATGAACTATTTATATAAACAAAATAATAACTGGTTATTGTATAACAAAAACAAACGGTCGTCAATACCTATTTATTTCTTTTAGATCGGACTCTTTCATTTTCGGTTAAAAATTTTTTACGTAATCTAACACTTTTAGGAGTAACTTCTAAATATTCATCTTCATTCATAATGCCCAAACCGATTTCCAAATTTAATTCTAAAGGTGGGGTTAATTTAATCGCCTCATCGGAACCGGACGCTCGAACATTGGTTAAATTTTTTCCTTTAATCGGATTAACCGCCAAATCATTACCTTTAGCGACATTACCGATTATCATCCCTTCATAAACTTCAATATTCGGTCCAATGTATAAAGTACCGCGATCTTGTAGATTCCATAAAGAAAAAGCCAAGGCTTTTCCTGAAATCATGGAAACCATAGAACCTAACTCATTCTTTTCAATATTACCGACATAAGGTCTAAAACCTAAGAAATGAGAACATAAAATTCCCTCGCCTTTAGTATCAACGACAAATTCATTACGATAACCGAGTAATCCTCGAGTTGGAATTTCAAAATTTAATCTCACCTGACCATTAACATTTTTTATATTAACCATTTGTCCTTTACGTTTAGATAATTTTTCAATAACTGTACCGGACATTTTTTCGGGAACATCAATCACTACTTCTTCAAACGGTTCATTATCAACTCCATCAATATTTTTAATAATTACCCGAGGTTGAGAAACTTGAAGTTCAAAACCTTCCCGACGTAAATTTTCTAATAATATGGCAATATGCAATTCTCCTCGACCATATACTTTATAGGAACTAATATCTGAAAAATCAACTTTTAAACCGACGTTAACTTCTAATTCTTTTTCTAATCGTTCTTTTAATTGACGATTAGTGACAAATTTTCCTTCCCGTCCGGCAAAAGGTGAATTATTAATTAAAAAATCAAGTGAAATAGTCGGTTCATCAATTTTAATAGCCGGTAATAATTCTTGATTGGCATTTTCACAAATAGTTTCGCCAATATATATATTCGGTAAACCGGCTAACATAATAATTTCTCCGGCATGAGCTTCAGTTTCTTCTTTACGGGTTAATCCTTGAAAAGTAAATAACTTAGTTATACGTCTAGTTCTAACTTCACCACTTAAAGTTTTAACAATTACATCTTGACCGGATTTAACTATGCCATTATATACCCGACAAATAGCTAAACGACCTAAAAAATTATCATAAGCCAAATTAAAAGGTTGAACGGCTAAAGGTAGTTTATCAGCTTCGGGATTAGAAGCCGGCTTAACTTTGGTTATTATTAAATCAAGTAAGGGATTTAAATTATCCGATTCATCGGTTAAATTAATTTTAGCGATACCTTGTTTGGAAGCTGCATAGACAACCGGAAAATCTAATTGTTCATCCGTAGCTCCTAAATCTAAAAATAATTCATAAACCATTTCCACCACTTCTTCCGGTCGAGCGGCCGGTTTATCAATTTTATTTATAACCACAATCGGATTTAAGCCCAATTCTAAAGATTTTTTCAAAACAAATTTAGTTTGAGGCATAGGTCCTTCTTGAGCATCAACCAATAACAAAACACAATCAATAGAACGTAAAATTCGTTCTACTTCAGAACTAAAATCAGCGTGTCCGGGAGTATCAACTATATTTATTTTAGTGTCTTTATAGAAAACAGAAGTATTTTTGGAATAAATAGTAATTCCCCGTTCTTTTTCTAAAGCATTACTGTCCATACTGACTTCATCGGTTGACATCCCTGTTTGACGCATTAAAGCATCGGTTAAAGTGGTTTTACCATGATCAACGTGAGCAATAATGGCAATATTTCGTATCTCCATAGATTTGTATATAAATTAATTTAAAATAAAAAATTACGCCGTGGCGTAATCGATATTAGTTCAATTACTTCCTAAAATAATTATAAAGAAATTATCTATAAACATAGTACAACTTTAATTTATATTAGTCAAATAAAAAAAGAGCCATTTGTATTTAATGGCTCCACCTCATCTATAAATAAAAAGTCTTTATCTGCAAAGTGCCTTGCAAATTTCAAAACAACCCTCATGATCACGAACACAATTATCACAAGGATTTTGATATTCGGCATTAAAATTAATATTATTTAAATTTGAATTTGAATTTAAATTTTCAAACTTTTTTTTATAAATAACACTAATCCGTTTTATTAAATAATTACAGCAAAAAAATATTTTTTTATTAATCAACCGACAGTCTTTCTCAAATTCTTCTTTGTTTTCAAAGAGGATTTTTTTTACTGTTGATTCTGGAAGAATATCAATAGTTAAATTTTCTTCAATCTTTTTCTCCCATTTTTCTAAAATATCCAATTCAAATTTGTTCATGATTATTTTTTTGGTTATTAGTTGATAGTTTATAAAATTCTTTTTATTAATATGGAGACATTAGAGTAATAGCCCGGGTAATATTTAGAATCAATATTATCTAAGCTAAAATTTAGTTGACCTTTTTGTTCTTTCTGAATAAAGGGAATGTTGATATCTTCATCAACAACAATAAACGGATCTCCGGGAGCTAAAACAATTTCTCTCCCTTCTAATCCAGGATATTTTTCTGCAAACAAAGCTAAATCAATAATATTAGCTCGAGTAAAATTACCTCTAAATACTCCGATGTCGGTTAGTCTTACTTTACCGGTAATGTCCAAAAAACCTATTTCCATATTCATCTTTTCATAAATAAGTTTATCATCTAAACTGTTAATTTTATGATCTATGAAAGAATAAGAACTATTTTTTAAGATTTGCGACAATCTCCGATCATTGGTACATTCTATAGTACCGAAAAAAGTTTCTTTTATTTCCATGATTTATTTTTTTGTTGGTTTGTATTTTATATTATAAATGTGCTAATTAATCACTAATATTACAATTATTATTTTTGTTTGTCAATTGTTGTTTAAAAATTATTTTTTAACCCCACCAAAAGTTCCAGTCGGAGCGTTAATACTTGAATCTCTGTTCATAGAATAACCGTCAGTGTCGCTTATAACATCAGCTATTTGAGTAGCATTACTGAAGCTTTCCTTGCTTATCGCTATATCACTACCACCGGTTAAAGTAATGGTTAAAGTTCTACCACTGGAATTAAGCGCTAACTTAGTAATATAATTACCAGAATTTTTAACCGAACCCATATCAAAAGTAGTTATTCCCTTAATTGTTACAACTCCGTTTGAATCAACGCTAACACCACCGATGGCATCGTACAAAATATTTTCTACATCATCATCTTCTCTTAAACTACCATTTACAGAAATTGGATCAATCTCTTCGCTAAAAATAATTTTTATATAATCATCCACATCAATATAACCGTCATCACCTTTATTATAGACGGTAATAGATGAAATATAGGGCGAACCGTCATCACTATCTTCATCATCTACAAAGGTTCCGCCAAAAGTTCCTTTAGCGTCACAGACATTCGTACTTTTTGCCATTTTATTACCATCAACATCTTTTATAGTATTAGCAATTTGATTAACTGTAGCAAAAGTTTCATTAGTAATTTTAATATCATTACCATTAGTTAAAGTTATGGTTAATATTTTTCCGGTATCATTTAAACTTTGTTTAACTGTAAAAGTTCCGGCTGCCGCTACTGTACCGATATCAAACGTAGCGATATTTTTTATAGTAATCACTCCAGCCGAAGACACACTTACTCCACCGGTGCTAGAGTACAAAACTCCAGATACCGATGAACCGGTAGTTAAATTACTATTTATTGAAGTCGGACTAACAGCTTCATCAAAAGTAATAGTTATATAATCATCAATATCAATATAACCGTCATTACCTCCATCAGAAACTCTAAGCGATGAAATAGAAGGACCACCGTCAACTACTCCACCAAAGGTTCCGGTCGGATTGGTTATATCAGCGTCACCTTTCAATTTATAACCATTAGTATCGGCTATAGTTCCACCTAATTGAGTAGTTAGAGAGAAATTTTCTTTAGCAATTTTTATATCATTACCTTCGGTCAAAGTGATAGTCAGTACTGTTCCTTTAGAATTAAGAGCAACTTTAGTTTTAAAATTTCCTAAACTTTCCAAGTCTCCGATATCAAAAGTAACTATACCTTTAATAACAATATATCCTTCCAGTGAAATACTTACTCCACCGATGTTATTATAAGGAACATCGGAAACATAACTACCTTTTTTTAAATTATCATTAATGGATGTCGGATTAATAGCTTCACTAAAAGTAATGGCGATAGAATCTTTAAGATCAATATATCCTTTATCACCTCCATTAGAAATTTTTATTGATTTAATATAAATACCGCTTTTTATTTCCGTATCAGTAGAATCAGAATTAGAGGATGATGAATCAGAATCGGAAGTTTCTTCTCCAACCGTTTCTATTTTATTTAAATTATCATTGGAAATTCCCAAACCTAAAGATCGCATAACACTTAAAGCGTCAGCCGGATCACCTAAATAATATCTTTTATTATCGTTAGGGTTAATATACCAAGCCTCACCGTTAGCCTGAACTTGCAAAAAAATTTTACCAACTTGATTTTTGGCAAAATTATTATCAATTATCTTATTAACATTCTTGTTTTGTGGATTATACCCTTGTAGCACTTCAGTTTTATCGCTAAAACCGTCACCATCAGAATCAGTTTTAGACGGACTAGTTCCTAAAGATAATTCAATAGAATCAGATAATCCATCACTGTCGGAATCAACGCCGTTATTTAAATTCATATCGGCTACCGGAATTTTAGCTAAATTATCATCGGTGATACCAATACCAAAATCTTTCAAAACTAAAAACGCGTCAGCCGGACGTCCTAAACTGACCTTTTGACCGCTTGACGGATCAACATACCAAGCTTCACCTCGAGACTCAACTTGCAACAATATTTTACCTTTTACGCTTTGACTTAAATTAGAAGCGCTTACCGGTAAAACAATAAAAAATAAAGCTAATAGTATAAATATATTAAGGATAAAAAATTTTTTCATATTTGATAAATTAATAATCTTTGCTGATATTATTATAATATTAAAAGGGATAAATGTAAATTGAATTAAAAAAAGCCCCAAACGAATACAAATAAATAATCGTGGGGCTGG
>CAYMZF010000008.1:0-28668 GCA_964394905.1 uncultured Gammaproteobacteria bacterium
TTTTAAAAAAGCGCTTCTTACGGCGTTTTAAATTTTGTTTTTATTTAGTTTAATTCTAAGGACCCAATATGAGTTCTTAAAATCATTTCTTTAGTTTGATTGGAAACATCATCAATAAACGATATTTCTTCATAGGGCACTCTAATAGTTTGTGCCTTTCTTAATTTTTGGTTGGGGGTAGATATTATAACCGTCCAACCATTTTTAGTGTCGTGTTTAAAACGGTATTTAAACACAAATTTTTGTCCTTCGTAAAGGACAAAAAAGTTCTTTTTCATAGGTTATTTTTTTAAAGTTTCTTTAATATATCCTACTTGTCTGTGTATGTCAAGTTTAAATATGTTAGTACTAGTTTTATTACTCATTTTAACCCTCTTGACCGATTTTAAATTATAAATTATACTATTAGCAGTCAGATTGCTTGACTGCTAATTTCTAATTATATAATATAATCATATGTTTAATAAATTTACCAATAAATCTCAAGAAACCATCATTAATTCTCAAATTATTGCCTCCGATTTCGGTCAACAATATATTGAGGGTTTGCATTTATTATTAGCTTTAATTCAGCAAAGTGAAAGTTTGGTTCGGGTAGTATTTGATAAATTAAAAATAGATCCGGAATTAATTGAAAGTTTTGCTATTAATGAAATAAAAAAACTGCCCAAAGTGAAAACAACCGGGGTTAATTTTGAATCAGTTCAAGCGGTTCAGGGTACCGGCGAAGTTGCCGCTATTTTTGAACGATCGCAAAAAGAAGCCGATCGTATGGGAGATGAATATATTTCCACTGAACATATTTTTTTAGCTTTAATCGGCGTTAAGAGTCCGGCTCAAAATGTCTTATTAAATTTTAGAATTGAATATCAAACCGTCTTAGAAATATTAAAAGAACTTCGAGGAACTCAAAGAATAACCGATCCCGAACCAGAGAGTAAATTTCGTACTTTGGAAAAATATACCATTAATTTAACCGAGTTAGCTCGACAAAAAAAACTTGATCCGGTTATTGGTCGTGATACTGAAATTCGACGTATTATTCAAGTATTGCTTCGTCGGACTAAGAATAACCCGGTATTAATCGGTGAAGCGGGAACGGGAAAAACCGCCATCGTTGAAGGTTTGGCTCAAAGAATTGTTAGTGGTGATGTTCCGGAAATGCTTAAAAACAAAGAGGTAGTTTCTTTGGATTTGGGTTCACTTATTGCCGGAGCTAAATTTCGCGGTGAGTTTGAAGATCGCTTAAAATCAGTTTTAAAAACAATTAAATCTCAAGAAGGAAAAATAATTTTATTTATTGACGAATTACATACTTTAGTCGGAGCCGGGGCCAGTGAAGGATCAATGGATGCTTCTAATATGTTAAAACCATCTTTAGCTCGCGGTGAACTTAGCGCTATCGGAGCCACTACCACCAAAGAATATCAAAAATATATTGAAAAAGATTCCGCCTTGGAACGACGTTTCCAACCAATTTATGTGGCCGAACCGAGCATTGAAGATACAATCTCTATTTTACGAGGTATTAAAGAAAAATATGAAATTCATCATGGAGTTAGAATTACCGACGAAGCTTTAATTGCCGCCGTTAAATTATCTAATCGTTATATTTCCGATCGTTTTTTACCGGATAAAGCGGTTGATTTAATGGATGAAGCCACTTCAGCTTTAAGAATGGAAATTGATTCTATGCCGGAAGATTTAGATAACATGAAGAGAATTATTAAACATTTAGAAATTGAGAAGGCCGGTTTAGTTGGTGATAAACCGGGAGAGAGTTTGGGTAAAAAAAATAAATTAAACAAAGAATTGGAAGAATTAAAAGAAAAAGCTAATCAACTAGAAATTCATTGGACTAACGAAAAAGAAATAATTTCTAAAATTAGAGAATCAAAAAAGAAAATTGATGATTTAAAAATAGAAGCTGATATTATTGAACGTCATGGCGATGATTTAACCAAAGTGGCCGAGATTAGATATTCCTTGATTCCACAATTGGAAAAAGAAGTTAATAAAAAACAAGAAGAATTGGTTAAAATTCAAAAAAAGGGTCAGCATATTTTAAAAGAAGAAGTGGATGAGGAGGATATTGCTAAAGTGGTGGCTCGTTGGACCGGAATCCCGGTTAATAAAATGCTGGAAGGCGATATTGAAAAATTAACTCGTACCGAAGAAGAACTAAAAAAATCAGTTATCGGTCAAGATGAAGCTATTTTGGCTGTGGCTAACGCCATTCGTCGCAGTCGAGCCGGAATTAACGAAGAAAAACGTCCTATCGGGTCTTTTCTGTTTGTTGGTCCGACCGGTGTCGGTAAAACTGAATTAGCTAAAACTATCGCTAAGTTTATATTTAATGATGAAAATGCTTTGGTTAGATTAGATATGAGTGAATTTATGGAACGTCATAGTGTCGCTAAATTAATCGGTTCGCCTCCGGGTTATGTCGGTTATGACGAAGGTGGACAATTAACCGATAAAATTCGTCGTCGTCCTTATAGTGTAATTTTATTTGATGAAATTGAAAAAGCCCATCCGGAAACTTTTAATATTCTGTTGCAAATTTTAGATGACGGAGTATTAACCGATTCCAAAGGGCGTAAAGTAAATTTTAAAAACACCATTATTATTATGACTTCTAATTTAGGTAATGAAGTTATAAAACAATATTCTATCGGTTTCGGTTCGGGTGAAAACGATGAACAAAACGAACAGAACCGTCAAGTTGAAATGAAAGAAAAAATTGAAAGTATTTTACGCGAATATTTTAAATTAGAATTTTTGAATAGAATTGATGAAACAGTGATTTTTAAGAATTTAAGTCGTCAGTCTTTAGAAAAAATAGTTGATTTAGAATTAGCTAAAGTTGAAAAGAGATTAAAGAATAAAAATATTTCTATAAAAATTAGTAATAAAGTTAAAAAACATTTAGCCGAAAAGGGTTACGATCCGACTTTTGGCGCTCGACCGTTAAAGCGAATTATTCAAAACATGATTTTAGACGAATTGGCTTTAGATATAATTGAGGGCAAGGTTAAAGATGGCGATAAAGTTTTATTGGATATCGGTGCTAAAGAAAATGTGTTGATTTCTGTTAAATAAAACAAAAAATAGATATTTTTGTAAAAAGGGGCTTAATAGCCCTTTTTTGTTGCTTAAATTGATAATAAGGGGATAAAAAAACTTTGCCAAAAGGCTTTTAATTTGCTATTATTAAAGTAATATTATGAATAATAATTTTTTATTTTATTTAGGTAAAATTTCAATCCAAGTATTATTGGATATTATTTATTTTCCTCTATGGTGGTATAGTGTCGGTTTTTTTAGGATTTTAAAGAATTTAGGTATTTTTTTACGGGAACGTTGGATGGTTATCGGAGCGGGAGTATGGTTAAAAAATATCTTTGTTCCGATGTACGGTCAAACTGATTTTGCCAGTCGAGCGATAAGTTTTGTTATTAGATTAGTTCAAATAATCTGTCGTTTTATCGTTTATATACTTTTTGTGTTAATATCAATTATCGTTTTAGCTTTATGGTTGTTTTTGCCGGTTTTGATAGTGGTTTTAATTTTCAAAAGAATTTTTTAGTTTATGAAAAATAATCTTTTAGAACCAATTAATTTTAGTGAAAATGATTTTATTAAAATGCCTAATAATAGAGTTGGGGTTGTTTTTTTAGGACGGTTATTATATTTTTCATCTGTTCCTAAAAGATCTTTGATAATACTACGTCGGCTAAAGAAAAAGGTTGATAAAATTATTAATATTACCGCTTATTTAATTGGAATAGTTGGTATTTTATCATTAATTTTTTGGATTTATATAAACATTGAATCAATAAATTACGATCCGACCACCTTGTTGCATTTCTATAAAAATGAACATCCTTTAATTTTGGTTTTTTTAATATCCGTTTTGTTCGATATGTTTATTGTTTATCGCGTTAGTGAACAAAAAGCGTCTTTAGAAAAAATTAAGGTTATTAAAGAATCTAAAACTAACGTCAGTGATTACAAAAAAATGCCTAAATTGGATGTCGCCCCAACTTTAAACGAGGAGATGTTGATTATTTTAGAGAATGCTTATTTATTGGCTAATCGATTAAAACAAAAAGAAGTTAGTACTATTCATCTTTTTTGGTCGCTACTTTCATCTTCGGCCATCAGTAATTTGTTTATCAGATTAAATGTTGATATTAACAAATTGATTGAATTATTAAAAAAATATTTAGCCGATGAAGCTAATCGTAATAACGGAAAAAGTAAATTGGTTTTATCACCTCATGTCCAAGAAGTTTTGTTATCCGCCTTTGCCGATGCTTATTCAAGTAAGCAATCTAGCGTGGGAGTTTTAAACACAGTACTATTTTGTTACCATAAAAATCCGATCTTAAAAGAAATACTATATGAATTAGAAATAAGTCAGAATAAAATAGAAAATACCGTTAAGTGGTTTAGAATAAATGAACAGATGATTGCCGATTACAAAATATTTAAAAAAATGGCTCGCTTAAAACCGGGTAATAACATGAATAAATCCTATACCGCCATTGCTACTCCGACTATTGATTATTTTTCTCGTGATATGACGGTTATGGCTAAATATAATTATTATGAATCTTGTGTGGCGCGCGATAAAGAAATGCGTCAAATATTTGAGGCTTTAGAAGGAGGTCAAACCGGAGTGCTTTTAGTCGGTCATACCGGAGTCGGTAAAAGAACAATTATTGAAGGATTGGCTCAATTGATGGTTAAAGAAGAAGTTCCGGAATTTTTAAAAGATAAAAGATTAGTGGAATTGGATACCGCTCGTTTAGTTAGTGGATCTTCGGCGGTAGCCGCTCAAGAAAAAATGTTGAATATTATAAACGAAATGCAACGATCCAAAAATATTATTTTGTATATTGAAAATATAGAAAATATTATGGGAATTTCTTCCGGTCAATCCGAAAGTTTGGAATTATCGGAAGTTTTGGCCGAGACCTTAAGTCGTCAAGGAATATATTGTTTAGCTTCCGTAAATTCCGATAATTATTCTAAATATTTAGAAGGTCGAGCCTTAGCTAATGTAATGACAACTATAAAAGTTGATGAACCGGATTTTGATCGCGCTATTAATATGTTAGAAAGTAAAATAGCTTGGATTGAAAACAAATATGGAATTTATTTTGATTATAATTCTTTAGAGGAAGCGGTAAATTTATCTTCTCGTTATATTACCGATAAATTTTTACCGGAAAAAGCTGTCGGTTTGGTTAAATCAACCGCGGTTAAAAATTCCAAGTTAGCTTTAACCGATCTTAGTAAAAAAGTTTGTACCAAAAATGATATTGCCGAAGTTATAAGCGATCTTACCGGAATACTGGTAACTAAGGTTACCGAATCCGAAGGAGAAAAGTTAATGAATCTGGAAGAGAAAATTCATGAAAGAATGATTGGACAAGAAGAAGCCGTTACGGCCGTGGCCGGTAGTTTACGTCGGGCTCGAGCCGAATTACGTGAAGGTAATCGTCCGATTGCTAGTTTCTTGTTCTTAGGACCTACGGGGGTCGGTAAAACTGAATTAGCTAAATCAGTTTCGGAAGTATATTTTGGTGATGAAAAATACATGATTCGTTTGGATATGAGTGAATATCAGTTGGCTGGCAGTGTTAATAAAATGATCGGTGATGTTGATGGCACTTTAGGTTATTTAACCGAAGCGGTCAGAAAAAAACCATTTTCTTTAATTTTATTTGATGAAATTGAAAAAGCTCATCCGGATATTTTAAATTTATTTTTACAAATTTTAGATGATGGACGCTTAACCGATGGTCAAGGACGAACTATTAATTTTACTAACTCCATTATTATTGCCACTTCTAACGCCGGTTCGTTATTTATTCAAGAATCGGTAAAAAATAATATGGAATTATCGATTATCAAACAAGCTTTAATTGACGAACATTTAAATAAAGTAATGCGACCCGAATTAATTAATCGTTTTGACGGTATTATTGTTTTTAAACCCCTAACTTTAGAAAACGTTTTATCAATCGCCAAATTGATGATTAAAAAAATTGAAAAGAGCTTGGCCGTTAAAGGCATTGGTTTATTATATGATGATGAAGGTTTATTGGTTTTAGCTAAGGCCGGTTATGATCCTAAATTTGGTGCTCGTCCGCTTCGTCGTTTATTACAAGATAAAATTGAAAATGAAATTGCCAATTTAATTTTGACTAAAAAAATAAATCGTCGTGACACTATTTTTATAAACGAAACCGGGCAAATTGAAGTGGAAAAAGGGAAGAAGTTATAATTTTTGTTTTTCTAATCTATGTTATATTTGGAAATAATAATTTTAAGTTTGGTTCTGTCTATTATTTTTACTTTACTGGTTAAAAAATTGGCTTTAAAATTTAATATTGTTGATCAACCGGATTTTAATCGTAAAATTCATACCAAACCGATTCCGTTAATGGGAGGTTTGGCTATTTTTTTAGCCTTTTTTATAGCTTTATTCTTTTTTCGTGATTATTTAGTGATAGGAAATTTAACTTATGAACATTGGTTGGGTTTTTTTATTGGAGCTATTTTTCTGTTGATTGGGGGATTATTGGATGACAAATATAATCTTCCGCCTAAATTACAAATTATTTGGCCGGTACTCTCAGCCGTTTCCGTAATTGTCGGTGGTGTTAGTATTGAAAAAATTAGTAACCCTTTAGGTGGTTTTATTGATTTTTCTTTTTGGATTAGTGCTGTGATTATTTTTTTATGGTTATTGGGCATAACCTATACCACTAAATTACTAGACGGTTTAGACGGTTTAGCTACCGGAGTTTCGGCGATTGGCGGACTTATAATTTTTTTATTTACTATCAGTGATAAATATTTTCAACCGGATATTGCCGTAGTTTCTTTAATTTTCTTTTGTGTTTTAGTCGGTTTTTTAATTTTTAATTTTAATCCGGCTAAAATCTTTTTAGGGGAGAGCGGTTCTTTGCTTATTGGTTATATTTTGGGTGTCTTAGCTATTATTTCCGGCGGTAAAATTGCCATCGCTTTACTGGTTATCGGACTCCCGGCTTTAGATGTTTTATGGACCATAATTCGTCGAACTTTATCGGGTAAAAATCCTTTTCGTTCTTCGGATCGTAAGCACCTTCATCATCGTTTGATTGATGCCGGTCTAAATCAAAAACAAGCAGTATTGTTTTTTTATGGAGTTTCGTCTTTTTTTGGAATCAGCGGATTATTTTTACAAAGTTTAGGAAAGTTTTGGGCTTTATTAATTCTAGCTATTTTAATGTTTGGTATTATCATCTTTTTTAGTTTAGTTGACAAAAAAAAGAAATTAATAGAGAACAACGGTAAAAAATCATTATTACTCCATATTTGTTGTGCTCCTTGCGGAGCTTATTTAATTTCCGAAAAACTATTAAAAAATTATAATATTACCTTGTATTTTTATAATTCAAATATTGATACTTTGGAAGAGTATAACAAAAGATTATTATGGGTAAAATATATAGCCGATAAATATAATTTAAAATTGGAAATTGAACCGTATAATCATACTTTCTGGTTAAAAAACGTTAAGGGACTAGAGAAAGAACCTGAAAAAGGAAATCGTTGTTTTGTTTGTTATCATGATCGTTTAATAAAAACGGCTTTGTTGGCTAAAAAACTTAATATCACTAATTTTTACACCACTTTAACGGTTAGTCCCTATAAAGATTTAAATAAGATAAAAGAATTCGGTCAAAAAATAGCCCAGGAAAATAATTTAAATTTTTTAGATTTAGAATTTAACCAAAGAGAGTTATATAGTAAATCAATGGAATTGGCTAAAGAGCTTGGTTTTTATAGACAAAAATATTGCGCTTGCGAATTTTCTCGGTTGACTAATGATAAAAAATAGGATAGTATTAAGTATTATAAATTAAAAATAAAGTTTAAATGAATCTTACTGAATTAGCTCGAGCTTTAAGAATTTCTCCTTTTGAACTGCGTCAACTTTTACCGCAGATGGGTTTTAATATTGGGCAAAAAGCGATTAAAGTTGATAAAATGATCGCTAAAAAAATAATCAAGAATTGGCCGATTTTTATGTCTCAGATTGAACATCAGCGTTTAATGGAAGAAGCTTCAAAAAAAGAACAAGAATCTTTAACCCCCAAAGAAATAAAAAAAATAGAAATCGGTAAATTTGTCGTAGTTAAAGAATTGGCCGCGATAGCCGATTTACCGGTTAATATAGTTTTAAAAGAATTGATGAAAAATGGAGTTTTTGTTTCTATGAATGAAAAAATAGATTTTGATTCGGCTGTTATTATCGGATCCGGTTTAAATTTAGATGTTGTTTTAAAAGAAGATGATGGTTTAAATGACAGTCATGATAAAAACAAAGAGGTTTTAGCCGATGCTTTAAAGAATGAAAAAAAGGAAGAAATGCAAATTCGTCCTCCGGTAATTGTAGTTATGGGTCACGTTGATCACGGAAAAACAAAATTATTAGATGCTATTAGAAAAACAAATGTAGTAGCCGGAGAATCAGGTGGTATTACTCAACATATCGGTGCTTATCAAGTTATTAGAAAAGATCAAACCATTACTTTTATTGATACTCCCGGGCACGAAGCTTTTACCGCGATGCGTAGTCGTGGAGCTAAAGTGGCTGATATTGCCATTTTAGTGGTAGCGGCCGATGACGGGGTTAAACCGCAAACCGTGGAAGCTTTTCGTATTATTGAAGCGGCTAAAATTCCTTTTTTAGTAGCTATTAATAAAATGGATAAAGAAGGAGCTGATATTAATAAAACTAAACAAGAATTATCAACCCAATTAAATATTATTCCGGAAGATTGGGGCGGAAAAACGATTTGTTTGCCGGTTTCCGCTTTAGAAGGACAAGGTATAGATGAATTATTGGATATGGTATTGCTTACGGCCGAAATGGAAAGCACTAATTTAAAAGCTAATCCTTTAGCTCCGGCTATCGGTACAGTCGTTGAATCCAATATTGATAAAGGAGCCGGTCCCGTAGCTACGGTTTTAATTCAAAACGGAACTTTAAATTTAGGCGATCAACTTTGTTATAACGGAATTATTTATGGGAAGGTTAAGGCTTTAAAAAATTATAAAGGAGAAAATATTGACTTCGCTTCACCGTCCACTCCGGTTCAAATTTTAGGTTTAAAAACTTTACCGGAAGTTGGTGATGTTTTAGAAGTGGGTGAAGGTGAAAAAATAAAATCTAAAAAAATAATTTCTAAAGCCCATTTTAATCAAATGGATATTTCAAGTAATGAAACAGAAACTGATTCTTTAAAATTAAATTTAATTATTAAAGCTGATTTTTTAGGTTCGGCCGAAGCGATTGAAGAATCTTTAATGAAAATAAATACCAAAAAAATAAAAGTAAAAATAATTCAAAAAGGTTTAGGTAATATCGGTGAAGGTGATATTAAACGAGCTGAAGATGAAAATGCTCAAATTGTTGGTTTTAATGTTAAAGTTCAACCGCAGGTTGAAGATTTGATTAGAGAAAAGGGAATTAAAATTAATACTTTCAGTATTATTTATGACTTAATCAAATATGTAAAAAATGAAATGAAAGATATTTATAAACCGGAAATTATCAGAAAAGATCTTGGAAAATTAAAAGTTTTAGCTATTTTTAGAACGGAACATAATTCTCAAATTGTTGGCGGTAAGGTTATAGAAGGATTGATTGAGGAAAATTCATTGGTCGATGTTTGGCGTCAAGAAGCTTTTATCGGAAAAGGTTCAATTAGTCGTTTACAGTCCGGTAAACAGGATGTTAAAATTGTTAGAGCCGATGAACAATGCGGTATAAAATACGAGGGATCATCACCGGTCCAAACGGATGATATTTTATTTTTCTATAAAGAAGAAGAATCGGAAAGTGATCTTTAATTAACTTTTATGTTTTATGTCTAAGGTTAATCAATTAAATAAAATAATTCAGCATAATTTGGCGGAAATAATAGTGGGCGAAATTGAATCGCCTAATTTTTTAATAACCGTATCCAATGTAGAATGTTCATCTGATTTATCAACGGCTAAAATTTTTATTTCAGTTTTGCCAAGTAATTTTTCCGGTACAGCTTTAAAAAAATTAAGAGCTAAATCAGGTTTAATGTCCGGAATTTTAAAAAAGAAAGCTTATTTAGTTAAAAGTCCGTATTTAGAATGGTTAATTGATGAAGATTTAAAGCGGGCTTCGGCCATTGAAGAAACCTTAGAAATTATTTCTCGAGAAGAAAAAAATTAATCTGTTCTTATGTTTAGCGATGCGGAAATACAAAAATTTAAAGATGCTTGGAAAAAAATATCTAAGTCTCAAAAAGTTTTATTAATATCTCATTTAAATCCGGATGTTGACGCTCTATCGTCGTTAGGAGTGTTTATTGAAATATTAAAAGAAAATAATAAAGAATACGTAGCTTGGGCCGATGGTTATGACAATGACTTTAATTTTTTATCTAATAATGAAGAAATTATTGGTCAACGAGAAAAATTATTTTCAATTATCAGTCAACGGTTTAATCACGGGCAAGAAATTTCGGATGATTTTTTAAAATTTTTCGATTTAGTCATAATTTTAGATTGCGGTTCTCTGGAACGAACTTCACTGTCTTCGGGTATACTTAAGTCCAAAGAATTAAAACTTAATACTTTTATTATTGAATTTGATCATCATTTGCCAATAAAAACTTATGCCGATATTGAAATTAGAATTCCACTGGCTTCAACCACCGAAGTTTTATATCACTTTTTAGAAATTAATAATATTTCTATTAATCGATCGGTCGCCAACTGTCTGTTGGCCGGAATTTTAAGCGATACGGCCAATTTTTTATACCCTTCGGTAAGCGGAGAAACTTTGGAAATATCTTCCAAATTAATGATTGCCGGAGCTCAATTTCCTAAACTTTTAAATTATACCTGGCGTAATAAAAATTTTTACGAAATGAAGTTGTTAGGATTGGCTATTGATAATTTAAAAATTAATAAAAAATACAATATTGCCTTTTCGGTTTTATCATGGGAAGATTTAAACGAAATGAAAAAAAGCTCAATTATTTGGAATAATGATGTTTTTTCTGATATTGTCGGTTTTTTAAGTAATTTAGCCGAGACCGACATGATAATGCTCTTGAGAGAGGACGAAATTGGCCGAATTAAGGGCAGTTTGCGGGTTGGAGCGACTAAATCCGATATTGATGTTGATTCTACTAAATTAGCCGCTATTTTTGGTGGTGGAGGTCATAAGAAGGCTTCAGGCTTCGTAGTTAATGGTCATATTGTTAAAAATGGTTATAATTTTAAGATTGTTTAGAATTAGTTGATATGGTTTAATAATCGGTGATATTTTATTTAAGAGAAGACTGAAGTCTTTTTTTTGTTTGAGAGTAAATAGTATTCTTAGGGCTGTCCCGCTACTATGACATTTTAACTTTGCCTTTACATCTATAAAAAATTAGTTTTAAATTTATGCTGAATATGTTATTATAATTATAATATTTTTATTTTTAAACATATGAAGTAATATGCTTGTAAAAGAAAAAAATAAAACACAAAAACTAGCCATATATCAAAGTAAAAGTGGGGCCATAGAACTTCGTCAGGATTTTGATAAAGAAACTTTTTGGGCTAATCTAGACCAAATCGCTTTTCTTTTTGGGCGCGATAAATCTGTTATTTCAAGACATATTAAAAATATTTTCCAAGAACAAGAGCTAAAAGAGTCCTCAGTTGTTGCAAAAAATGCAACAACTGCGACAGACGGAAAAATATATCAAGTTTCTTTTTATAATTTGGATATGATTTTATCTATCGGTTATCGAGTAAATTCAAAAGTAGCAACTCAATTCAGAATTTGGGCTACAAAAATATTGAAACAGCACATTACTAAAGGTTTTACTATTAACTTAAACAGATTAAAACAAAATCAACAGGATTTTTTAAAGGCAGTAGAGGATATAAAAATTTTATCAAAAGATAATTCCCAAATCAAAACTGATGATATTTTAGAGTTAATCAAATCATTTTCCTATACTTGGTTTTCTCTTGATAAATATGACAAAAATTCTTTTCCAAAAACAGGCATCAAGAGAAAAATTAATATTACTAGCGAGGAGCTAAGCAATAATTTAAATAAACTTAAAATTGAATTAATCAATCGGAGAGAGGCTAGTGAAATGTTTGCTCAAGAAAAAAACCCTGGAAATTTAGAGGGAATAATTGGAAACATCTTTCAGGCTGTTTTTGGTCAAGATGTTTATAAAACGATAGAGGAAAAAGCGGCTCATCTCCTTTATTTTATAATAAAAAATCACCCTTTTAATGATGGTAACAAGAGAAGCGGAGCCTTTACTTTTATTTGGTTTTTAAATAAAGCTAAATTTAATTTTAGAGACAGAATTAATCCCGAATCTTTGGCTACTCTCACTATACTCATAGCTGAATCTAACCCAAAAGATAAAGAAAAAATGATTGGAATTATCTTGCTTTTACTTAGTTTTAAAAAATAGCTTAAATAATTTATGAGAAAAAAGAAATTAATAGTTTTGGGTCTTATAAAAAATGATAAAAATTAATTTTTACTTAGTCAGCGCTATGACCCCAATATATTAGATGCTCATCTTCGTTGGGATTTACCAGGAGGAACTAATGAATTTGGAGAAAGTTTAGAAGATACTTTAAATAGGGAAGTTTTAGAAGAAACTGGTCTAGAGGTAAAAGTTTTAGAAATGTTGCCAAAGAGTATATCTAGAAAATGGAAACGTAAAGATTATAGTATGCATGTTGTGGTTCTTTGTTATTGTTGTTGTTATATTAGTGGTGAAATAAATTTAAATGATAGTAAAATAAATGATTTAAAATAGGTGAAAAAAAATGATTTTAAAAATTATGATTTTTTGCCAACAACCAAGGTTTTTATTGATATGGTTTAATATATAGCAAACCAGAAGATATAATAAAACAAATAGATTTTTATATCTTTTTGTGCTTTGGTCTTTACAAAAATATATCTATATGATATATTTTTTATTTATATTTTGTATGGGAATTATAATTTATTGTAATAAAATTTTAAATTTATCATTGTGAATAAGTTTAGATACATCTTAGGTCCAGGGCTTTAATGTTTTTAAAAAGTTTGGTATAATCTTAATTAGTCTTATTTTCAAAAAATGAAATATAAATTATATACAACTTCAAAGAAAGCTTGGCGGGCAATGATAGCTGAAATAAAAAAAGCTAAAAAGTTTATTTATATTGAAATGTATATTTTTATGGATGATACTTCCAAGCATTATGATTTTTTTGGCGCTTTAAAGGAGCGGGCCGCTAACGGCGTTCAAGTAGTTATTGTGGCCGATTCTTTCGGCAGTTATTCTTTATCAAATTCAGCGATAAGGGATTTAAGACAGCACGGGATTGAAGTTTTATTTTTTAGTCATTGGCTTCGAAGAACTCATCGTAAAATTACCGTTATTGACGGTCAAGTGGCTTTTTTAGGCGGAGTTAATATTAAAAAAAATAGTAGCAATTGGTTGGATTTACAGATAAAATTAGGCGGTCGGTTGCTTATAAAAAATATCTTACGATCTTTTGCTAATACTTATAAAATAAGTGGCGGTCAAAATAAAAAGATATGGCAATTATGCAAAAGGTCTATTTTAAAAACGATTAAAATACAATTTTTAGAGCATTTACCGACTCGTAATCTTTATTTTTTACAAAATTATTATGAAACTAAAATAATTTCAGCTCAGAAAAGAATTGTGATGGTCACTCCTTATTTAACACCACCTCGTTGGTTAATAGCTTTACTGGATACAGCCGTTAAACGTGGAGTTCGAGTTGAAATTTTTATTCCACGTGATACCGATATTCAATTTTTAAATAGGATTAATCGGATTTATGTTAATCAATTATCGGATTTAAGGATAAATTTTTATGTTCAGAATAAGATGAATCATGCCAAGTTACTTATAATTGATAATGGCGAGGCGTTGGTTGGTTCGCAAAATTTAGATATTGTTTCTTTTTATCTTAACAACGAATCCGGCGTTTCCATTAAAGATAAAAAACTTATTAAAGATTTAAATAATATTGTAAACAATTGGAAAAAGGACTCTATTAAGTTTCCTAAAATTAAAAAGAAATTATCTTTTATGGATAGAATTATTTTGGGAATTCTCAGATTGTTTTTTTCCGTTTTATAATTTAAAAATCAAATGCCAAACTCTATAAAAATAAAAGGAGCTCGAGTTAATAATTTAAAAAATATTGATTTAGAAATTCCACATGATAAATTTATCGTTGTTACCGGCTTATCCGGTTCGGGTAAATCTTCTTTAGTATTTGATTTAATCTATGCCGAAAGTCAACGTCGCTATATGGAATCATTATCATCTTACGCTCGGCAATTTGTCGGTTTACTTGATAAACCCGATGTTGATTTAATTGAAGGGCTTATTCCGGCTATTTCTATTGATCAACGTTCGGCCAGTAATAATCCTCGATCAACCGTCGGAACTATAACCGAAATTTATGATTATTTGCGGTTATTATTTGCTCGTTTAGGTGTTCCTTATTGTCATAGGTGTCAACAAAAAATGAAAAAAGAGAAGCCAGTTAAAGTCAGTAAAATAAAAAATGAAATGAATTTAGTTTGTCCGGAGTGCGGTTTTTCTCGACCCGAATTTAAACCGATAGATTTTTCTTTCAATTCCGGTCAAGGAGCTTGCCCGGACTGTGGCGGTTTGGGAGTAAAAATGGAAATTGATGCCGAATCTATTTTAAATTTCAATTTAACTGTGGCTCAGGGAGCTATTAAACCCTGGATGCATTATAATTTTGATAATCAAAGGTTATTGATGGGAGAAATTGAAAAATTAGCCAATCGTTCTCATTTTAATTATGAAAAACCGCTCAAAGAAATGAGTAAAAAAGAAATTAATTTAATACTTAAAGGCGATCATTTATTTCCGGGAGTTATTCAAGGACTTCGAGATAAATATCAAACCACTGATTCCAACTATATTCGGCAAAAAATAGGTCAATATATGAAAACGGTGGTTTGTTCCAAGTGTCAAGGAAAACGTTTAAAAGATGAATCTTTGGCGGTTAAATTTCAGGAATTAAATATTCATGAAATATCAATAAAAAATATTGAGGAATTAAAAAACTTTTTTAAAAAAGATTCTAAAAATTTTAAACTGACCAGCGCTCAGCAATTAATTTTTGATCCTATTGCTAAAGAGATAATAGCTCGTTTAGACAGTGTTTTAAAAGTTGGTTTATCATATTTAAATATTAATCGTTCAGCAACGACATTATCGGGTGGTGAGTCGCAACGATTACGTTTAGCTCATCAAATTAGTTCTAATTTAGTCGGTTTGTTATATGTTTTAGACGAACCTTCTATTGGTCTGCATCCTAAAGATAATGAAAATTTGATTGCTACTTTAAAAAATCTTAATAAAAAAGGCAATACTGTTATGGTCATTGAACATGATGCCAGTATGATGTTAGCTTCTGATTATATTTTAGATATCGGCCCGTTGGCGGGTGAACACGGCGGGGAAGTTATTTTTGCCGGTGACTTGGAAAAATTTAAAAAAAGTAAAGATTCTTTAACGGCGCAATATTTATTTGGTGAAAGAAAAATTTCCGCTCCCAAAGTTTATAGAAAAAATTCCGGAAAATTTTTGGAAATTAAAGGAGCGGCCGAGAACAACCTAAAAAATATTGATGTTAAAATTCCACTAGAAAGCTTTGTTGTGGTAAGTGGTGTTTCCGGTTCCGGTAAATCAACTTTGATAATTGATATTTTAGCTAAAGCTTTAAATAAAAAATTTTATCGTTCCAAAGATGAGCCCGGTAAGTATCAAGCCATTTTAGGTAGTGAATATATAGATAAAATAATAGATATTGATCAATCGCCGATTGGCCGAACTCCACGGTCTAATCCGGCCACTTATACGGGTGTTTTTTCCGATATCAGAGAAACTTTAGCCGATTTACCGGAAGCTAAACTCAAGGGTTTTAAATCTCAACACTTTTCTTTTAATTTAAAAGGTGGTCGATGCGAAAAATGCCAAGGTGACGGCTTGATAAAAGTGGAGATGCAATTTTTGCCGGATATTTATGTTAAATGTGATGAATGCCATGGTCAAAGATATAGTGATGAAGTTTTGGAAATAAGGTATAACGGTAAAAACATTTTTGAAATTTTAGAAATGACCATTGAAGACGCCTGTAAGTTTTTTATTGATAATAGAAGTATCCGATCTAAATTAGAGATATTAAATAGTATCGGTTTAGGTTATGTTAAATTAGGTCAGAGCGCTACTAGTTTATCGGGGGGAGAATCGCAACGAATTAAATTGGCTTATGAGTTATCTCGTCCTTCCACCGGTAAAACTTTATATATTTTAGATGAACCGACTACCGGTTTACATTTTGAAGATGTAAGAAATTTATTAAAAGTTTTACATGGTTTGGTTGATAAAGGTAATACGGTTTTGGTAATTGAGCATAATTTAGATATAATTAAATCAGCTGATTGGGTAATTGATTTAGGCCCGGATGGCGGTGATAAAGGAGGCGAAATTATAGCTTGCGGAAATCCGATGGATATTATCAAATCTAAAAAAAGCTATACAGGAAAATATTTAAAAAAAGTAATTTAATTTTTATGTTTGATTTTTTAAAAAATAAAGAAAGAAAAAAAGTCGGTTTAGTTTTAGGTAGTGGCGGTTTTAGGGGTCCGGCTCATATCGCCGTTATTAAGACTTTGGTAAACAACGGAATTCCGATTGATTATATTTCTGGTTGTAGTATTGGATCTATAGTTGGAGCTCATTATGCGCTTTTTCAAGATGTTAATAAATTGGAAAAAGATTTACTAAATCAACAAAATAACAAATTTTCTCATTTAAGGGATTTAAGTTTTAAACAAGGATTACTTAGCGGTAAAACTTTTGAAAAGTCTTTTAAAAAAATGTATGAAGGAAAAAGTTTTGCCGATACTAAAATTCCTTTAAATTTGGTAGCCACGGATTTAATGACCGGCGAACCCTATATTTTTAAAAGCGGTGATATTTCCAAAGCGGTTCGAGCCAGTATTTCTATTCCGTTTACTTTTAAACCGATAAAACAAGGTAATAGTTTATTGGTTGACGGAGGAATGAGTGCTCCGGTTCCTGATTTTGTAGTTAAGGATATGGGAGCTGATATTGTTATTTCCGTTAATCTTTATCGTCATTATAAGTTAGATAAAAAAGATTTAAGTTTATCCAAATCCAGTTCTCGCTCTTTGGAAATTTTATTAACTAATATTTCTAATCGCAGTATAACTTGTTCGGATATAATAATAAATCCCGATATTTCCAAATATTCGGAATTGTCTCGTTTAAAAACTTACTTTAATAAAAAAATCGCTTTAGATATAATGAAAATAGCTGAACAAGAAACTTTAAAAGCTATTCCGGCTATTAAAAAATTGCTTCAATTTTAAGTTTTTTCTCTAAATAGTTTTTAGAGTAGGGCTAATATATAGTCTTTTTATATAATATGTCAATATATTTGTCTTATTAATGTAAAAATACTTGACATATATTTTAAATGATTTATAATATAAGTATAATATTAATTATAATTATATGATTAAGAAGTTTAATCAATTTATAAAAGAACTTAGAGAAAAAAAGGGCATGTCACAACAAGAAATAGCTGATAAATTAGGGATGTCTCGTCCTTCTTATATCTCGGTTGAACAAGGGAAAAAGGAGTTGTCTTTATCTGAAGCACAAAAAATTTCTAATATTTTTGGAGTTAGTTTAAAAGATATAGAAACCGGAGTTGTTCCTGATTATGAAAAATATAAAGAAATGATCCTTTCTTTTTTAAGATCTTTTAGCTTTAATGGGGATGGCAAAATACCAAAAACTAAATTGGCTAAATTAGTATATTTAGCTGATTTTGCTTGGTTTTACGAGAAAATGGAGAGTATGAGTGGTATGCAATATCGTCGAATTCAATATGGTCCAGTTCCGGATTTGTATTTTCGTGCCTTAGATGAACTTGAAGAAGAGGGGAAAATAAGTAGAGACAATAAAAAAAGTGATATTATTTTAATTAGTGAAAATGATGGTTCAAAAAAAGAAAAATTGGATAGAATAAAAAAAGAAGAATTAAACTTAATTAAAAAGATAACTAAAAAATGGCAAGATAAAAAAACCAGGGAAATAGTTAATTTTACTCATGGGCAATTGCCTTATAAACTATGTTCGCCTGACGAAATAATACCATACGAACTTATTATTCAGGAAGATCCGGAATATGTCTATTAGTTATACTGTTAAAATAGAAGAATTTGCCCAAAATCATTATATAAAATTTTTTTCTAAAAAATATAAAAATTTTTGGGATGTTACTATAAAAAGTATAGTTTTAGAATTGGAACATTTTGATGAATTTTTAAAAACGGATCATATTGATTTAATTAGTTGTTGTGAGAGTATTACTGTTTTTAAATCTGATTTTCGTGTAGCCGGTACGAAATTTTCTAGAAAGGCTTCGGGTAATAGATATATAGTATCACTAGATAAGAATAAAAATGAACTTAGAATATTATTAATATATCATAAAAATAATATTGGCGATAAAAATGAAACAGCTACTTGGAAAAAAATAATTAAGGATAATTATGCGGGTTATAATTTTTTAAATTAAATATTAATTGATAAAACAAATAAAAAGTAGTCGCTTATGCGACTACTTTTATTTTTATTGCTAAATACTTATTTCTAATGAATTAATTTTAATTTAATTTTTCCACTGATATTATCCCAGATAGCAAAACTTGGTTTTTGAAAGACACCGCCCAAAGTTCCCGGATTAATTAAGGTCGCTTTATTTTTCATGGATTGCCAAGGTTTATGAGTATGACCGTAAAAAATAAAATTAATGTTTTTTTCTTGATCAAATATGTTTTTAATAAAAGCCGGTTCGTGACATAAACCGACATTAAAATTTCCTAATTGACAAAGACCGAATCTTCCCAAGTATTTTATATTTTTGTATTTTTCCAAATCCGATTCTAAATAAATTTCCGCGTTGCCTTTTATTAAATAAATTTGTTTTGTAAAAGTGGTGGCTAATTTTTCTAAAGTTTCATTATTAGTTACATCACCGCAACAGATTATTTGGTCAATATTTTCAGCGATGATCATGCTGAAAAAAATATCAAGTGTAGCCAAATTGTCATGAATATCGGAAATTATCGCTATCTTCATAATCGTTTTAAACTAATTTCATAATCAATTTGTTCAATCTTTTTTAAATTTCCTCGAGCTTGATCATATTTGGTTCGTAAATAGCCGGTAATATCAAAGTCTATTAATTCATTTAAAACCTCATTAATGGCCGCTTTTATAGGTTTAATTTCGTTTAAGTTTTTATCAATAATTTCATTAACCGCCCGACGGACTAATTCACCGGTAAAATCACATAGACCCCCGATATATGATTCAATCGGAACATTAACTTCCTTTATTTTGTCTATTTTTCCGGTACTGACAAAATTAAAAAATAATTTAGCTTCCGTATATTCTTCCATTCCGGCCATAAAAGCTCCTTCTTCGGTAGCTCTTCCACTACCAAAATTTTTTATAATTTGACTTATCATTTTTTCGTTATCATTCAATTTTTCATTAGCCAATTTTAAATCCTTACGATGAACGGCAAAAATAGCTTTTTTGGAATTATTTAAAATAATATTGGATAAACTGATTATCTGACGACGATCGTTATTTTTTTTTAAATAATCTTTTTTTAAAGAATCAATAAATTTCTTGTTTAACATAGTTTTATTTAGTTTTTAGTTTATTTAGTGGCTCGGAATACTTCTTCAATACTGGTTAATCCGGCCAAAGCTTTTAAGATTCCGTCTTGTAACATGGTAATCATACCGTCTTCCATAGCTATTTTTTCTATTTCTTGATCGCTTATAGTTTCGTTCATAATTGCTTTGGAAATGGCGGGACTCATTTCTAAAATTTCATATAGACCTAATTGTCCCCTGTAACCGATATTATTACATTCAGAACAACCTTTACTGTGATAAAATTTTAATTCACTAGGCATAACAAACTTTGGATTTTTAATCATTTTTAAAGTTTCTTTTATTTTATTTAAAGTTTCAGCGTCTAAAACGACTTCTTCTTTTTCGCAATACGGACATAATTTTCTGACTAATCTTTGTCCGATGGCGCATTCCAAGGTATTAGCCAAGGTTTGTCGTTCAATATTTAATCCCATAAAACGAGAAACGGCTCCGGCGGCACTATTAGTATGAATAGTTGATAAAACTAAATGTCCGGTGGAAGCGGCTTCTAAAGCGATTTTAGCGGTTTCATTGTCTCTTATTTCTCCAATCATTAAAATATTTGGATTTTGTCTAAGAAGAGATCTCATAGCTGAAGCAAAAGTATAGCCGGCGGTATTATCAACTTGAGTTTGAATAACCCCATCCATTTGATATTCAATCGGATCTTCAATAGTAATTATTTTTGTATCCGGAGTATTAACCTTTTTTAAAATACTGTATAAAGTGGTGGTTTTACCGCTACCAGTCGGACCGGTGGTTAAAATAATACCCTTAGTTTTTAAAATAGTCTTTTTTATTATCGGTAAAGCATATTGAGAAAAACCTAAGTTGGTTAAATTTAAATTTTTTCCTTCATCACTAAGCAGTCTGATAACAATAGTTTCGCCATAACCGCCGGAGATAATTGAAACTCGACAATCTAATTTATTATTATCCGGCAAATCTATTGAAAAACGTCCGTCAATAGTGGCTATTTTAACATTAGTGGCAAAGCCGGAAAGTATTTTTATTTCTCCCAGTAATGGCAAGAAAGAATTTTTTGGTAAATCTAAAATATCGTGTAAAAAACCATCAATTCTAAAACGAATTTTAACATTTTTATCGTTTGGTTCAACATGAATATCTCCGGCGTTTAATTCAATGGCTAACGCTAAAATACTGGAAATTAAATCTTTGGCCGGAATTTGTTTTAATTTTTCGGCCATTTGAGGTAAATCTTTTAGCATCTCTTTAGCTTCAAGCATTTTAGTTTTTTCTAGTTTTATACCTCGGCTGATAGTTTGTGATAGAGCGACATTATATAATTCGTCAATATAATCAAAATTTCCGATAACTCGATAAATTTCCTCTAAGCTGGTTTGACCGGCGGCCGCTTTTAAAACGCCGTCTTGTAACATTGTAACCATACCGTTTTCAATGGCCTGTTTTAATATTTTAAAAGATGGAGCATTATCCATGGTTAATTGTTTAATGGCGTCATCCATGGTAAAAATTTCGTAAATACCAATTCGTCCTTTATAGCCGATACCACTACAAGCTTCACAACCGGGTCCTACTTGATAAAAAGTTGGTAAGGTGCTAGGAATGGTAATTTCAGCTTTAGATGAAATTACGGCTAATATTTTTTTAACTTGAAGTTCGTCTTCAGTAGTTAACTTTTGAATTTGTCTGCACTTAGGACATAATTTTCTAACCAATCTTTGACCGACAACGGCATTAATGGAAGGTAATAATAAATATGGTTTTATACCCATGTCCGTTAAACGAGGAATAACTCCGGCGGCATCGTTGGTGTGAAGAGTTGATAATACTAAATGACCGGTTAAACTGGCCTGAATAGCTATTTCAGCTGTTTCTAAATCTCGAACTTCACCGACCATCACAATATCGGGGTCTTGGCGCAAAACTGATCTTAAACCTGAAGCAAAAGTATAACCGGCTTTGGCGTCAATTTGACTTTGGTTAATTCCGGTTAATTGATATTCAATCGGATCCTCTAAAGTAATTATTTTGGTTCCCGGTTGGTTTAATTGATTTAAAATAGCATAAAGAGTGGTGGTTTTACCGCTACCGGTCGGACCGGTGGTTAATACTAAACCGTTTGGTTTTTCAATTTCTTTTTTTAGTATTTTGTAGGCTTGAGGACTTAAACCCAAATCATCAAAAGATAATCCGACTGAGCTGGATTTTAATAATCGCATAACGACACTTTCACCAAAAGCGGTTGGCAAAAAAGACGCCCGAACATCAATATGATCATTTTTTAGAAAAACTGAGAAACGACCATCCTGGGGTTTGTCTTCAATGTTTATTTTGACTCCCGCTAAAATTTTCATACGGGAAATTATTTTTTTCCATTTGTCTTTTTCAATAGTAGCGGCTTCTTGCAAAACACCATCAATTCTTAATCGGATAATAATATTGTCGGCTTCCGCTTCAATATGGATATCGCTGGAATTAGTTTTTAAAGCGGTGGCCAAAAGCAAGGTGACAATATCAGAAACGCTTACTTCACGTATTTTATCGTTTAAACTTTTGTAATCGGTAATAGCGCTTTTAAACTTTTCCAAATCTTCTTCGGTTATTTCCACTCCTTTTATATTTTTTTTAAGCTTAGGTATTATTTTATAGACATTTAAAGCATAGTCTAAACTATTTTTTGAAACAAAAAACAAACTACTTTTAGTAAAGTAAGTTTTATTAAGTTCGTCGATTATAGTTTTAATTTTAGCGTTGTTCGGATTAGTGGTGCCTAATTTAATATTTTCACCGTCATAAAAAAAACAGACCAATTTTTCTTTAATGGCTTGATCTTCCGGTATTAGTAGCATGGCCTCATGATCTATCGGAAAGCCAAATAAATCAACATAAGACAAACCCAGTTTTTGGGCTTGAATTTGAGTTTGTCGCTCGATGTCTTTATTTGTTATTTCCTGTTGTTTTTTGGATAGTTTATCTTGGGCACTGTTATTGTTTTTATCGTTTTTAAACAAACTGGAAATTGAATCAAATCCACTCATAGATTTATTTTAATTCCGTATCTTGAAAAATTCTTTCTATTTTACTGACTTCCTTTTTATCTCTAAGGGAAATAAATAAATTAGTCCAAGAAGTTATTTGAAAGGTATTTAATAAAGCTCCACCTAATATAGTTATAGCTAATAGAATGAGAATTCCTGTTATTATTATTACCCAAAATAGAAGAACTGAGGAAGTCATTAAAACTAAGGCAAAAGCTAAACTGAAGAATAAATAAAAAAGAATAAAAGAAGCAAATGATAATAAAATGATGGCTAAAATGTTTATTAAAAATAATATTATCGCCATTTCAATACTGATTAACCAATTATTAATAAATAATCTCCAACCTTGTTTGATAGAATTAATAAATTTTTTGTTTTCAATAATGGAATAAGCGATAGCGTATTTTAAAACAAAAGAAAAAACTAAAGATAATGGAACGGCGATTATATAAACCAAACCAAAGATTAAAGCTAAAGTAGTTTGACTTTTAAAAGCTACGGAGACAAGTAATAAACTGGTAAGTAAATAAATGGCGTTTATAACTACAGCAATGATTATATTTATAGCAAATATCGGCCAAAATTTTTTATTACCGGCTTTAATTCCGTTTTTTATGGACAGTTTTTCTCGGCTGTTTTTAGTTATTTTATTAACCGAACTGATTATTCCGATTTGTGAAGAAGTGGCCAACCAAGCAAAAAAAGCGATTAGGGCTAAAATTATCAGTAAAACTAATATTAATAACAAAATAGTGGCAGTATCGGTTTTAAATAATTCCAATATATTTTGCCAAGAGTTTTTAGAAAAAATTCCGGTGTTTAAAAAGGTTTTAATATTGTTTAAAATACTTAAACCTGATTCTTGATTTAAAGAACGGGAAAATATTTTTAATTCCACATTAAAACTTATTAAAGCGGCAAAAAAACCAAAAAACCATAAAAATTTGTTTTTCCAAGATATTTTCCATGATTCTTTTAAAATAGCTCGATATGATAGCATATTTTTTAAAATTTAATTTTAAAATTATATTTAAATTATATCTAAATTATAGCATATTAAAAAAAAATGTAAAAGAAAATTGTCGTTTGATAATTAATACGGTAGTTTGCCAAAAAGCCGTAAATAATATACAATAATTGTATATAATATTGAAATAACTATTATCTTGTTGTTTTTTAATATAAATAAAATATAAAAATATGAGTAAAATTATTACCGACGCTCACATAATTGATGAATTATTGTCCCGAAGCGTGGCTGAAATCTTACCGTCCAAAGAATTATTAAAAAAAGAATTGATGTCGGGACGTCAATTAAGAATATATATTGGAGCCGATCCTACCGGTACAGCTTTGCATTTGGGTCATGCTACTAATTATATAATTTTAGAAAAACTTAGAAAAATGGGGCATAAAATTATTGTTTTGTTTGGTGATTTTACGGCTCGAATTGGAGATCCGACTGATAAATTAGCGGTTAGAACTCAATTAACCGAAGAGGAAGTTAAAAAAAATACTGCCACTTGGATTAAACAATTATCACCGATTATTAATTTTAATGATCGAGAAAATCCGGTGGAAGTTGCCTATAACAGTGATTGGTTGTCAAAAATGACTTTTGCCGAAGTTTTGGATTTAGCTTCAAATTTTACTGTTCAGCGAATGTTGGAACGTGATATGTTTGAAAAAAGATTAAAAGAAGAAAAACCTATTTATGTTCATGAATTTTTTTATCCTTTAATGCAAGGTTATGACAGTGTTCATCTAAATGTTGATGTTGAAATGTGCGGAAATGATCAAAAATTTAACGCTCTATGCGGTCGTACTCTTTTACAACGCTATAAAAATAAAGAAAAATTTGTTTTTATTACCACTTTACTGGAAAATCCGATAACTAAAGAAAAAATGATGTCTAAAAGTTTAGGTACCGGTGTTTTTTTAGATGCCAATAATATTGATATGTATGGAAAAATAATGGCTCAAGCTGATGAAAACATTATTCAATTATTTACCGATTGCACTTTTATGAGTATGGAAGAAATAGAACAAATAAAGCAAGATTTTAAAAACAATAAAGCTAATCCGAGAGATTTAAAAATGAAATTAGCTTATGATATAGTTAAAATTTTTCATGGTAAGGATTTGGCTCGTTCAGCTCAAGATTATTTTGTCAGTACTTTTCAAAAAAAGGAAATTCCGACCGAGATTACCGAAATTGAATTACCGATTGGAAATAAAAAAGTCGTTGAATTGTTAGTTGTCGGAAAATTAGCCAGTAGTAACGGCGAAGCCCGTCGTTTAATTGAACAAGGCGGTATAAAAATAAACGAACAAGTGATAACTGATGTTAATTTGGAAGTAAAATTGGTTGACGGTTTAATTATTAGTCGAGGTAAAAGACAATTTATTAAAGTTAAATTAGTTTAGCTCTTATGTTAATGGAAGAAATAAAAAAAATAATGGCGGAAAAATTAGCGATTGATCCTAAATCTTTAGTTTATCCTCAAAATCATGATTGGGGTGATTTTTCTTTACCGATATTTAAATTAGTCAAAGAAAATAATTTAACTCCCGAGCTTATCGCCAAAGAATTACAAAATAAAATTTTATCAGATAATGATTTATCCGGTATTCTATTAAAAACGGAAATTATTGGATCATACCTAAATTTTTTTCTTAAACCGGATTATTTGGCCGATCAAATTTTAACCGATATTTTAGGACAAAAAAATAAATATGGTTGGAATAATTTTGGACAAAAAGAAATAACTGTTTTTGAATTTTCTAACGTTAATACTCATAAAAATTTTCATATCGGTCATTTAAGAAATGTTTGTTTTGGTGATTCTATGGTTAATATTTTTAAGGCTAACGGTTTTTGTTCTTATCCGGTTTCCTATATTAATGATTTTGGTATTCATACTGCCAAAGCTATTTGGTCGTATCAAAAAGCTTATAGCAAAAATTTGAATGAATGTTATGTCGAAACGGTTAAAAAAATGAGTGATGATCCGAAGGTGGCGGAAGAAGTTAGCGCTATTATGTCGGATATTGAAAAACATCAAGGTAAAAATTATTCTTTATGGAAAAAAACCAGGAAGATAAGTCTAAGAGAATTTAATGAAGTTTATAAAAAAAATAATATTAAATTTAAAAAAACATATTTTGAAAGTGAAGTTATAAACAACGGATTCAAAATAGTAAAAAATTTAATTGATAAAAAAATTTTAATAAAAAGTCAGGGAGCGATTATCGCCGATTTGGAACCGTATCAATTGGGAGTTTTGCCGGTTATTAGAACTGACGGCACGGCTCTTTATCCGGTAGCTGATTTGGCTTTAGCGGCCGCTAAAGAGCTCAATTTTAAAGGTTTAAAAGATTCATATATTGTAGTTGATGTTCGTCAAAGTCTATACTTTAAACAATTGGCTAAAGTTTTATCGTTAGCCGGTTACAAACAAAAAATAAATCATTTGCCTTATGAGTTTATAACCTTACCCGAAGGAATGATGTCATCGCGTTCCGGTAACGCTATTCCGTATTTTGATTTATACGAAAAAGTTAAAAATTGTTTAATAACTGAAACAAAAAAAAGACATGCCGATTGGAGTGTTAAGAAAATAGATAAAAATTGTCAGGCTTTAACAGTGGCTATATTAAAATTTGAAATGTTAAAAGTTTCACCCGAAAAAATTATTGTTTTTGATATTGATGAAGCGGTTAAATTTGACGGTTTTAACGCTCTATATATTTTGTATGGTTTGGTTAGAATAAAAAGTTTATTAAAAAAAGCTAAATTTAAAAATAACGGTAAGTTTAACAGTAGTTTTTTAAATACTAAAATAGAAAAAGATTTAATTTTGCATTTAGCCAAATATCCGGAAGTGATTATTCAATCGCAAAAAAAATATGATCAAAGTGAAATCGTTAAATATTTGTTTGAATTATTTCAGATGTTTAATGATTATTATCAAAAGGTAAAAATATTATCGGGCGATTTTAAGGCTTTAACCACCCGTTTAACTTTTATCTATACTATTTCTTTGGTGGCGGAAAATGCTTTGAGTATTTTAAATATCAAGCCTTTGAACGAAATTTAAAAAATTTAAAATAATAATATGGATAGCAAAGAACAAAATAAAATGGATAAAATAATTTCATTGTGTAAACGACGAGGTTTTGTTTTTCCATCTTCGGAAATTTATGACGGATTTGCCGCCGTATATGATTTTGGTCCTTATGGTGTAGAACTGGCCAATAATATTAAAAATTTATGGTGGAAAAATATGACTCAGTTTCGGGATGATATTGTCGGTTTAGATTCGGCTATTTTTATGAATCCTAAAGTTTGGGAAGCATCCGGTCATATTAAAGGTTTTTCCGATCCGTTAACGGAATGTAAAAAATGCCATACTCGATTGCGCTTGGATACTCTTTTGGAAGATTATGGAATTAGAGCTGATGAAAAAATGAGCGAAGAGGAAATTAATAAAATTTTTAAAAGCAATAAAGGAAAAATTAAATGTCCGACTTGCGGTTCAACCGAATTTAGCGAAGCTCGAAATTTTAATTTATTAGTTAAATCTAATTTAGGAAATTTTACCGGCGATATGGAAAAAGATCCAGTCTATTTACGAGGGGAAACTTGCCAAGGAATTTATGTTAATTACAAAAATGTTTTGGATTCAACTCGGGTTAAAATTCCTTTTGGTATCGCTCAAATCGGTAAAGCTTTTAGAAATGAAATTACGGCTCGTCAATTTATTTTTCGTACTCGAGAATTTGAACAAATGGAAATGCAATATTTTGTAAAGCCGGAGGATTTTAAAAAATATTATGAAGACTGGAAAAATATTCGTTTTAATTTTTATTTAGATTTAGGAATCAAAGCGGAAAATTTAAAATGGCATCAGCATGAAAATTTAGTTTTTTATGCCAAAGAGGCTTATGATATTGAATATAATTTTCCTTTCGGATTTAAAGAATTGGAAGGTTTGCATGTCAGAGGGGATTATGATTTAACTCAACACAGTAAATTTTCCGGTCAAGATTTAAGTTATTTGGATCCAAGTGATAATAAAAAATTTATTCCCTATATCATTGAAACTTCAGCCGGGGTTGGTCGAACTTTTTTAGCGGTTTTAACCGAAGCTTTTTGTGAAGAAAAAATTGATGATGATATTAGGGTAGTCTTAAAATTAAATCCAATAATTGCTCCGATTAAAGTAGCGATTTTTCCATTATTAAAAAATAAACCGGAACTAGTAACTAAAGCTAAGGAGATTTTTAATATCTTAAAAAAAGAATGGCGTTGTGAATTTGATGATAATGGTAATATCGGTAAACGTTATCGTCGTCAGGATGAAATTGGAACTCCGTATTGTGTGACGGTTGATTTTGTTAGCTTGGAAAATAACGATGTAACTATAAGAGATCGAGATACTATGGAACAAAAAAGAATAACCGTGGATGAACTGATTAATTATTTAAAAAATAAATTACAATAAGTTAAATAGAAAAAAAGATAAAAAAGTGCTTATTTTAAGCACTTTTTTGATATTTTAAAAATGTCTTGACAAAATCTTTTTTAAGTGCTAACATTTGACATTAAAAGGGTTCATTAACAATGTCGTTAATATGATTAGGTTAATACTTAAAAGACCTTTATTTATTAGAGATTTTTTAAGTATTAACCCGAGTATTAACCAAAAAAAAATAAAAAAAATGGAA